>DASYGV010000046.1:0-30889 GCA_035999335.1 Thermoanaerobaculia bacterium | reverse complement strand
CGTCAGCCACTGGAACAGCAGCCAGATGGTCACGAGCGCGAACAGGAGCGCGTACGCACGCAGCTTCAAGCCACCACCGCCTCTCCCGTTGCGCAGCTCATCACGGCCTCCGCGCTCGCCTCGTTGCGCGTGAACTCGCCGGTGATTCGTCCCTCGTGCAGGACCATCACGCGGTCCGACATCGCCAGCACTTCCGGCAGCTCCGACGAGACGAGGACGATCCCGAGTCCTTCACTCGCGAGGCGATTGATCTGCGCATAGATCTCTTGCTTCGCGCCGACGTCGATGCCGCGCGTCGGCTCGTCGAGGAAGAGCACCTTCGGGCCGGTCATCAGCCACTTCGCGAGCACGACCTTCTGCTGATTGCCGCCCGACAACGTCTCCACCGGCATGAGCACCGACGTCGCTTTGATGCGCAGCTCTTTCATCGCGCGCTCGCCCGCTGCGGTCTCCGCGTCGTCGTCGGTCAGCACGCGGCTGGTCTGGCGCAGCGACGCGAGGGTCATGTTGTGCACGAGGCTCTGATCGAGCATGAGCCCGTACCGCTTCCGATCCTCGGTGACGAAGGCGATCCCCTGCGCGATCGCGTCCCACGGATGGCGTACGGTCACGCCCTTCTTCGTCCCGGGATGCGCGCCGAACAACGCCATCAGCAGATCGCTCCGGCCGGCACCGACGAGTCCCGCGATGCCGAGGACTTCGCCGCGGCGCACGACGAAACTCACGTCGTCGACGAGCAGCTTGCCCGGCACGTTCGGATCTTCGACCGTAACGCCGCGCGCTTCGAACACGACCTCGCCCGGCGCGCGTTCCGCGATCGGGAACACCTCGCCGATGTCGCGCCCCACCATCCGCGCGATCACGCGCGGCTTGTCGAGCGCGGACGCCGCCTCGGTGCCGACGCAGCGTCCATCGCGCAGCACGGTGATGCGATCCGACAAACGGAACACCTCATCGAGCTTGTGCGAGATGTAGACGATGCCCGCGCCGCGTGCGCGCAGGCGCTCGAGGATCGCGAACAGGATCTCCGCTTCGCTTTCGGTCAGCGCGGCAGTCGGCTCGTCGAGGATCAGGATGCGTGCGGACATGTGGAGCGCTGGCGTCCCGCCGGCTGGCCGGGCGGCGTCCTCGCCGCCCCGCAGAACGCCGGCGCGGGACGCCGGCGGGCCAGCCGGCGAGGACGCCGGCGTTCCACTGAACGGCGTGAGCGCCTTCGCGATCTCGACCAAATGCTGCTGGCCGATGCCGAGGTAGCCGACCGGGACGTGCGCTTCCATCGCGAGGTGCAGCTCCTCGAGCACCGCCGTCGCGCGGCTGAACAGCTCCTCGGAACGGATGACGCCGAAGCGGCGCGGCTCGCGTCCGAGGAAGATGTTCTCGGCGATCGAAAGCTCGCGTACGAGCGACAGCTCCTGGTGCACGACCGCGATCCCTGCGTGCGCTGCGTCGGTCACGCGCTTGAAATGACGCGGCTGGCCGTCGACGAGCACTTCGCCGTCGTAGGTGCCATGCGGATAGACGCCGGCGAGGATCTTCATCAGCGTCGACTTGCCCGCGCCGTTCTCGCCGACGAGCGCGTGGATCTCGCCCGCCTGCAAGTCGAACGAAACCCCATCGAGCGCGCGGACTCCAGGAAAAGTCTTGGTGATGCCGCGCATCTCCAGGAGCGTCATGGATAGATGTCTTCGCGCTTGTGGTAGCCGTCGTGGATGATCGTGGCCTCGAGGTTGTCCTTGTCGACCGCCATGGGCGGCAAGAGGATCGCCGGCACGTCGATCTTCCCGTTGTTGATCTTGTCCGTCGTCGCGACCGGCTGCTTGCGCGCGAGCAGGATCGCGGCATCGACGGCCCCGAACGCGAGCGGCTGGATCCGTTTGTAGACCGTCATCGTCTGCGTGCCGCGGGCGATGCGTTGCACGGCGTCCTTCTGCGCGTCCTGTCCGGTGACGAGCACCTTGCCCGCGAGACCGGCCGCGTCGAGTGCGGAGATCGCTCCGCCGGCGGTGCCGTCGTTCGAAGCGACGATCGCGTCGATTTTCTTTCCCGTCCGCGTCAGCGCGTCTTCGGTGATGCGCAGCGCCTCGTCCGCGCGCCATTCCTTCGCGAACTGCTCGGAGATGATCTTCACATCGCCGCGGTCGACGGCCGGTTTCAGGATGTTCATCTGGCCCTTGCGAAGAAGGATCGCGTTGTAGTCTGTGGGCGACCCGCCGATCAGCACGTAGTTGCCTTTCGGAACGCGATCCAATGCGTACTGCGCCTGCATCTCTCCCATCTTCTCGACCTGATGGGAGATGTAGAGGTCGACGTCGCAGTTGCGGATCAGGCGATCGTACGCGATGACCGGAACGCCCCTGCGATGCGCGGCCTCGACGATCGACGCCGCGATCTCGCCGTTGTGCGGCGCGACGATGAGCACGTCCACGCCCTTGATGAGCATGTTGTCGGCCTGTTTCGTCTGCACGGCGTCGTCGCCGTTCGCGACCTGCACGTCGAGCACGGCACCGACTTCCTTCGCGCGTTGTTCGACGAGCGCCTTGTCGCGCTGCCAGCGCTCTTCCTTCAGCGTGTCCATCGAAAAGCCGATGCGCACGGGGCGATCGGCCGCGGCGCTCGCGGTGTCGGCGACGGGCGTCTCTTTGGGCGCATTGACGCAGGCGGTGAGGAGGAGGACGAGAAGAACAGTGCTGAGTGCTGAGTGCTGAGTGCTGAGTCCCGCCCTCCCGGGCTCGATGTGTCGTGGGCGGGTGTGACTCAGCACCCAGCACTCAGCACTCAGCACTGCACGCAATCCACGCTCGCTCATCAGTAAATGTCCTCCCGTTTGTGATACCCGTCCTTGATGACGGTCGCGTCGATGTTCGTTTTGTCGACGGCGACCGAGTCGTAGAGGATCGACGGGACGTCGAGCCTCCCATTGTTGATTTTGTGCGGCGCGGCGATCGGCTCTTTGCGCGCGAGCTTGATCGCCGCTTCGACGGCGCCGAACGCCAGCGGCTCGATCGGCGTGTAGATGGTCATGGTCTGCTTGCCGGCCACGACGCGCTGCAGCGCGTCCTTCTGCGCGTCGAGACCAGTGACGAGCACTTTTCCGTCGAGCTGCGCCGCCTCGAGCGCGGAGATCGCGCCTCCGGCCGTGCCGTCGTTCGACGCGACGATGGCGTCGAGCTTCTTCCCGGTCCGCGTCAGCGCATCTTCGGTGATGCGCAACGCCTCGTCCGCACGCCAGTCCTTCGCGAACTGCTGCGAGATGATCTTGATGTCGCCGCGATCGATGGCCGGCTTGAGCACGCGCAACTGGCCGTCGCGGAGAATCAGCGCGTTGTAGTCGGTCGGTGCGCCGCCGATGAGCACGTAATTGCCCTTCGGCACGCGATCCAATGCGTATTGAGCCTGCATCTCGCCGATCTTCTCCTGCTCGTGCGCGACGTGCAGGTCGACATCGGCGTTGCGGATCATCCGGTCGTACGCGATCACCGGCACGCCCTTGCGATGCGCGGCCTCGACGATCGAGGACGCGATCTCGCCGTTGTGCGGCACGACGATCAGCACGTCGACGCCTTTGATCAGCATGTTGTCGCACTGCTTGGTCTGGACCGCGTCGTCGCCGTTCGCGACTTGCACGTCGAGCACCGCGCCCAGCTCTTTCGCGCGCTGCTCGACGAGCGCTTTGTCGCGCTGCCAACGCTCTTCCTTGAGGGTGTCCATGGAGAAGCCGATGCGGACCGGCCTGGCGGCGGGAGAAGTCGAGGAGTTGTCGGCGACCGGAGTTTCCTGCGGGGCATTCACGCACCCCGCGAAGACGAGAACCAGGGCAAGGAATCTCGGTCGGATCACGCTTCCTCCTTCGTACTGATTCGTTTTAGCAGACACGAGTGATACCGTCTACGGTGATGATGAAACGAGTGACGGTGATCCCATTCCTGATCCTCTCATTCGCCACGTTGAGCGCACAAACCGTCCATCCCGAGGTCTGGCCCGCGCTTCCTTCGGCGGTGCCGCGCGACGCGCGAATCGAGAAGCGCGTCGACGATCTCCTCCGCAAAATGACGCTGGAGGAAAAGGCCGGCCAGGTGATCCAGGCGAGCATCACCAGGGTCACGCCGGAAGACATCCGGACCTATCACCTCGGATCTGTCCTCAACGGCGGCGGCGGATTTCCCGGCGCGCCGGACGGACGCAACGCGAAGCCGAAGGACTACCTCGCGCTCGCGGACGCGTATTACGCGGCGTCGACCGATACGTCGGACGGCGGACAGGCGATCCCGATCATCTGGGGATCGGATGCGGTGCACGGCCACAGCAATGTCGTCGGCGCGACGGTCTTCCCGCACAACATCGGACTCGGTGCGACACGCAACTACGATCTGATCAAGCGCATCGGCGAGATCACCGCGCTGGAGATGAGCGTGACCGGCATCCAGTGGGACTTCTCGCCGGTGGTCGCGGTGACGCGCGACGACCGCTGGGGCCGCACGTATGAAACGTACTCCGAGGATCCGGAGATCGTTCGCGCCGCGGCGGCGAAGGTGCTCGAAGGATTGCAGGGCGCTCCGCGCACGTCCGCGTTCCTCGGCCGCGGCAAGGTCGTCGGCTGCGCGAAACACTTCCTCGGCGACGGCGGAACGGTCGAAGGAAAAGATCAGGGCAACAACATCGCGACCGAAGAGCAGCTGCGCGATATCCACGCCGCGGGCTACCTCGGCGCGCTGCAGTCGGGCGTGCAGACGCTGATGATCTCGCAGAGCAGTTGGTTCGGCGTCGAGATGGCCGCCAGCCGCGCGTTCCTCACCGACATCCTCAAAGGTCGCCTCGGCTTCGACGGCATTCTCGTCGGCGACTGGAACGTGCACGGACAGATCCCCGGCTGCTCGAACGGCAGTTGCGCCGCCGCGCTGAATGCGGGGCTGGACATGTTCATGGTGCCGGACGACTGGAAGGCGCTGCACGGAAACATCGTCGCGCAGGTGAAGGCGGGCGAGATTCCGATGGCGCGGCTCGATGATGCAGTACGCCGCATCCTGCGCGTGAAGATGCGCGCCGGCGTCTTCACCAACGTCAAGCCTTCGCAGCGTCCCCTCGGCGGCAAGTCCGAGATGTTCGGATCGCCCGCGCATCGCGCCGTGGCGCGGCAGGCCGTGCGCGAATCGATCGTGTTGCTGAAGAACGACGGCTTGTTGCCGATCCGTCCGAACAAAAACGTCCTCGTCACCGGCGACGGCGCGCACAACATCCCGAAGCAGGCCGGCGGCTGGACGGTGACGTGGCAGGGCTCGGACACGACGAACGAACAGTTCCCAAGCGGGACGTCGATCTGGGACGGCATCCGCGCGACCGTAGAAGCGGCGGGCGGACGTGCGACGTTGAGCGCGGACGGAACATTCAAGGAAGCACACGACGTCGCGATCGTCGTGTTCGGAGAGAACCCGTACGCGGAGTGGGAGGGCGATGAGAAGACGATCGTCCACGACAACCCTCAGACGCTGCTGACCCTTCGCCGTCTGCGCGCGTCGGGCATTCCGGTCGTGTCGGTGTTCCTGTCGGGACGTCCGATGTGGGTGAATCCATTGCTCAACGCGTCGAATGCGTTCGTGGCCGCGTGGCTGCCGGGCAGCGAAGGCAACGGCGTCGCGGACGTTCTGTTCGCCGCGCCCGACGGCGCCGTGCGTCACGATTTTCGCGGCAAGCTCTCGTTCTCCTGGCCGAAGCTGCCGACGCAAGTCGTGCTCAATCACGGCGACGCTGGATACGATCCGCTGTTCCCTCTCGGCTTCGGCCTGACCTACAACGATCGCGTCGAGCTCCCGCGGCTCCCGGTCGACTTGACCGGCGTCGATCCGGGCCGCGTGTTCTTCAGCGCGGCGCACGTCGAACCGAACGAGCTCCGCGTCGATGAAGGCATCGCGCGCCAGGACGAAGCGGGCGGACGCCTCGTGCTCGCATGGCCCGGCGGCGCGAATCGCGAGGTGTCGATCAACGGCAAGCCGGTCTCGCTCACGCTCGAGACGAACATGGGCAAGTCTCTCGCGATCGATGTGATGGTGGAGAAGCGTCCGACAAGGCCGGTGTGGCTGAGCGTCGGCTGCGGCGAGATGTGCGCCGGCGACGTCGACATCACTGCAACGCTCAACGGACTCGCACTGCACCAATGGCACACGATCTTCGTCCCGCTGCGCTGCTTCGCCGCGAACGGCGCGGACATGAGCCGCGTCACCACGCCGTTCCGCGTGAGCACCGTGGGCGAGATGACGCTGCGCTTCGCGGACATCGAGCTGCTGCCGGGGACTTCCGCGGCGATGTGTCCCGAGTGACGGCGTCACGCGCACCAACACGGAGCCGCAAAGTCTCAAGGTCTCAAAGGAGGGTGGCAATCACCTTCTTTGAGACTTGCGACTCCGCGGACGTCCTGAGAACTCATCCTCGCTGCCGTGCCGAACACCGAGGGGACCTACTGGGCTGACCTTCATGGTCGTCGACGTCTGTCTACCCACGCCCTGAAAGGGCGAGCCCGTCAAGACGCTACAATCGTCGCTCTTCGGCACGATAGCGAAATCGCTGCCCGGAACCTCGATGACGCAGCCCGGCGGTGCGGCAACTCATTACGGCATTCTCTATCAAGCGCTCGGGACGATCGACGCTTCGTTCACGATCTCGTCGAGAGGAGACATCGACGATCCCGACACTGTCACGCTGACGATCGAGCCTCGCGGAGGTGGAGGCGATGCCATCGCAGCGAGTGCTCAGCGTCGAACCGTAATGCAGTTCAAGGCGCGCGGCGATTATCGGACCTGGTCGCTCAACGAGATCATCGACGACGTGTTGCGCGATCTCTACCGCGCCGTTCCGAACGAACCCAGCCCGCCGTCCGAGTACCTGCTGATCACCGAGGGCCGTGAGGGTGACATCAAGGAGGCCCGCAGGTTCTTTCGCGAACTGAGTGGGGACTTCGTTCCCGACGACCCGCTGGCAGTTCTGGATGATGGAACGCAGCGCCGATACTTCCCTTCGGGCGAGCGGATCACCGATCGGGCGTTCTTTGACCAGATTGCGCGACTGGTCACGGCGGAGGCGCCGCCGTCGCTTGATGCGTACCGTCGCGTCTGGTCACTTCTGTCGCGCTTCAATATTCGATCGGAGGAGAAGTTCGACGACTTGGCCCAGCGCGTCGAGCAGCGTCTTCTCGGATACGTTGACGCCCCCGAAGACGTTACGGGGAAGGCACGCGAGCTGTTTGGCTTGCTGCTGCAACTCGCGGGAAACGGACCGCAGACGTTCACGCTTCCCGCGCTACTGCGTCGAGTCGATCTCCCGGCGATGTCGCTCGCCGATTTGCCGGCGACTCGCGATGTTGCATCGGAGCGCTTGGCGACCAACCTGAAACGCCTTGGACATGACCCATCTCAGGTCGTCCGGCGCACCGCGTCGTTGACGGACCGCGACTCGATTTTCTGTCTCGCGGGTGACAGCGGTTCGGGCAAGACGACTCTTGCCGGACAAGTCGCAAGCGACCTCGCAGCGGATGCGATCGTTGTTTTCGTTTCCACGCGCGATGGCATCGACACTGCGTTGCAGCACGCCGCCGACGAAGTGTGGAAACGGCTTCTCGGGCATGGTAGGCCGATTGACTGGGAATCGCTCATTCGCCAAAGCAAGTTGGTCGGCCTTGCAGATCGTAGACGATGGCTGACGGTGTGTCTGGACATCACCGCGGGCACCGCAGAAGCGCAGCAGTTGCTCCGGCTCGAATGGGCGGAATGGAACGTACGCCTCCTGTTCACGGCTGACGCGACGGCTGGGAAGAAGATCAGCGAGAATGCTCTGTCATTGCGATGCACTATTCAGACCGTCGAAGAGCTTTCAGTCAACGAAACCTACGAGTTCCTCAAGAAGCGCGGCCGGAGCATCGCGCAAGTTCCGCACGATGTGGTCTCGCTTCTGCGGCGACCAATCCTCGCCGACGTTTACTGTCGCGTCACGCAGGATGCGGACTGGAAGCCTGCGAACGAATATGAGTTGTTTGATGCGTTCTGGAAAGACGTTGTCGACGGGCACGACGGAACGCGACACCGCCAAGCTCTCGGGATCCTCCTTCGACTCGGCGAGACGTTGTTGGACGGAACGGAGCTGTATCCGTGGCCGCAGGATGTGCTGCATAGGATCGCTGTATCCGACGACGCGCAGCAGCATCTCATCGGACATGGCTGGCTGCGCGAACTCGAATCGACAGACATCGAGTTCGCTCATGAGCGATTCGCGAACTGGTCAATCGCGCGCACAATGTATGAGAGGACTGCTCGCGGGCGATGGAACGTAGATGAACTGAGTTCCCGACTGGCAGCGATCCACGTTGAGGAGCGGACGCCCGGCAAGCTGTTCTTAGGCTACGTCCCGATGGATGTTCTCTGGCTTCTTGCAGAGAACAATGCTGCCAC
Source organism: Thermoanaerobaculia bacterium (assembly GCA_035999335.1). GTDB lineage: Bacteria > Acidobacteriota > Thermoanaerobaculia > Gp7-AA8 > Gp7-AA8 > QHVT01. The sequence goes on along the minus strand of DASYGV010000046.1, from coordinate 22,457 downwards.
GGATGTCATCGTGGCGGTGATCAAGGCCGTGGATGGTGCCGATGATCACGATCGAGGGCTCTACGAAACGCTTCTTCCGTCGATCGGGCCGGCCATCGTTCCCGCGTTGCACCAGATGATGCGCGAGGAGGGGCGTGAATGGCACAGCCGTCACACAGTCTCGCAGTGTGTCATCAGCATCGCGTCGAAAGCGGTGATTCCCGAGCCGGTTGTTGTGGGGTTGCTTGAGAGCGAGATCGAACAGATCCACGACACCGGCCTTTCCGTAGCACGCACGCAGCCCCAGGTCGGTTCGCTTGATCGCCTCTGGCGTCTGCAGAGGCAGGCAAACGCCGTTTCGGAGAAGGACACCCAATCACATTGGCGAAGCGAACGGGCGCTTCGCGCGTTGATGGCGGCTGTGCGGAAAAATCCGGAGTGGATCCGTACCGCGACGCAGACCACCGACTCGCTCGAAGAACTTCGGACGTTGGCTTGGATGGTCTCGATGCTGGGAGATGAACGAGGCGCTGCGCTCTGGCACGACGTGAAGTCCGTGTTTCTGGCGCGATTCGGCGGCCAGGGTGCCCGCGGCGCCTTGCAGTGCATCGATCGGTACGATGACACCGCGGAGATCGATCGACTCGCGGGTTGGGTTATCACTGGTGACAACTTTGTCCCCGCCGAGGCGCTTGCAGCGTTGGCGGCGATCGACGGAGCTCGCGTTTTCACGATGATAGAAAACGACCCTCTGGATCGCGTCGAAACACTGGCTTCGTTCTGGCTGCCACCGCTCCTCTTGCAGGACACGGCACGAACGCACGAGGCGATCCGGAAACGATTCGAAATATCGGAAGTCTCTCCGGCCTCGTTGCGATGGGACTTTCGCGGCGAAAATCAGATCGACCCGCCGATCATCGCGGCGGTCGTGAAGAGGCTCGACCGCCTGATTTCCGATCAGCTCAGCGTACCGAAGCCCAACCGGCCGCCGGGTGAAGTCGATCACCTGCTCGGCGTGCTCGGCTCAGTGAATTCGCTCGCCGGCCTTCGAGCGCTGCGTGAAGAAGCCAATGCGCCGTTTGCGGACTCTCTCGTAAAGCTGGCCGCTCAGTACACGCCGCATGACGCGAACACTCTCGATCGCTTCTTCATCAGGGCAATCCAACAGGTGCTCCTCCGAATCGGCGGGGACGCCCTGTCTAATTTCGTGCTTTTGCAATTGAAGAATCCAGGTGACTGGGCACGTTCCGATATCAGAAGCTCAGCGACGTCTCCGTCGACCGAGGCTCGTGAACTGCTGATTGGTCTGGCTGATACGACATCAGCCAACAACCACGCAGAGGATGCCCTTTTCGCGATCGCAGCCCTCGGCGAACGCGAAGTCGTAGTGAGCCTGCTCGAAACGAACAAGGATCTCTGGATCGGCCAAGAGTTACTTCAACTGTTGCAGGCGTCGGCACCGATCGACGATGTACAGCTCTCGCGACTTCTGAGTCGCGACGCATCTGGACCGGCCGAGCGTGTGCGCCGGTTCAATCTTCTTAGTCTAAGCGCGAGGTCTGATGTCGTCGAGCGACTCATTGAGGAGGTCGCAACGGAAACGAACGACGACGTCAAGTCCGCGGCGTTTCACGCGATTCGTCACCTTACTAGCGCCACGACCCCGGTCGTTGCGGCACTGAAGATCGGTCTCTCTCAGGAGCCCGAGGAAGTTGCTAGTGTTCTGCGCGCCATCGGCACGGAGGAGGCGCTCGATGTGCTGGAATCGCATCTTGAGAAGCTTGATCTTGCGCGAATCAGTGATGATTTGGTGTGGATCGCGGCATGGTTGGTGACGGCGAAGAAGAGACATGGTTTGGCGCGTCTCGTTTGGCAGTTCGTAGAATCGCCGAGGCGGCGCCTTTTTGTCCCGACGACACGACTCTACGACGCGGTGGGGTACTTCCAGGAATCGACGGTTCTCGACTTTCTGCATCAAGAGGCGTTTTCGGCCGATGCGGATGACCGCGTGGGTGCAATTCGCGGACTGTCACACCATCGGCCGGGCGCAGCATTCGATGCCGCATCGGCGGCTCTTGCGTCGTCAGAGGCGAACCGCGGCTCGTACGCGGATCTACTGATTGAGATCGATCCTTCTCGCGGCGTCGACGTCCTTTGTCAACGATTGATCATTGAGCGGATAACGCTGGCCCGCGCGTACATCTGCCGTGCACTCCGACGCGTCCAATCCGATCTAGTTTTGTCGGGACGTGTCCAAGCGATGCTCGCCAGTTCCGATGCGTATGAGCGAGCAGCCGGGTGTCAGGTGGCTGGTTGGCTCGACGACTTCGAGGATGCCTGTCTGCGCAGATTGGCGCTTCGCGAGCCGGACGCGATGGTCAGGGCTTTCGCTCTGGGTGGCCTGCGGATGCACCTCCACAACAGGCGTGTCACCGAGTTGCTCGGCGAGCTCCGAGGCGCAAGCGGGAGCTATGCGTGGGGCTTGCTCCAGGCCGTGCTCGACTCGGCCACTCCACTTCTGCTTACGTTCCGCGACGATTCCCTCTGGCTCGGTGGTGCATTGTCGGGCAAGCCGAGAGCAATGATCCTGTATGCCCAGCAGCGAGTCGATGAGCAGATCAAAGAGATGTCGCGCAAGAGCGAGGACGCGTTCGATCCATACTATCGATGAGCGCCAACACCCTGAACGAGCACGTCCAGCAACTCCTCGTTCGGATCGTGACTGTGCTCCCAGTACATGAGCCCACCGAGGCCGTGCTCGCGCACGAATTGCGCTTTGATCCTCAGCGACTCCGGATCGTCGTACGAGACGAACGTCCGCGACTCCGGGTTCCAGAGAAACGGCGCTTTCGCGATCGGATCCCAGTGGCGCTCGAATCCCGTCTGCGTCGACAACTCGGACCACGGAAACTCCGCCGCGCTGGTCCACTTCTGCGCGAATCCGTGATTCTCGGGATGCACTCCGGTCCATCCGCGTCCGTAGAACGGCACGCCGAGGACGAGCTTCGATGGCGGAATGCCGGCCGCGAGATGCTGCCGCACGAATGATTCCCCCGAGGGACCGTTCTCGTTGTACAGCGCAGCGTGATGTCCGGTCGTCGGCGTCCAGCTGCCGGCGAAGTCGTAGGTCATGATGTTGATCCAGTCGAGATGGACGTGCAGCTTGTCCATCTCCGTGTGCTCGAAGTACTCCCCCGCCGAGGACGCAATCGTGAGCAACGCGCGATTGCCGAGCTGCTCGCGCATCTCTCGCAGCAGCAGCGTGAAGTTCCGTTTGTCTTCCGCGCGGTACTTGATTCCCGGACCGGGTTGCCCGGGATACTCCCAGTCGAGATCGATGCCGTCGAGCGCGTGCTGCTTCAGTAACGCGACCGCGCTCGCCGCGAACTTCTTGCGCGAAGCATCGGTGAGCGCGGCGTCGGAGAAATGGTCCGCGCCCCAGCCGCCGACGGACAGAAGAATCTTCAACCGCGGATTCTTCGCCTTGAGCGACTGCATCTGCGCGATGCGCGCGGCGTCCGGATCCGCGAGCACGACCTCGCCGTTTTCGCTCACCAGGGCGAACGCGTAGTTGATGTGTGTCAGCTTCTCGGCGCTGATGCGCGCGATCTCCGCGTCTTTGTAGACGTACGCGATGATGCGCGGCTGCGCCGTCCGGCAACCCGCGGCGAGCACGGCGACGCCGATAGCGATCGTTCGAAGATTCATCGCGTAGTATTCAAACATGCTCCGCTCGATCGGCGTGCTCTTCGTTTTGCTCCTGACGCTCGACGGAAGCGCCGCCGCGCCGAGACGGCCGTTCCCTCATCACACGCGCTACGCGGCCGGAACGATCCTGCCGAGCCATCGCACGCAGGCTCAACTCGACGACGACGTGCGCGCGTACTACGACGTCTGGAAATCGAAGTTCCTCATCAAGACCGCGGACGACCTCTATCGCGTCTCGTTCGGCAGCACGAATCCCGGGCGCACAGTATCGGAGGGACAGGGCTTCGGGATGGTGATCGTGGCGATGATGGCCGGTCACGATCCCGACGCGCAGCGCATCTTCGACGGCCTTTGGTGCTTCGCGCGGAAATATCCGAGCCGCGTCGACCCGCGTCTCATGAGCTGGCAGGTGCCGCCGGGAAAAGACGCGAGCGCGTTCGACGGCGACGCGGACATCGCGTACGGACTGCTCCTCGCGCACGCACAGTGGGGCAGCGATGGCGACGCCGACTATCGCGGCGGCGCGCGCGAAGTGATCGCGGGCATGTTCGCTTCGAACATCGGCCCGCGCAGCAACCTGCCGATGCTCGGCGACTGGGTCGATCCGAACGGCTCGACGTACAACGAGTACAGCGTGCGCACGTCGGACTTCATGCCCGCGCACTTCCGCGCGTTCGGCTGGACCCAGGTCGTGAAGGCAACGCAGGCGCTCGTCGAGAGCCTGCAGAAGAACTACAGTCCGGGCACCGGTCTGCTCCCCGACTTCGTCGTCGCGGGCGCACCCGCGCCGCCGCATTTTCTCGAGGCGTCCAGCGACGGCGACTACGGCTACAACGCCGGCCGCGATCCATGGCGTCTCGGCACGGACGCGGTTCTTCACGGCGATCGCACGTCACGCGAGCAGGCGCGCCGCATCGCGAACTGGGCGCGCACCGCGACGGGCGGCGATCCGTTGCGGCTCCGCGGCGGATATCGACTCGACGGAACGCCCCTCCCCGACCGCGACTACTTCACGATCTTCTTCGCCGCACCGATCGGCGTCGCCGCGATGACGGATGCCACGCAGCAGCAGTGGCTGAACGACATCTACGAAGTGGTGCGCACACGCCACGAGGACTACTACGAAGACAGCGTGACGCTGCAATGCCTGCTGGTGATGTCGGGAAACGCGTGGTCGCCGATCGAGACGAAGCGGCGCGCAGCCAGACATTAAGCAGGACACTCGCACTCCGCCCACATACCCCAAGGACGACGAAGGGCCTCCGGCGGGCCGCCACGGGCGGCAGCGCTTGTTGGCCTAGCCTAAACGTACGCCTGTCGCTCGAAGTGCGCGTCTCGCGACCGCACGTGCTTCGACCAGCGCTGCCGGCCGTGCCGGCCCGCCGGAGGCCTCTGGTCGTTCCCTGGTGCGTTGGCGAAATGCGAGCATTCTGCTTAGTCTGCCTCACATCATCGCGCGATAACGATTTCCGTTCGCCACCGCCTCGCGCAGCTCGGCGCGCCTCCCCTGCCGCGAGTACACATCCGCCAGCAGGAAATAGCCCAACGCCTTGAGCTCCGCTTCCCTCGCGCGATCCAGTCCCGCGCGCGCGAGGCGCTCCACCTCGCCGAGCTCGCCGCGCGTGAGCAGTGCCTGCCCGAGGAGCAGGTACGGTCGCGCGCTCTCCGGCTCCTGCTGAATCAACACACGCATCTGCTTCGCGGCGCCGGCCGAATCACCCAGACGCAAGAGCAGATCGCCGAGGTTGAAGCGCGCGACGACGGAGCGCGGCTGATTCGCGAGCTCCGCCTCGTACTCCTTCCGCGCCTCGAGCGGCCGTCGCTGCCGCTCGCGCAGCAACGCGATGTGGAAGTGGGCCAGCGGGAACTTCGGATACTCCGTCACGATCGCGTTCAGATGCTGCTCCGCCTCGACCAGCTCTCCCGCGACGATCAGCGCCGCGGCGAGATTCAATCGACTGCGGCTCAACTTCGGTTGGATGCCGACCGCCTTCCGCAGCAGCGGCAGCGCCTGCGCGTGATCGTCGTCGGCCATGTAGACGTCGGCCATCAACTCGTACGCGCGCGAGTTCTGATCGTCCGCAGCCAGCGCGCGCTTGCAGATCGCAACCATCTCCGCGTGACGCCCTTCGTCCGCGAGCAACTCCGCCATCGCGATGAGCGCACGAACGTTCCCCGCGTCCTGCTTGAGGTACGCATCGAGAATCGCCTTCGCCTCGGCGGGCCGTCCCGTCTTTCGATACGCGGAAGCGAGCAGCAACTGCGCCTGCGGGATGTTCGGATCGTCGCCGAGGACGATCTCCAGCACCTCCGCGGCCTGCTTGTGGTCGTCGTTTGCGATCAGGTTCGCCGCGAAGCCGATCGACTCGAAGAGATGGATCTTGTCCTTCGGGTCGGCGAGACCTTTCGCGTCGTTGGTCTTCACGTTCGATCCCGACATGTACCCGAGCGAGGCGAGCATCCGCACTGTCTCCTGGTCGAGATTCGCCTCCTCCGTCTTCGGTGCGCGACGCGCGCCTTCTTCGCGGATCTTCGTCAGCTCCGTACGAAGCTCGCGCGCCACGCGACGCAGATCATCGAGGCGATTCGTTGATTCGTTCGGATCGGCGGCGAGGTCGTACAGCTCGCCGCGCGGTGCGTCAATGTACTTGTAGCCGTCGCTGCGAAGGCTGTACAGCGCGCTCCATCCGTACTGGAGGTTCGTCGCCATCGACTCGCTGTACGCGTACCGCGGCGTCGCCTCCTTCTCGCCCGCGATCAGCGGCTCCAGCGAGCGGCCTTCGATTCCCTCGGTCTTCTTCCCGGTCACGAGCTCCAGCAATGTCGGGAAGATGTCGACGGTGCGCACCTGCTGCGCGACACGTACGCCGGAGACGCCGGGCAGTCGCATCAGCAGCGGCACGCGCACCGCGTAGTCGTAGATGTAGAAGCCGTGCTCGCCCTCGCCGTGACTGCCGAGGCCTTCGCCGTGATCTCCGACGACGACGACGATCGTGTCGTCCTTCAGCCCCTGCTTCTCGAGCCAGTCGAGGAGACGCCCGACCTGCGAGTCCGCGAACGCGATCTCGCCGTCGTACGGAGAGCCCGCGAAGCGCGCGCGAAACGGCTCCGGCGGCGCGTACGGCGTGTGCGCGTCGTAGAGATGCACCCACGCGAAGAACGGCTGCACGGTTTTCTGATCGAGCCAACGCAGAGCGGCATCGACGACCTGGTTCGCGGGACGCTGCACGCGCGCGAGGTCGAGGCGTTGATCCTTGCCGAGATGAAACTCGTCGTCGTAATGCGCGAAACCCTGCGACAGTCCCCATCGCCCGTCGAGCACGAACGCGCCCGCGAACGCGCCGGTCCTGTAGCCATCAGCGGTCAGTCTTTCGGCGAGCGTCTCATTCGCCTGCGCGAGCGCCGCATCGCCGTTGAGGCGAACGCCGTGCTGCGGCGGATACAGCCCGGTCATGATCGTCGAATGCGACGGCAGTGTGAACGCGGACGGCGTGATGCAGTGCTCGAACAGAACGCCGTCGCCCGCAAGCCGATCGAGGTTTGGCGTCTCCGCCTTCGCGTAGCCGTACGCGCCGATTCGATCCGCGCGCGTGGTGTCCAGCGTGATCAGCAGAACATTCGCGCGTCGCAGGTCCTTGTGCGCGGAGCGCTGACACGCGCTGATCGTGACCAGCGCGAACAGAAATGCGATGGATCTTTGGGTCATAAAGGGGCGCGGGCATCCTGCCCGCGCGCGGCGGCCATCTTGGCCGACGCCACGCCGCCGGGCAAGATCCCCGACAGGGGCGGGCTGGAAGCCCGCCCCCCCATCAGGAATGCACTAGAACCCCAACTTCACGCCCACCCGCATCGTTCGGGGCGACACCAGGCCGTACACGCGGCCGTAGTCGCTCTCGTGGAAGCCGACGCGGTTCGCCGAGTCTTCGTTGAACGCGTTGAGCACGTCCATCGACAGATCCAATCCGTATCCGCCGATGTTGAAGTGGCGCGACACGCTCAGGTCGACGATCGACGTCGGCGGCGTCCAGTCCGGGTTGGTCGGATCGTCCGCGACCATGAAGCCGTGCCAGCCAGTCCCGAGGTACACGCCCGGCTGGAGGTCCGACATCCATGACGCGAACGTCGGGAGCTCCTGAACCGGGAAGAACGCGCGTCCTGAGTCGAACCGGTAGCGAAGACCGATGTCGGTCTCGATCCGCGGGATCGTGTAGCTGCCCGAGATCTTGAGCATCCACTCCGGAGTCATCGGCAGCGGTCCATCGAGGTTGTTCTGGAAATGATTCATCGTGCTGCCGAACGGCGTGTCCATCACCAGCGGTCCGTCGATGTACCAGTTCTGATCGACGACGCGCGGTGCGATGCCGTCGCTCTTGTTCCAGTTCACCGACGCGATGCCCTGCCAGCGCTCCGCGTAACGTCTCGTCAGTACGAGCTGAAGGCCGTGGAAGATGCGCTCGGCGGCATCACCCGCGAACTCCTCGACATTCACCGCGCGATATCCGGTGTGGTCGAGAATGTACTTCGCGTCAGCGACGTCGAATACGCCGTCGCCGTTGTAGTCCTTGCGCGCGACCTCCCAGACCTTGGTCTCGTAATCGGTCCACGTCGTGAACGGCTGCGAGACCCACTCCCAGTAATCGCCGGTGACGGTGTTGTACGGCTGCAGCGCGATCAGGTCCTTGGTCTGCTTGAGGATGTATCCGGCCTCGATCGACATGTTCCTGCCGATCTGCCGCTGGATCGACAGATGGAACTGATCGGTGTACGGGCTGCCCGTGCCGTCCGCGACCTCGAGCGCCCACGACGGATTGGTCACGCTGCTGCTGACCAGCACGTCCGGCGTGCGTCCGACGAGCAACCGCGTCGCCGGCCGAATCTCGGCGAAATCGAGCTTGCCGTTGTGGTTGAGGTCCACCTCCGACAGCTTCAACATGTACCGCCAGTGCTCCGTCGTCGCCGGCTCCATGTCCGGCCCGAGCCTTCGTAGGCTCTCCACGCCCATCGGCGCGTAGTACCTCCCGACGTGAGCTCGCAGCACCGTCCGCTGATCGTTGGTGACTTGCCACGCGAACCCAAGCCGCGGCGACCATGTTTTGAAATCGTAAATGTTGTCGGTCCCATCGCGCGTTCGCAGCACGACCGGATTGTTGATGTCGCCCGGCGTCGTCGGCATCTCGTACACCGCACCTTCGCCGTACTTCGCAGTCATGCGGTCATAGCGGAGGCCGATGTCGAACGTCAGGCGGTCGGTGGGACTCCAACTGTCGTCGATGAACAAGCCGGTCGATCCGGCCTGACGCCGCGTGAGCCACGGATTGCGCTCGGTCCTGAGGTTGTAGAACGGCACGACCGGATTTTCATCCGTGCCCCACTGCCAACTCTCCGGACCGTTCCACCACCAGTCCTTCGCGAGAGAGGTGATCTGGTACGGGTACGCATACGCAAAGTTCGCGTAGCCTTGGAAGTAGCCGCCCTGCCAGTCTCCGTTGCTCTTTGTGTACTGCACGCCGAACTTCATCTCGTGCCGTCCGAGGAACTCGGCCGCGTAGTGCGTGTAGTCGGCCTGCAGCGTCTGGCGCTTCGACTTCTGCGCCTCGACGTACGGGAAGTCGCCGCCGAGGCCGATGCTCTGGCCGCCGGTGTACTTCCACCAGTTGATGAAGCCCGGAGCGCCCGTCTCCGCGGGGATGCTCGGATGCTCCTCGGTCTTGAACCCGAGGTACTTGAACGACGACAGATCGCGATCCGACATCACCCACTGATACTGAAACTGCAGCGTGTCGTTGTCGCGCGGCTGGTCGTAGCGCATCGTCGCGTCCCACGTCTGGCCCCAGCTGTTGTTGCCCGCCTCGATGTCCTCGGTGTGATACGCGAGCCAGGCGCGATGCTTCGCGTTGAGCTCGCCGGTCAACTTGATGTCGAACAGGTTGGCCTTGTACGTCGCCAGCGGCTCGAACAGCGGCGTGTCGGTCTCCGCGCCATAGCGCGCGTATCCGCCGTAGAACCACAGTTTGTCCCGAAGGATCGGGCCGCCGGCGGCGAAGCTGGCCTCCCAGCTCTCTTCCGGCGTGGTCGTCAAGTCGTCGTTCGGATCGACGTAGAACAGGTCGTCGTCGCCGAACTTCGTCGTGTAGTTGTCGGCCGCGCTGCCGATCATCGAGTAGAACGCCGCGCCGCCGGAGAAGTCGTTGCCTCCCGACTTCGTCATGACGTCGATCGCGGCGCCGGAGAAGCTTCCGTACTCCGCTTTCGATCCGAGGGCGAGGACCTTCACTTCCTCCACCGTGTTGTAGTTGACGCTGACCAGCGAGCCCCAGGGCGCGCCGCGCGGGTTGGTAGCATTGACGCCGTTCACGAGAAAGATGTTCTCGTTTGCGGCGCTGCCGAACGCGGAAGGACTCGGCAGCCACGATTCATCGGAGCCGACGCTGGCAATGCCGGGCGCGGTGAGCGCGAGGTCGTAAAACGCATTGCGCGCGGTCGGCAGTTTGTCCAGCAGCTCGGCGGTGAACGTCGTATCGATCGTGGACGCCTTCGTGTCGATGATCGGCGCAACGCCGCGAACTTCCATCTCTTCCTGATACGCGCCCTGCTGGAGAGTGACGGTCACGTCGACCTTGTCACCGGAGCGCAGGACGATGTTCGAGGCCTTGTAGCTCTTGAACCCGTCGAGAGTGGCCGTCACGGAGTACGTGCCGGGGGGAAGACTGAGAAAGACGAAGCGACCCTGGTCGTCGCTGGTGGTGCTGCGCTCTCCGGATACGAGCGCGGGGCTGGTGATCCTCACGGGAACACCGCGGATGGTTTCTCCGTCGGGTAGTGCGACGTGTCCGGTCAGCGTTCCATCGCTGACTGACTGTGCAAAGCCGGAGACGGCAGTGAACAGCAGCAACACCGCAAGACACGCCCCGATTCGATTTCGATGGTTCAAACGTGGATGCATGGGTGGGGTCCCTCCTCTTGTTTCACGGTGGAGCGGTGCTCTTCGAGGGGCGTCGGCGCGCGGCATTGCCGGAGGTCGTCGCCGAGAGTGGCGGGACGCCGGACGTTGCGCCGCCGGACGCGCGCCTCCCAGGGCTCGCATGCTATGCCGGGCCACACCGAAATACGCATCGGTTGCATCCCCTCGCCCGGTCGCGGGCATCATTGCTGGATGATGAGCGACGGTGATTGAGTTTGGAGAATACTAAAGCGATTTAGCAGAGGGAGCAAGGCCATGCTGCATCCCCACCGGAAAAGAGCAAGTCCCCCTCTGTCATCCTGAGCCGCGCAGACGGCGAAGGACCCCATCCGAAGGCACGATGCGCTCCGAATCAGAAGTTCTGGTGCCGACGCCGTTGCGGACTTGTGGACTGTCCTGCAACGGCACTCAGGAGCGCGCGTTTGGTGTAATCATAGGCGTTCAGTCGGAGGTGACGCATGCGTAACCGGAGAGTCCTCTGCTTGTTCCTCCTCTTCGTGTCTCTCCTCTTCGTGTCTCTCTCCGGCTGCCCGCGCGGCGGTTACACTCCGCCCAACTTCGCGGCGGCATTCGGATGGCGCGGTTACGCCGACACGGACGTTTCGCTCTCGAGCCTTGGCAACGAGTACACGATCGCGTTCCGATTCATGCTGCAGTACCCGAACGCGTTCGTAGCGCCACTGATCAGCGACAGTGCGAGTGGCAACTTCTATATCGCGAAGAACGAGGTGGACAATCACCTGATCGTCAACTTCAACGGGTCGAAGCGCACGGTCGGCGGGACTTCCTTCGACGCAAGGGTATGGCATCACCTCACGATCGTGCGAAAAGACGGAAAGTTCACTATTTATATCAACGGCGCGATGGGCTGTGCTGCCCTCTCTTCGTGCACGATCCCCGCCGGCTGGGATGCGGCGAGCGGCGTGCTCCGCCTCGGCCGCGCTGCGGACAACATCACGATCAATGGACGCGAGCCACAGTTTTACGGTTTCATCGACGACGTCGCCGTCTTCAAGAAGGCGCTCGACGCAGGCGAGATCGAGGCGCTCGCGTCGAAGCACCGTCTCACCGGAAGGGAGGCCGGCCTCTTCGCCGGATACACATTCGACAGCGGAACCGTCCTCGAGCCTGTTCCCATTCTAGAAGGCAAGCTGCCAGTCATGCCGAAGGGTGCGGTGACTCTGAAGACGAAGACACCCGGAACCGTGATGCCCGGCAGGCCCGCGTACACTGCGCTCGTCTCGCACAACCGCAACAGCGCGTTCGACGCGAAGTTCCTCCCCGTGCCGTTCCAGCAGAAATCCATGCGATTGCCGTTCCCCAAAGGAGAGGCATGGGAAGTGGTTCAGGGTTGGGACAATCTCGGCGGGAGCCACAAAGGCGCCGCATCGTTCTGTTGGGATTTCATCCTGGCGGGAAAACCGACGTTGGCGACGAATGGAAAGCCGATTCACGCCGCTGCCGGTGGCAAGGTCGTGGAAATACGCAACGATCGCGATTCGTGCGCTGGCGCGCCGGCGAGCTATGTGATGATCGAGCATGCACCGGTGGAAATTGGGGCGTACCTGCATTTCGTCAAAGGCTCGGTCGTCGTCAACAAGGACGAGATGGTCGTCACAGGAAAACGCCTTGCAAACGCGGGCGATACCGGCAACGCGCCCTGCGGCGGATTCCATCTCCACTACTCGCTGCACACCCTGCCGGAGAGTCAGAGCGGAACCCTCGTCACATTTCCCAGTGCATTCAACGACTACGACGTGTCGACCGACAAAGGCGCCACGTGGAACCACGTCGATCGCGGCGTTCCGAAGTTCGGCGAGTGGGTGAGAAACCCGTAGAACCGGCGGCAAGCTGATTTCGAAAAATAGCCTGAGGGCCCGGCCCTCCTTACAAACGTCACCCCCGCCCGATGACGGGTTCCATTGGCCGCGCGTTCACGCGCGAGCTATCTTGGCCGGCATGATCCGAATCCTCCTTCTCGCTCTCGTCCTCGCTCCCGCCCTGCATGCCGGTGTCGTCTTCCGCAACGCGCGCGTGTTCGATGGAACGTCCGTGCTCGCGGGCACCGACGTGCTCGTCGAAGACGGAAAGATCGCGAAGATCGGGAAGCGGTTGAAGGTTGCTGACGGGACGGAGATCGTCGACGCATCCGGCAAGACGCTCCTTCCCGGCCTCATCGACGCGCACACGCACGCCTTCGGCGAGGCGCTCACCGAGGCGCTGATGTTCGGCGTGACGACGGAGCTCGATCAGTTCACGGCCGCCACCATGGCGGCGTCATGGCGCGCGGAACAGGCAGCAGGAAAGGCGAAGCATCGCGCGGACATCTTCTCCGCCGGCATCCTCGTCACCGCGCCGAAGGGCCACGGGACGGAGTACGGGATGGACATCCCCACCATCACTTCTCCCGCCGAGGCGCAGGCCTTCGTCGACGCTCGACTCGCGGAGGGGTCGGACTGGATCAAGATCGTCTACGACGACGGACGCTCGTACGGAAGGCCCATCCCGACGGTCGACGTGGCGACGATGCGCGCGGTCATCGAAGCGGCACATCGGCGTCAGAAGTTGGCCGTCGTCCACATCGCCACGCTCGCGACCGCGCGAGAAGCGATCGATGCCGGCGCGGACGGCCTCGTGCATCTCTTCGTCGACAAAGATCCCGACCCGGAACTCGGGAAGTTCGTTGCGGCGCACAAAGCATTCGTGATCCCGACGCTGGTCGTTCTCAAGAGCATCACCGGCGTCGGCGGCGCCGCCCCGCTCGTCGGTGACGCGCGCATCGAGCCGTATTTGAACGCTCTGGCGAAGAACACGATGGAGCGCGGATTCCCACGTTCCCCGCAGCAGCCGCCGGTGAGCTTCGCGGCGGCGGAGGCAAGCGTGCGCCAGTTGCTGGCGAACGGAGTGCCGATCCTCGCCGGCAGTGACGCGCCGAATCCCGGCACCGCGCACGGCGCCGCACTGCATCGCGAGCTCGAGCTCCTCGTCGGCGCCGGACTCACTCCGGTGCAGGCGCTCACCGCAGCCACGAGCACACCTGCGCGCGCGTTCCGCATCGCCGATCGCGGACGCATCGCGAAAGGCCTGCGCGCCGACCTCCTCCTCGTGAACGGCGATCCCACGCGCGACATCACGGCCACGCGAGACATCGCCGGGATCTGGAAAGGCGGCGTGGCCGTCGACCGCGGCTCATACGCGAAGGCGATCGCCGACGCGCGCGCCAGTGCCGGCCGCGCTCCGAGTGGACTCGACGCGAGCGTTCTCAGCGACTTCGAGAGCGGTCCGACCGCCGCATTCGGCACGGGCTGGGAGCCCACCGCGGACAGCATCGCCGGCGGGAAATCGACCGGCCAGTTGAAGGTCGTCGATGGCGCTTTGTCGATCACCGGCACGATCGACCCCGCGCTGCCGTACGCCTGGTTCGGCGCGATGTGGTCGCCCACGCCGGTGCCGATGCAGCCGGCGAATCTCTCGTCGAAACAGGAGCTGCGCTTCCTCGCCAAAGGCGACGGCAAGACCTATCGCGTGATGCTCTTCGCGCAGAGCAAGGGGATGATCCCGCTCATGCAGACCTTCGTCGCCGGCCCCGAATGGAGCGAGGTGGCGATGACGTGGAAGGCCTTCGGCACCGACGGCAGCGACATCATGGCCGTCATCTTCGCCGGCGGCCCGCAACCCGGCACGTTCGCGCTGCAAGTCGACGAGGTGCGGCTGAAGTAATCAGCGTCTCTCGATGACGAACTTGCCGAACGAAATGCCGACGTCGACGCCTTTCCCCTTGCCGACGATGCTCAGCGACACGGTGCCCTTCGTCATCGCCGAAGCCTTCGTCGACTTGCCGGCGCCGGCGTGGGCCTCGCTCTGCACGTAGGTGCCGAAGAGGTCCTCGATGGAGTCGACTTCGGTAAAGCGTCCGGTGCCGTCTTTGATCTTCGATCGGCCGAAGGTGACGCCGCCGCCTTTCGACCAGACGTGCACGCTTGCGGTCTGGCCGTTCTCGCAACTGATCGTGCCGTCACCCTCGGCGGTTCGATAGAAGAACGACCAACCGGACATGCTGAAGTTCATCCGGCAGACGGTGCCGGCGGACGCGGGAACGGCGAACAGGAGGAGGAGCGCGACGAGATACTTCTTCATCCCGCGAACTGTACCGCAACGGAGCGCCGGCATCCTGCCGGCCGCTACGCCGCCTTCCAGGCGGCATGCCGGCAAGATGCCGGCGTAGCGGCCGGCTGGAAGCCGGCGCTCCGTTATTTCCCCACCAATTGCGCTGACACCGCCGCCAGGCTCACGTGCGCGATCGCGCCGGAGTTGAAGTGGAGGAAGTCGGCCTCGATTCCGTCGCTGAAGATCACGCCGTGCGTGGGCATGTGCGACTCGAGCTCGATCGCCTCTCCTTCGCCCAACCTTCCGGCGACGATCGTCGCGCCGGTGGCGCGGCTCGCGAACGGCTCACGCACGACGTAACGCAACTCGCGCGCGCTCCACGACAGAGGCTTCGGAACAGGGACCTTGCTCCCGGCGAAGCGGCCGATCCCCGCGGCCATGTTGAACATGGAGCTGAGCCAGCCCGTCGAACCTGCGCCGGTGGAGACGAGCACGCCGCTCGACGACTGCACTTCCTCGCGCCCGCCGGCGGAGATGCGATAGCGCGCGGAGACGTGCGTGCGGATCCCGATGAAGAAGTCGTTGAACGCGAGCAGCCGCTGCCCATCGTTCAACCGCGCCTCGGCCATCGACACCGGTCGGATCGCCGCATGCCCACTCAACACCGCGCGAACCGCGTCGCTCGCGGAACGGGAGTCGAACGGCAGCAGCACGCCGTCGTAGCGCGACGGTTCGGGATTGACGCCGACGATCGGCCGCGCGAGCGCGTACTTCGCGGTGTTCGCAACGAGCCCGTCCTGCCCCACGACCACGACCATCTCGTCGTCCGCGAAGAGATAGTTCGGCAGGAAGCCGCGATCGATGACGTGCACTTTCGCGAGCCCGCGCACCACGTGCTCCACTTCGTCGAGCGATCTCCGGTACGCCGCATCTTCGGCGTCGTAATCGGCGAAGTCACCGCCCGCGCTCTCGATGTAGAAGCGCGCCTGCCCCTTCGTGTTGAAGCGCGCGATCAACTCCTCGAGTCGCGTCGCGCGCCGGACGATCAGGATCCGCCCGTAGCTCACGGCTGATCGTCGCCGGCGAGCAGCGACTGCAGCAGGTCCGGCGTGATGTTCAGCGTGCCGATGCGCCCCGCGTTGTCCGCGAGCTTCCGGAACGCGTGCGCGATGGTGATCCGCGCATCCGCCGCGCCGCCGCTGAGCGCGACGAGCTTCTCCCATTCGAGACCGGCCAGCGGCTTGAGCATCGCATCGAGCGCGTAGGCCTTCGTCTCCGCGGACGTTCGTTCGTTCGCGGCCTGCAATTCCACGAGTGTTTTCCGCCGCTCCTCGATCGCGATGTCGGCCTGGGTCTGCGTCTCGCGGATCTGCCGCTTCTTCTCCTCGACCGCGATCTCCGTATTGAGCTCGCTCTCGCGGATCTTCCGCTCCTCGGCCACGGCGCTGTTGCGCCGCGCGTAGATGGCCATGTCCGCTTCCTGCTGCAGACGCTCGCGTGCTTCGGCCTCGAGGGCGCGCGCCATCTCCGGCGTCGCGGTCACGTTGGTCACCGACACGCGCACCGGCTCGACGCCGAGCATCCGCATCGAGTCGGAGGCCTGCAGCCCCGCCGTGATCGTCGCGCCGATTGCATCCGCGCTGCGCAGCGCGTCGCGCAGCGTCTGCTGTGCGACCGCGGTCGCGGCGACGGTCTGCGCTTCGTTGACCAGGCGCTGCGCGAGCTTCTCCGGATCGCGCGACAAGTACGCTCCCGCCGCGTTGACCGTGAAGTTCAGCAGGTCCGCGAGCTTCTTCGGCTCGGTCACGCGATACGTGAGCTGTCCCTGCACCGTGGCCGTCTGAAAGTCGGCGGTGAGGAGTTGAAACACGAACGGGATGTCCGAGCTCGCCACCGGAACCGACACGATGCTCGACGTCGGCTTCCAATAGAAGAAGGAGAGCCCGCGACCCTCCCGCCGCACCCGCCCGCTCTGGAAATGAATGACGTAGTCGGTCGGCCCGAACTTCGCGAAGCTGAACATGACGCAAGGATAGCGCCCTGCCAACCACCTCTCGTAGGGAAACCTCCTACACGCGTCCCTCTCACTCCCCGGAGAGAAGCGACATGTGGGAGGAGCTGATCTTGTCGGAGCCGGAGTCGGAGTCCATCGTTCGCATCGATGACGGTCGCGAGCGTGCTGTCGACCAATTGCTACGCCACGTCCACGATTTCATTTCCCTCGACGAGGAGGGACTGCACGAACAGCAGCTCTACCATCGCCTCCTCGCGGTCGTGCGTCAGATCTGCGCGGCCATTCTCGGATGCGAAGAAGCGGACATGACCCGCGACGAGATCGTCGCGCTGCTCGAGCCCGTGCGCCGCGTCCACGCGCGCTCCCCGTTCGTCGAGCGCCTGCAGACCTGGCCGCGCGGCTACCCTGGCGACTTCGAGACCGTCGAGTACCTGATCGCCGGCGCGAACACCGCGCAGGGATCGCTCGCGCGGTCGTGCGAGGCCTACGCGCTCAGCCGCTCCATCGCGCAGCAGCATCGCAACAAAGTGCATCACCAGGCCGCGCGCCTGATTCGCACGATGCGCATGAATCCCGGCCAGACGCGCATCGCCTCCATCGCCTGCGGAAGCTGTCCCGACTTGCGGTCGATTGCCGACTACCTGCCGGCGCTCGCGGGAGAGTTGTGGCTCAACGACCTCGACTCCGACGCGCTCGCGTTCTCCGAGCGTGCGCTGCGGCCGCTCTCCGCTCAATGGCACTTCCGCCGCAACGACGCGCTCTCCTTCGCGCGTCGCCTCGACCGCGGCGCGTTCGACCTCGTCCTCGCCGGCGGCCTCTTCGACTACCTCGAGGAGCGCACCGCCACGATCCTCATCCAGCTCGCCTATCGCGCGCTCGCGCCGGGCGGCGTCTTCTACTTCACCAACATCGCCAACGGGAATCCGTACCGGACGCTCATCGAATACTTCGGCAACTGGAAGCTCATCGAGCGCTCGGAAGAGGACATCTACCGCTACTGCGAGAACGCCGGCATCTGTCGCTCGAATGTAACCATCAAGCGGGACGAGACCGGCCTGGCATTGCTGATCGAGGTGGCCAAGCTGCAATAGGCGCGGGCGAAACGCGTGTTTTCCTCACGTTCGCATGGAGGAAACCACCGCATGAGGCCTTTCGGAATCGCGATCGTCCTGACCGCATTCTTCACGACCGCCGCATTTGCAAATGACGCGACTACGGCCAAGCGCTACGGCACCTGGGGTGTCGACCTCGACGGAATGGATCGCACCGTCGAGCCGGGCGACGACTTCTTCCGCTTCGTCAACGGCAAGTGGGCTGCGACGACGCAGATCCCGCCCGACCAGACCCGCTACGGCGCGTTCATCATGCTGCGCGATCTCTCCGAGGCTCGCGTGCGCGCGATCCTCGATCGCTGGGCTGCCGACAAGAATCTGAAGGCCGGGACCGACGAGGCGAAAGTCGCCGCGCTCTATCGCACGTTCCTCGACGATGCGACCGCGGAGAAGCTCGACGCGAAGCCGCTCCAGCCCCATCTCGACCCGTTGAAGAAGGCGAAGACGCACGACGATCTCGCGCGCATCATGGGCCGCGCGAACACGACCTTCGCAGCCTCGTTTTTCACCGCCGCCGTCCGCGACGACGCGAAGGATCCCGAGAAGTACGCGCTCTACCTGTCGCAATCCGGCCTCGGACTCCCCGACCGCGAGTACTACCTCCGCGACAACTTCAAGCCGCAGAAGGAGCGCTATCAGAAGTACGTCGCCGACATGCTGCAGCTCGGCGGCTGGAGCGAGCCGGAAAAGAACGCGGCCGAGATCGTCGCGCTCGAGACGAAGATCGCCGAGGCGCATTGGACTCGCGCCGAAGGACGCGATCGCGACAAGACCTACAACCCGATGACTGTCGCGGAGCTCGAGAAGAACGCGCCGGGATTCCCGTGGAGCGTCTACTTCAAGGAAGCCGGGACCGACAAGGCCGAGCGCGCGATCGTCCGTCAGAACACGGCCTTCCCGAAGCTCGCCAAGATCTTCGCCGACACGCCGGTCGGGACGTTGCAGGCGTGGCAGGCCTTCCATGTCGTCGATGATGCGTCGCCGCTGCTGTCGAAGCGCTTCGCCGATGCGAACTGGGAGTTCCGCTCGAAGTTCCTGGGCGGCGCGCAGGAGCAGCGTCCGCGCTGGAAGCGCGCCGTCGGCGCCTCGGAAGGCGCGATGGGCGAAGCGATCGGACGGACGTACGTCACCGAGTACTTCCCGCCGGATTCGAAGGCGAAGATGGAGAAGCTCGTGGCTGACCTTCGCATTGCGATGAAGAACCGCATCGAGAACCTGGAGTGGATGGGGCCGGAAACGAAGGCGAAAGCGCTCGAGAAGTTGTCGAAGTTCGGCGTGAAGATCGGCTATCCATCGAAGTGGCGCGACTACTCGAAGCTCGAAGTGCGCGAGGGAGATCTCGTCGGCAACACGGGGCGCACGGCGAAGTTCGACTGGGCGTTCGACGTGAGCCGCATCGGCAAGAAGGTGGACGACGAGGAGTGGGGCATGACTCCGCAGACCGTCAACGCTTATTACATGTCGACGAAGAACGAGATCGTCTTCCCGGCCGCGATCCTGCAGCCGCCGTTCTTCGATCCGAAGGCGGATCCGGCCGTGAACTACGGCGCGATCGGCGGCGTCATCGGCCACGAGATCACGCACGGCTTCGACGATCAGGGCCGCAAGTCCGACGGCGAGGGCGTGCTGCGCGACTGGTGGGCCGCGGAGGATACGGCGAAGTTCGAGGCGCAGGCGACGCGGCTCGGCGAGCAGTACGAGTCGTTCAAGTTTCCGCAACTCCCCGACCTCCACATCACCGCCCGCATGACGATGGGCGAGAACATCGGCGACCTCGGCGGGATCCTGCTCGGCTTCGAGGCCTACAAGCTTTCGCTGAAAGGCCAGCCCTCGCAGATGCTCGACGGCTTCACCGGCGAGCAGCGCGTGTTCCTCGGATGGGCGCAGGTGTGGCGCACGATCGTCCGCGACGACGCGCTGCGCCAGCTGATCATGACCGACTCGCACTCGCCCGGCATGGTCCGCTCGTTCGCGCCGCTCCGGAACGTCGACGCCTGGTACGAAGCGTTCGGCGTGAAGGAAGACGACGCGCACTACGTGAAGCCCGAGGACCGCGTCCGCATCTGGTAATTTGGAGCGCGGCGGCAAAGCCGCCGCTTTCGTATGCCGCCATCGCTGTCATCCTGAGCTGCGTAGACAGCGAAGGACCCCCCGCAGATGCACGATGGGCGCGCAAGATCAGGGGTCCTTCGCCGTCTACGCGGCTCAGGATGACAGGAGCTGGAACCGAAAGGAGTCACCCCATGACTGACGCGCGCAGCAAGCCCGTCGCAAAGCCCGAACGGCGAAGTGTCCGATGGACTTCTTTCGTCGGAAGTCCACCTCGGGGTCGCACCGTACGTGGTCTCGAAGAGGAAGGGAATCCCGATCACCGTGTTCGGGTCGAGCACAACAAGGACACGCTGCTCGTTCACATATCCGGCGAAGAAGGGCCTGGGTGGACGACCGTCGCCATCGACAGAGCGACCCGAGAGTGGTCCATCGCCCAACGCCATCGCCAGATGGATGCGGCGCAGGCAGCCTATTCCAGCCTCTACGGCCAGCCTGCCGGCGATAAACCGTGAGTCTCGACGCCTACTTCACCCGCCTCGGCATCGAACGCCCGATCCCGCCGACGCTCGAGACTCTGCGTCGCCTTCACGTTGCGCATCTGGCCGCGTTTCCCTTTCACAACCTCACCATCCAGCGCCGCGGTCCGGTGACGATCGACGTCGAGTCGATCGTGAAGCGATTTCTCGAGCCGGGCGGCGGCGGATACTGCTTCGAACAGAACACGCTCCTCGCCGCGGCCCTGCGCGAGCTCGGCTTCGAAGTGACGACGCTCCTCGGGCGCGTCGGTCCGCCCGACCGGCGCATGCTCAATCACATGCTCCTCCGCGTCGACATCGACGGACGGCCATGGCTCGCCGACGTCGGCTTCGGCGGCCAGAGTCCGCTCGAGCCGATGCCGCTCGAAGAGGGACGCGTGACGCAGCACGGCTTCGACTACTCGCTGCGCCGCGACGCACATCACTGGACGCTCACGATGCACTGGGGCGACGAGAGCGAGGACATGTACGAGTTCTCCGGCGCGCCGCACACGGCCGGCGACGTCGAGATGGCCAACTACTACACATCGACCAATCCCGCGTCGATCTTCCGCAAAACCGTGAGCATCCAGCACGTGACGCCCGAGGAACGCGTGATCCTCCGGCCGAAAGTCGTGACGCGCTATCGCAACGGCGTGCGTACCGACACGGACATCGAGCCGGCGCAGGTCCGCTCGCTTGCGCGCGAGTTGTTCGCGATCGAGCTCGGCGACGCGCCGTTGTTGTTCGAAGACGTCTGATATGGAGTGCGGCGGCAACGCCTCCGCTTTCTCTACACGCCCTCGACCACGATCATGTTCGAGCGCGCGCAGCCCTCCCGCACCTTCTTCGCCTCGGCATACTCCGGCGACGCGCGCCACGCCTTCGCCTTCTCCACGGAATCGAACTCCAGCACCACCAGCCGATGCGGCGTCCACGTTCCGTCCAGCACCTCGCTGCGTCCGCCGCGGACCAGATACCGCCCACCATGCGCCACGATCGACGCCGAGGCCAGGCGCTTGTAGTCCTCGTAACGAACGGGGTCGGTCACTTCGATGTCGACGATGATCAATGCAGACATGTCTGCATGATGCCACGGGGAGCCGGCGCCTCGCCGGCCGTACCACCGGCGCCCCGCCGGTGCTTCGCGTTATTACCTAATTCATTACCTATATAGTCGGGTCATTACCCAATTGGTCGCCGCGAGACCATTACTTTCCGCTAATCAGTACGCGCCGGACCTTCGGGTCCGGCATTTGCGTTTACGCTCCTTCTCGTGCTGCACATCTACGTCGATGCCGATGCGTGCCCGGTGAAAGAAGAGGTCTACCGCGTCGCCAGACGGTACGCGCTCGACGTAACGCTGGTCGCGAATGCGCCGCAGAGGATTCCCGAGGACGAGCGCTTCGCTCTGGTCGTCGTCCGCGAGGGGATGGATGTCGCCGACGACTGGATCGCAAAGCACGCGGGCGAGGGAGACATCGTCATCACCGCGGACATCCCACTGGCGGCGCGTTGCCTCCGCAACGGTGCGCGAGTGATCGGCACGACCGGCAGACCATTCACCGAGGACAACGTCGGTGGAGCGCTGGCCACGCGCGAAATCCTCTCCGAGCTTCGCGGCGCCGGCGAGGTCACGTACGGACCGCGGCCGTTCGAGAAACAGGATCGCTCGCGTTTCCTGCAGGCGCTCGATACCGCGATCCAGGCCATCCGGCGCGAGTGACGCCCTTCACTAGCCTTCGAAGAGCAGCTTGATCACGCCGACGATCAGCGTCACGGGCAGGACCATCGCGAGGAGGACGAAGATCCCCAACAACGCCCATCCGAACGCGGAGTACCACGGTCTCGTTTCGACACGGACCTCGGGATGCGCGGCCGCGAACTCGGCCAGATCTGAGCGCAACCTCTCTTTCAGATAGACGAACACCATCCCGTTCATCGTGATCGTCAAGATCTGCCTCACGCGTGGCGGCGCAAACGTCACGATGCCCACCAGAGGGAGCGTG
>DASYGV010000019.1:0-34569 GCA_035999335.1 Thermoanaerobaculia bacterium | reverse complement strand
TGGCGAAGGCAAAGAGATGCTCGCGAAGTTGGAGGCTCTCAAGGTGAGCGAGCTCGGCACGCTCAGCGGGTGGGTGAGAGACAGTGTTCACTTCTATTACGTGCAGTTCAAGAGTCTGCCGTGTTTGCAATACGACGGCATTTATGAAAATGAGAAACCGTCGTCGTCAGCCGCGTCATACCTCAATTTCAGAGGTTACGTCTGTTCGCCTCGTAAGAACGGAACCTTGCTTGTCCAATTAGAGGTCTCGAGCCAGACCTCGCAGAGAGGCTTTTCGGAGGCCCTTTTCTCGCTATCGGCCGAGTTTTTTGACGCGGTCGCTTTTGACGTCGACGACAAATGAGCCTCCCGCCAGATGGCCGGAGTGGACCGAAGGAGAACCGGGAGTGATCGTCTTCGAACCAGGCGAGTTGGTCGCGATCCCGGTTGTTGTTACCATGAAACGCGAAGTCGAGTTGCTGACATGAAAGCCGCCAAGCCTAACGAGTTGAAGACGCACGCGTATCCCATTTTGGCCGCGGCCGTGTCTGAAGCGGAACTTTCGAAGTGGTTTCCTGTTCCTTTTCACCACATCACGGATCCGCAGGAAGCCGCCGAGCCGTCGAAGGCGGCGTTGATCAAGCTCGATACCGGCGACTACTTCGTCCTGTATTACGGAGAGCTTTCCAATCAGCTCATGCTCCGCATTCCTTCGTCGACCGACGCCTCGGCCTTTCTGAGCTCTTTCTTCCGTGAAGTTCCGCTGCCGCGGGGACGCATTCTCTGGCGCCGCCAGGATGCGCGCATCCCCAGCCACATCGCCGCCAAGACCGTGACGGCTCGTACGAGAGCGCTTAAGCCCACGAGCAAGTCAGCGACTCGAACGCCGAAACGAAAGCAGTAACAGGCTGCTGTCGTGTGACGCCAGCGCTTCGGTGACCGTCGCCTTCTTCGTGCGATGACCGCCGATCTTCTGCGGGGTCTTCCGCTTCCCACCCTATTTGAAGCACACTTCCTCGCCATGTTGAGAAACCTCCTCGTCGCGATCATCGCGACCGCCATCGCCGCCACCGTCCTCGCGCAGGACGCTCCGCTATTCACCAGCGACTTTCCGCCGGAGGAATTCGCCGCGAGACGGGCGAAGGTCTACGCGGCGATCGGGGAGAACGGCATCGCCCTCCTTCAAGGCGCGCCGTCGCCGGAGGGCTACACGCGCTTCCGGCAGACCAACGAGCTCTACTACCTCAGCGGGATCGAAGTGCCGCACGCGTACCTCCTGCTCGACGGCGGACAGAAACGCGCTGCGCTCTACCTTCCGCATCGCCACCCGGCGCGCGAATCATCGGAAGGGAAACTTCTCTCCGCCGAAGATGCCGACGAAGTGAAGAAGCTCGCCGGCGTCGAGGCCGTGTTTCCGCAGGAGATGTTGTCCGAGCACCTCGCGCGGATCGCCCGAATCGATCCGCCGAGAACGCTCCACACGCCGTTCCAGCCGGGCGAAGGGATGGCCGTCAGTCGCGATCTCGCGATGCGTCGCATCTCCGACACCAGCAACGATCCGTGGGACGGCCGAGGCTCGCGCGAAGCCGCGTTTCTCGCGTCGCTTCGCGCCCGCTATCCGCAGTTCGAGCTTCGCGATCTCACGCCGGCGCTCGATCGTCTGCGTCTCATCAAGAGCCCGCGCGAGATCGCGCTCATCACCAAGGCGACGCGTCTTGCCGGCCTAGCGTTGATCGAAGCCGCGCGATCGACGGAGCCCGGAATCCTGGAGTCGGAGCTCGACGCGGTCGCGAAGTACATCTTCTACCGGAACGGCGGCCAGGGCGACGCCTACTACTCCCTGATCGCGAATGGATCGAACGCGTACTTCCCGCACTACAACGCCGGCAAGAGTCGGCTGCGCGACGGCGATCTTCTGCTCATGGACTACGCCCCCGACGTCGGCTACTACATGAGCGACATCACGCGCATGTGGCCCGTCAACGGCAAGTTCTCGTCCGATCAGCGCGATCTCTACAACTTCTACCTCGGATGCTACCGCGCGATCCTCGACGCGATCCGGCCGGGGGTCACGCCGGCTGCGATCAAGAAGGAAGCGCTGGTGAAGATGGACGCGCTCCTCGCGCGCAGCCGTTTCTCGAAAGACATCTACACCAAGGGCGCGAAGGACTTCGTCGACGGCTACCGGCGCTCGTCCGAGTACCCCGGCTCGACCCTCGGACACTGGGTCGGGATGGCGACGCACGACGTCGGCACCGACAGCGGCCCGCTGCGCCCGGGGATGGTGTTCACGATCGAGCCCGCCCTGCGCATTCCCGAGGAGCGCATCTACATCCGGCTGGAAGACCTCATCGTCATCACCGAGAAAGGGAAGGACGTGCCGAGCCTCTTCGTCCCTATGGACGTCGATGGGATCGAAGCGATGATGAAGCCTGAGGGGATGTTGCAGCGTTACCCGCGAGATCACTGATCCCGGAGCCCAATCGCTTCGAGCACCAGCTTGCCCAGGTCCGCCCTGAGCGACGCTTTGACCGACGCATACGCTCGATCGTTCGCGAGGTTGCGCCGCTCGAGCGAATCCGACTGCAAGTCGTACAACTCGTCCTGGCCGGGATACTTGATCCAGTGGATGTACTTATACCTGCCGGTACGAATGGCGCGGTAGTCCATGTCCATCAGGTGGGGAAACGGCTGCTCGTTGGTGTAGAACTCGATCAGAACTGCTCGACGCCACCGCTCTGGCGCTCCCCGAAAAAGAGGCACCAATGAGCGGCCTTGGATGGAAGGGCTGATCGGGATGCCGGCCAGGTCCAGCAGCGTGGGTGCAAGGTCCACCGTGAGCGCCAGCCCATCCGGACGCGATCCGGCTGAGATCCTCGGCGGATACCGCATCAGCAGCGGGTTCCGGATCGACTCCTCGTACGGCAGCCGACGCTCGGTGGTGAGGCCGTGCTCGCCGAAAAAGAAGCCATTGTCGCTGCTCAG
This sequence comes from Thermoanaerobaculia bacterium, assembly GCA_035999335.1. Lineage (GTDB taxonomy): Bacteria > Acidobacteriota > Thermoanaerobaculia > Gp7-AA8 > Gp7-AA8 > QHVT01. The sequence goes on along the minus strand of DASYGV010000019.1, from coordinate 31,605 downwards.
AACGATGACCGTCTTGTCCAGCAGCTTCAGGGAGTCCAGCGTGGCGATGATTCGGCCGAGGCTCTCGTCGACGGCGAGGATCATCTCGGCGCGGCGGCGGATTGTGTCCTCGCCGGTCCAGGGATACGCCGCATGCTGATGTTCGCCGGGGCCGGGTCCCGCAGCCGACGGCAGTTTCCCAAGCGCGCGGCGGATGGCGGGCTTTCCGGCCAGATCCGCCGCGATCTCCGACTGCAGCTGGCGTCGCGTGAAAACCCGGTCGCGGTAACGACCCTCATGTCGCGACGCCGGGATGTAGCCGCGATCGCTCTCCGCGTCGACGGAGCCGTCGTCCCGTTGCACAACGTCGGGATGGACCGCCTTGTGCGCGAGATAGAGGAGGAACGGATGTCCGTGCTCCCGCTGGATAAACGACACAGCGCGGTCGGTGAGCAGATCCGTCGTGTATCCCGGCACCTTGTGCAGGACACCGTCCTCGAACAGCTCGGGGTTCGTCGTGTGGCCCTGGCCGGGCATCGCAACCCAGTAGTCCCAGCCCGGACGCGGGGTCGGATCGTTCCCCATGTGCCATTTGCCCAGGAACGCGGTCCGATACCCCGCGGCCTTCATGGGAAGGTTGAACGTCTCCAGGCGATGGCTGGTCAGATTGCGCGCGATGTTGTCGATGATCCCGTGGCGGCTCGGAAATTGGCCGGTGAGCAAAGTAGCCCGATTGGGAGAGCACAGGGGCACCGCGTGGAATGAATTGAGAAAGAGGGCGCCTTCCGCGGCAAGACGGTCCATGTTTGGGGTTTCGAGATACGGATGGCCGCCTGCATGGAACTCGTCGAAGCGCAGATCGTCTACCACCACCACGACGACGTTCGGACGCTCGCCGTTCGCTGCGCCGGCCGGCGGCGATTCCGGAACGTTCCCGTATCCGGCTACGACGAGGATGAGTCCGACCACCACAGTGGCCCTCGAAGTACCGGGAGCCTTCGCGATCTTGCGTAGTTGGGATGGCGTCATAGCGACCAATCAGGCCTGAGCTCAGCGGCTTCAGCCCATGCCCGGAACGTGAAGCAATAGTAACAAGCGCGCTCCCTCCGTCGAGCCGGTTCTCATAGAAAAAAAGTTCTGGCCGGTAATCTGACTCCTCTTTCCTCGTCATCTAGTCAGATTGGACGGCTGGATGACTGCTCGCCCGTTGTCCAAGGAGGAAGACTCATGGTTCGACGAATAGCGTTCGTTGCAGCTGCGTGCGTTCTCTGGGTGGCCGCCGGATTCAGTGCCGACGTGCCCGATACGACGAAAGTCATCGTTCACGCGGAGCGGCCGCTCGACGGCGCGGATGTGCGCGCCTTCGGCGGCGAGCTGATTCGCCAGTATCCGTCGTACACGCTTTACCGTGTTCCCACGTCCGCGCTTGCCGGGCTCCGAACGGCGGCGCAAGCGAAGAACGCGCTCATCGAAGTCGTCGAGGCGTGGGACACCGTGGCGATCGCCCATAAGACGATCGACACCCGGAAAAGCCGCGGTCATCGGCGAGTCTTGGCGAATTCGGCCGATGCGCGGCGAGCGTCCGCGCAGCCTAGGCTGTATCTCGTGCAGTTCGCCGGCCCCCTCACCGACGACGATCAGCGCCTGATGACCGAGGCCGGCCTCGCCTACGTCGGCTACATCCCGCACAACGCCGTGCTTGTTCTGGCGAGCGCGGACGCTGTGGATCGAATCGCGGACGCGCCCGCGGTGCAGTGGACCTCGACGTTCGATCGAGCGCACAAGATGCCGGTCGCCGCCACGCCCGAGGTCGACCCCGCGACGTTCGTGGTCCAGTTCGTCAACAAGCCGGACACGTCGCGGCAGTTGCGGCAGTTCCGCGCGACGCACACCGTATTGCACGAGGTCTCCTATGGGAGCTACACGAACTTCAGGGTTCGAATCAAGCCGACGGATGCGGCCGCACTGCTGGACAACCCAGTGGTGGTCACCGTCGAGCGCGGGGGCGGGGAACGGGTGTCCGGCGAGCGCGAGGCCATTGCTTCCGGCGGACCGAAGCCGGGGTCGTACTATCCTCCATGGGGGTTCCCGTACCAAGAGGGCTCTTCCGGAAATTGGATGCCGCATCGCCCCGCGAGCTGGATCAGTTACTTGAACTGGACCACGTACGCCGTTCCGGACGCCAGCCAGTATCGCATTGCGGTGGCCGACTCCGGATTGCGCCGTACCCAGGCCTGTCCGACTTGCCCTGCGAGTCACCCTGATTTTGGAGGCGTCAGCATCATCTGGGGACAAGACTGGCTCACGGGTGGCAACTACGGCCAGGATAACAGCGGCCACGGCACGATGGTCGCGGGCATGGCAGCCGCGAGGGCCGCGTCGGGGCCAGAGTTGACCGCGGGCGGGGACGGCACGTTCAATTACGCGATGGGTGTGGCCCCGCAAGCGAGCCTCTTCATTCAGCGGATCATTGAAGGCAGCGCCGTGATCGAAACGTCTGACATTTTTGATTGGGCGACGGAAGCGAAGAACAATGGATGCGTTGTCCAGACGCACAGCCACAATCGATACGGCGACCGCGACCAGAACAACAACTTTACGTCCGGCACCTACACGTGCGAGGCACAGGAATACGATTTCGCCGTGCGCGACATCAATTTGCCGCTCACTGTCGCCGCCGGCAACATCTGTGATGGCCCACCCCCGCAACCCAACTGCACCACGATGGTGCTCAGCCCAGCCACGGCCAAAAATGTGATCGCGGTCGGTGCCTCGGAATCCTATCGCCCGAATACGACCTGCGACGTGGGCTATGGAACCGTTCCTGGCGGCCAGTTCGCCGCGTCGTTCGACAATGTTGCGGCACTGAGCCGGCGCGGTACGCAGGACGGTCGCATCAAGCCCGACATCATCGCTCCGGGAACAATGGTGAGCTCGACACATGCGATAGGCGTGAGCTCGCCCTACTGCATGAATGTCGGGCCTGACAACCCCGGCATAGTTACTCGTAACAAGTCGTATGACATCTCGTCGGGCACGAGCTTTTCGGCGCCGCAGGCGGCGGCGGCGGTGGCACTTGTCCGCTCGAAGTTTTCGCGTCACGGGTCCCTGTCCCCGGCCATGCTGAAAGCCATGCTGGTTGGATCGGCAAAGAGCGCCAGGGGGTTGGATCGGTTGAACAACACCTATGTCGGACCGCGTCCCAACATCACGCAGGGTTTCGGGCGACTCCACATTTCGGATCTCGTTGGCGGCGGCATCTATTACAGGCTGCTCGACGAGAACTTCAACGCCCCATTCAACGGGGCAGGCGATTCGCGCACGGGCACATTCACGATTGCCGAGCCGAACAAGCCGACCGTGATCGTCCTGGCGTGGACCGATGAACCGGGGCCGACCACCGGCGGGCCGACATTGGTGCGCGATCTCAACCTGACCGTCAAGAAATTGACCGACGGCTGTGAGCGGTATTCGGGCAACTACGTGAACGCTTGGGACAACTCCATTCAGCAGGACTGCAATGGGATGTCGTTTTACGCCGATCACGCAAACAATGTGGAGGCGATCTACCTCCCGCCCGGTTACGCCCCGGGATACAACACAACGGTTCTCGAGTGGAGGGTGGATTCGTTCAATTGGGCCCAGGGTACCCAGCCCTTCGCAATCTTCGGTTCCAACGTGGACTGAGAAGGCATTGCGGTTGTTGAAGGGGCGCCGCTGCGGCGCCCCTTTTGCTCCCGTGATGAAGGCGGAATGCCTCGCCCCACAAGGCCCGATGGCTACCTTTTCAGCTCATACCGCATCGCCACCGCCCCCGAGCCGAACTCCAGCCGGCTCACGAGCTTCAAGTCGACATGCTTCGATAGCCCCACGAACAGCGTCGGCCCGTGGCCTGCCAGCCTGGGGTGCACCACAAACTCGTACTCATCGATCAATCCCAGCTCCGCCAACGCCAGCGGGAGCTTCACGCCTCCCACGAACAGTCCCTTACCCGACTCTCGCTTGAGCTGTTGAACGGCCTTCCCCAGATCCCCGCGCACGAGCTCCGCGTTCCAATCAACCCGGTCCAGGGTGCTCGACACGACGTACTTCTTTGCCGCGTCGATCGTCCGGCGGAAGGGTTCCATCCAATCGGGCATCTCTCCCGTCCACGCCGGCCGAAACGCGGCCTCCATCATTTCATAGGTCACCCTGCCAAAAAGGAGGGCATCGGCCTGGTCGAGGTTCTCGACCGCGTGACGATGCAAGTCTTCGTCCGGGACCATTGCACGATGATCGCAGCACCCGTCCAATGTGACGTTGATCGAATAACGAAGGGGTCGCATCGCGTAAGAGTACCGACGATGGCAGCACCCGTCCAACCATCGTCCGCTGTGGCGTCGGGCGCGATGAACGGATAGACGTGCCGACTCGACGAAGTTCTTCCTGAGCTGTTCCCTCCTGTCGCACACGTACCCTTACACTGCGACGCGGCGGGCGCTCGCACGATCGGTGAAGTCCGAACGGGCACGCTGTGTTTAGAATCCTTCGCGCGACGTTCACGGCAAGGACAATCCGGCGGCGGAGATGTGATGTCCGGACAACATGGATCAGCGCGGAGTTGGGCGGCGCTTCGGCGCCGCGCGAAGGTGCTCGAATGAACGGAGTAGAGCGGATGCCCAGCGTCCGGTGCGACCCTTAGTTGCGCGAGTTCCACCGTGCCTGCGGTTACGACCCGTCCGACGCTGCCTCGGGTGGCCACGCGCCGATCCGCTGCCGTAACGCAACGATCTTGCCTAGGTGATATGCGTTATGTACCGCCACGCAGCTCAGCTCGTCGGCCATTGTCACGCCCGGCTCTATTTCGAGCGCCAAACGCTCAGGTGCCTGCCCCATCGCTGATGCAGCGCGGGCGCCGTCCAGGAAGACTTGCACCAAGTCGTGCCATTGCTGCTCGTGCTCCGGCGCCGCGCTCGGATACCGTTCGCCAGCCGGGTCGCCCGGCTCGACGATACTCTGCTGGTACCCCACAGCGTGCCACAGTTCATCGTAGATCGAGTGCGACGCGCCGTCCGGGCATAGCGTTACTTGCTCGAGCGTGAGCCCGGACAGCAGGCGAGCTCGCTCCGGGAACTCGCCGACCAGAAACAAGTGTTCCAGGATATGCATCGCTCCTGCTCCTCCAATGTTCGTAACTGCAACACTGTAGCCGCCCAACGGTTTGCCGCTCAACCGCGGCAGCCGCACGCGAAAAGAGTAGCACCTGCGACGATTGCGACGCGGTTGCCGTCGGCTGCAGCGGCCGAGTTGGACGGCGGCCACGTGCGATCTACTCAGTGAGTTCAGCTCTCGCCCTCTGCCACTCCGCCCAAACGTTCTCCGGATCAATGTCCGGGTAGCCACGAGCGGCATGGAACTGCTCTGCATGCGCAACGTCCAACATGATCAAAGGAGCTCTATCGCGAACGTCGACCACCTCTATCTCTGTTAGCGCGGCGCCCTTCTGCTTTTCGATGTTGAAAAGTGTGACTACCAACGCCGGGATGAACACCGGTACGAGCTGGCCCGTTCGCTCCACCGTTGCCCATGTTGGTCCGGTTGCCGGAGAAGACGAAGGGGAAGGTGCAGGTGAACCCGGGCGGCACTGACGACAGTATCCTCCGGTGGCACGAAGCGACGCAGGAAGCGTGGGACGTCCGCAGTTCGCGCAGGGCTTCCGGTCGTCGCTCATGGTCGCTCGGTAGTCTTGCCGCCCAACGGACCAGCACTCAGCCGCGCCAACCCGCACGCGAAGTCTACCGCGCTTAGGACTCACGTCGCGCGGGTTGGCGTCGGCTGCAGAGTTGGGCGGCGCATCAGCACCAGCTCTCCGTGATGCCAGCCTCAGTTACGACGCCGTCGATGAGCGTGAACCCGATAGAAGCATCAAAATCGGCCAGCGAGTAGTAGAGACGCTCTTCTCTGCCGTAATCTTCGCGGTGCTCGGGATCGCCAAGCTTCTGAACTACCTCGTCACGCCGCGAGCCCACCCCTAGGCCGTTCGAAAATCGCCACGCCGAGCCCGTGGTGTCTATGCTGGCTACGTACGGAACTCGTGGTGGATTCTTCACCACCGCCTTGTCCGGAAAGGCGCTTCGAATCACAAGTCCCGGATAGGTCAGCTTTGTCCATGCGCCGCTACCGCACTCCTTGTCTACGCCTGATTCCTCAGAGGTGGGGGCACCAAGAACGGTCCTCGCTGAACTTAGCGGCGTTCCCAGCGCGACTCCGGCTACCGAGAAGCGCCGTGTTTCGCTCGTGGGCTGGGGATCCCATGACGAGCCGCACGCTGACGCCAACAGGACGAATAACGGTATTGATGTTCTCGGGAGCTTCATCGTGCCGCCCAACGTCCCCAGGTGAGCCGCTTCGGCCCACGAGAGAGACGTGCGAGTAAGCGTATCAGACAGCGGGCCGAAGTCGGCTCCACCGCCGAGTTAGGCCAGAGTTAGGCCCGGCAATTTTCGACAGCTGTTCCCTCGTTTTAGGAGTCTCACCAATGCAGATCTACGGCGACGAGTCCGGGTTCACCGGTAACAACCTCCTTCACGCGGAGCAGCCGTATTTTTCCTTTGGGACAGTCGCAGTTGAGGACCCTGAGGCGCGCGAGATCGTGAGCAGAACCGTTCGCGCCTACGGAATCACGTCGCCAGAGCTGAAGGGGCAGAAGCTACTTCAATTTGCAAGGGGTCGGAAGGCGATCAAGGAGATCTTCACAAGTTTGAGAGGTCGCGTGAAGGCGGCTGTGTTCGAGAAGCGCTACACGCTAGCCGGAAAGTTCTTTGAGTACGTTTTCGAGCCGCCTCTGGCTGCAAACAACGCTCTGTTTTATCGGCTGCGCTTTCACCTGTTCATCGCGAATCTGTTGTACTTGCACTTCACTCAGAAGAGTCGCTATGCGGAGGAGATCTTTGCTGAGTTCGAGCGCTTTATGCGGACGCTTGATCCCGCTAAGCTGGTCTACACAACCACAAACTTGCTGTCTCCTGAGCGACCACCTGTACTTGAACTTGTCGCTGCTTTCACGGCCGCCAACTTGGAGTCGGTTCAAGAGGAGCTCGACTCGCTCCGCGGAACAGACACCGGAAAGTGGGTTCTCGACGTCACGAGCACCGCGCTCTATTCGTTGTTATGCGAGTGGGGTGACGAGCATGATGTCCTCGACGTGTTCTGTGACGACTCAAAACCGCTTGCGAACAATCCAGTCTTCACGGCGGCGATGGTTGGACGAACGGACAAGGGATATCACACTCTTTTCGGGGAGCGTCGCCCGGTAACATTCAACCTCCTCCGGGAGGTACAGTTTGTGAGGTCTGTTGACACAGCGGGGATACAGCTTGCTGATGTGGTCGCATCAGCGACGCGCGCCGTGTTCACGAACCCGTTGGATAGCGAGCTTGATCCACTGCGAACAGATGTTTTCGATGCGCTCGGTCGCTGCATCGTCGTGCCAGATCTCGACCTGGTCAAGCTAACTGAACCTTCAGCCATGCGTAACTACCTCATTCTGCAAGAGCTAGTGCGACGCAGTATCCGCGGCGAGTCGTTGCTAGACCGAATGCCGGAGTTCGTATTGGAGGCCTCCGCACATGCCGGGCAATCTCGCGTAGCTCTTCAGGCTGAGATTGGGCTTGGCCCCGTAGGACCATGAGGGCCTAACGGCCACGGGTTCAGCCGCGTGGACCGCGACGCGATGATGACACAAATTGGAAGGGAGGAACGCAGCGGTCCACGTCGGCTGCAACCCAGAGTTAGGCGGTCAATGCCACCGGCTATTGAACATAATGGGCTCTCAGTGTGTTGAAAGTCCGAGCGTAGGATTCGAAGGCCTCCTGATGACAATCAGCCTCGATGAGCAACACAGCCTCTCGGACTGTATCGAACACGGCCCTCAGGATTTCGTCGCGCTCGAGACGGGCCTCGATCGCCCGAAGGATGACCGGCGCGCTCGTGTAATACTCTTCGAGAAGAGCCGCGCCATTGGGTAGACGCGCTACGTAGCTGTCGCGAAAGTCCCTGAGAACGCGCAACTCATGGCAGTCATCCGAAAGGCCAGCATGCTCAACACAGGCGGTAGTCAGATAACAGCCACCCTTGTCCTTCTTTTGACGCCTTGTGTTCTTGGAACCCCTGTTGTAGGAGTCATAGTCGGCACGTTTCTTCTTGTCTGTCACCGGGCGGCCACTCATGTCGGAGTTCCACCAGTTGCTGCTGAGCACGGGTCCCTGATGCGGAGGATCATGACGCCCCTTTGAGGCGTCTTTCTCTCCCTTGTTGTGGTGGTAGTTCTTGCTTCGGCCGCGTGACATGGTGCACCTCCCTTTTAACCTAGGCCATCAATCATAGACCATTTAGCGCGCTTGGGTGACCGAGCCCGCGACTCGACCGGCGCCGATGGATGTGCGAGTAGGCCTTCTCAACCGTGTGTTTTGCAAACGAGCACCGACGGTACGGGCGACCGCCTAACGGCCTGCCGCTCAGCCGCGGCAACCGCACGCGAGATCGTAGCACCCACGACGAGAGAGCAGCGGTTGCCGTCGGCTGCAGCGGCCGAGTTGGACGGCGGTTAGAGCGTTCGCCCTGACAGGCTAGTGAAGGCTCTTGAAGGTTGTTTGCCCGCTTACTTTGGCTTCTCGCCGGCCTTGAATGTGTACCCGTATGCGTCAGCACCGTCGAACACAGTCCCGTCCACAATCGCATCATCGAAAGCAGCCCCACAGATAGCCGCGCGCGAAAAGCTTGCGCCAGCAAGATTGGCTCTGCGGAAGTTTGCAACTTTGACGTTCGCTTCGGCAAAGCTCGCTCCGCGAAGGTCGCAGCCCTCAAAGTCGGCGCCGTGAACGTAGGACGCCGAGAAGTTTTGAGCCGGAGAGGTTCGCACCACTGAACGATTCGCCGTCGCGGACGTCGAGATGCGAGAAATCTCGAATGCCCTCGGCATATCGTCGAATGATCTCCTCTGCTGTGAGTTCGTGACTCTCGCCCATCCGAGATTCAGCCGTCCAACGGCCCTGAGCTCAGCCGCTCGAACCGCACGCGAGATCGTAGCACCCGCGATGCATGAACACGCGGGTTGGCATCGGCTGCAGTGCGGAGTTGGACGGCGGCCCGACACCGTCTCAACCCTCAATGTCCGCTGCGCTCGTACCCGCGTCGTCAGCTGGAAGCCCTGGCGGCGAATACAGGTCTCGCCAAAGCTCGGCCGCGCTGAAGGTTCTGAATGGAACGTGTCGACGAAGAGCCTTTTCCAATGCAAAGTTCAGCGGAGGCTCAAGCTCCAGTGCAAGTTCTTGTGGGCGGCCGGCGAGAATTTCGTCACGAGTGAAGCGGAGTTCCCTCGAATGGGCAAGTTGAAGGAAGAGAAGTCCTACGTGATAGATGTCGAGGCGATGATCGACAGGACCATACTCGCCAGGCTCTATCGCTTCGGGCGGGCGCATCCACTCGGCTAGTGTGTTTGCCGCATCGAGTTCGCCGAATACCTTGCTCACGCCCAAGTCGCCTAACTTGAACTGAATCGACCCTGGAGCTTCGTTCATCTCATCTCGAGCAAAGGCAGCGAAGACATTATTGATGTGTATGTCTTGATGGGCATACTGATTATTGTGGAGGTAGTGGACGGCTTGCAGCAGACACCTGGCAAGGGGCCGCAGCCAAACGCGGCCATCGAAATCCGGAATAGTGAATAGCTGCGACACAGGACAGTAGCAGCGCTCCGTGATGATGTAGAAAGTGTCCCGGTACTCGAAGGCGTCGAAAACATAGGTTATGTAGGGGTGTCGGAGAAGCAGAAGACGCTGAATCTCTCCCATCGCCGCCGCACGCACCTCCTCGTAGCTTCGGATCGGCTTGAGGATCTTGGCAGCCAGGTCATTGCCCCATCCATCGCTACAGGCATACACGACGCCGAATGATCCCTCGCCGATCGACTCGCCGATTGTGTACGTGTTGTTCGTGCCAACGTTCGTGATCAGTTCGCCGACTTGAGGCATCGTGACCGCCTTCACCAGCGGCGGCGCCTCGGTGGGTGCTGGATCATTCGGGTCGTCGTCACCAGAGATTGTCACCGTCACGTCCGTTCATTCTGCCGTCCAACGGTTCCGCGCTCACCGGCGTGGACCCGCACGCTAAAGCCTACCGCACTTGGAGTTACCGCGGCGCGGGTCCACGTCCGGTGCAGCGCGAAAAGTTAGCCGGCGGGTAGTGCGACAATTCAGGTGATGAGTTCTGCCACCGCCGTGATGACTGCGCAAAGTAACGTTGCGGTCCTCGCCAAGTGCGTGGTGCCCTTGTTTGCCCTTACGCATGAGAGAGAGCTGCTGCTCGGTGGAACGGGTGTCTTGGTACAGGTTGCAAATGGTCCTGCGTTTCTGTTTACGGCCGGGCATGTTCTCGATGAGTTCGCACGGTCTTCGATGTTTGTTTGGCCCCAGGACGGACAGCCAGTGAAGATCACCGGGGAGGGCTTCACCAGCGAACCTCAGCACGTCGGCCGTTCGGGAGACCCGGTGGATCTCGCAGTCTTGCGGATCGCGCAGGAGACTGCGCGGTCACTTAGCACGGCTGGTTTCTTGTTTGCCGACAGCTCGTGCATGTCCGCGACGGTACCTGATCGCGGCGTCTGCGCGATCATCGGGTACCCTCACGCCGCTAACCGACCCGATATTGAGCGGACACTCGAGGGAAAGAAGGTTACGACACTGTATGCCGACCCCAAGGTGATTTTCGCAACGGCTTGCACTCAGCCCGACTATGACAGGGCGAGGCGCAGCCGGCTACTGAACATCATCTTGGAACGACAGAGGCGCTGGACCAAGGGGAATGATGGCCATGCAGACCCGCGGCACGGGCTGAAATCACCCTCGGGTATGAGCGGCGGGGCAATGTTCAGCCTTGGGAACGAAGACGAGCTTGAACTGGGACAATGCTCGCCGCAACTCGCTGGCATCTTCACGCGTTACGTAGACAAGCGACGCTTCATGATCGGCGCAAACGCGCGCGCGATGGCGGAACTGGTGCGCCGGGACGTGAGGATCGGGGTGTGACGCCGCGTCCGCCGGCTAACTAGTCGCTAAGGTGTTTTAGGCTGCATCAGCCCATCATTCCTCGCTACAGCCTATCCCATCAACATGCCTCACCGTTCGGCGAGATGGGCTGCGGGAAGTCCGCCTATCGGGCGGGCGATAGGCTGCGGGTGCTTCCTCCTGCGCGCTTTTCATCGACGTCCTCCCGTCAACAGCGTGTCCATCGGGCTGCGCACTCCTCGGCCGCCGGTCTGTTGCAGGACGTGCGTGTAGATCATGGTCGTCTTTACGTCCGCATGGCCAAGGAGCTCCTGGATCGTCCGGATGTCATATCCATCCTCCAATAGGTGCGTCGCGAAGGAGTGCCGTAATGTGTGGCATCCCGCGTTCTTCGCGATCCGGGCGGCGCGGACCGCGGACTTCACGGCGCGCTGGATCGAGGATTCGTCGAAGTGGTGCCTTCGCTGCACGCCGCCGCGTGGATCGAACGAGATGCGCGCCGCGGGAAAGACGTACTGCCACGCCAGCTCGCGTCCTGCTCCCGGATACTTGCGGCTCAATGCATCGGGAAGCCAGACGTCGCCGAAGCCTCTCGCGAGATCGCGGTCGTGCAACCTCCTTACCGCACCGACCTGAACTTTCAACGCCGCGCGCAGACTCTCCGGCAGCATCGTCCGGCGATCTTTGTTGCCCTTCCCTTCCCGCACCACCAGAAGATTCGCGGCGAAGTCGACGTCCTTCACCCGAAGGCGCAACGCTTCCAGCAATCGCAATCCGCCGCCATAAAGAATCGAGGCCACGAGGCGCGGCGTATTCTCGAGCTGCGCCAGCAACGCTCCCACCTCTTCCCGCGATAGCACCACGGGAAGTCGCCGTGGCCGCGTGGCGCGCACGATCTCGTCGAGCCACGGCAACGGATCGTCGAGCACATGACGATAGAGAAACACGAGAGCGCTCAGGGCCTGTGCCTGTGTCGAGGCGCTCACGTGTCCCGCCACTGCCAGATGCGAGAGAAAGGCATTCACCTCGACGGCCCCCATCGCCGCGGGATGCATCTTCCCGTGGTGAAGGATGTACCGGCGGATCCAGCCGACATACGCCTCCTCGGTGCGCCGGCTGTAATGACGCGTGCGGATCGCTTCTCGCACGCGATCCAGAAGCCTCGGCGGGTCGGCCATGCCTCCGAGGCTCCCTCGGAACGTCGTGGCTGTCAAATGACTACAAGGAGGAGAGGAACTTCACTCCGATCATCACCACAGTGGACATTCTCATCGGACGACGACGTGTGTTCTCCTCGCACAGTAGACGCCTTCGTGCGCCGAGGTACCCTCGGCGCGGAGGTGAACGATGGAACGGAGTCAGGTCATTACAGTGCTGGAGTCGCTCGCGAGTGGCGTGGATCCCACGACCGGTGCTGTGAGTCATGAGGTGTTTGCGGCGCCGAACGTGATCCGGGCGTTGTTTGTCGCGGCGGATCTGCTCAAGCAGACGCCGGCGCCAACAACGGCACAGAAGCAACAGCCGCCCGCTGCCGGTGCGCGGTGGACGGCCGACGAGGACGCGGTGCTCGCCGGCGAGTTCGATCAAGGGACGTCGATCGCCGAGATCGCGTCGCGCCACAGCCGGACGAGAGGCGCAATCACCAGCCGGCTGGTGAAGCTCGGGCGAATCGACGCGGCCTCGGTGCGGCTGCGCGATCGAGGCGCGGCCGTGCACGCGTGAAGCGTCACTCGATCTCCACACCGATCTCGACACCGATCTCGACACCGCGATAGCGCGTGCGGATCTTCCGATTGAAGTAGCCGCCGATCGACCTCGCGTTCAGAAGGTTCTGGTGCTCCGCGGGCGGCACGCGGAAGTAGTGATACGTGCGCCCGGTGTGGAAGACCACCTCCAGGATTGCCGAGCTTTCGTCGTAGCCGACCTCGGCGATCACGGAGGAGTCGACGCTTTTCCGCTGCATGGCATCAAGTCATTATTTCTGATTTGGTATCGATGGAGGAGTGCGGTGGCCAGGGCGGCCGGGCGGCGGGAGCTACCGCTCTGGTAGGGTGGGTGGCGCCGAGACGTACCAGAGCGGCGGCTCCCCCTCCACCCGATCCACCCACGCCGCCGCACTCCTAGATACAATCACCGTCTCGCTCATGCGCGACTCGATCCTCATCCACATCAACGGCGCGCCGCACCGCATCGGCGGCGATCAGGCGTTCGAGACACTGGCGCGTTTTCTCCGCTACGACGCGCGCGCGACGGGCACCAAGATCGTCTGCGAAGAAGGCGACTGCGGCGCGTGCACCGTGCTCGTCGGCCGCAATGAAAACGGCGCACTCCGCTACCGCCCGGTCAACTCCTGCATCCAGTTTCTCTTCCAGCTCGACTGCACGCACATCGTGACCGTCGAAGGCCTCACCCGCGGCGGCGCGCTGACGCCTCTGCAGGACGCGATGGTCCGCTGCCACGGCGCGCAGTGCGGCTACTGCACGCCGGGCTTCGTGATGGCCATGGCCGGACTGTTCGAATGCAGCGAGCACCCGACCGCGGCGGACGTGAAGGGCGCGCTCACCGGCAATCTCTGCCGCTGCACCGGCTATGAATCGATCATCAACGCCGCGCTGGATGTGAAGGCGCAGCCGAAGATCGAGCAGATGTATCCCGGCGCGCCGATTCTCGCAGCGATCGCCGATGTCGAGCGCGATCCGGTGCGCATCGAGAATTTCTACAAGCCGACGACGCTCGAGGACGCGATCGCGTTCAAGAACGAGAAGACGGTCATCGCCCAGGGCGGCACCGACTTCGGCGTCTGGTGCATTAAGCGCAACTTCGTTGCCGAGACGATCCTCTCCCTCGATGCGATCGACGGCATGGGTGACATCAACATGAGCGACGGCATGCTCGTCGTTGGCGGACGGGTCTCCCTCGCGCAGTTCGAGCTCGTCGTCCGCGACCTCGTCCCCGCGCTCGGGCCGATCATGGACCGTTTCGGCTCGCCGCAGATCAAGAACGCCGGCACGCTCGCGGGCAACATCGCCAACGCCTCGCCGATCGCGGATACGCTCCCGTTCCTCTTCGTGACGAACGCAAAGCTCGAGCTGACCGGCAAGAGCGGCGCGCGCACGGTTCCCATCGCCGACTTCTACCTCGGATACAAAAAACTCGACCTCCGCCCCGACGAGATCATCACGCGCATCCTCATCCCGCTCCCGGGCGACGGCGAGACGCTGCGCCTGTACAAGATCTCGAAGCGCAGCCACCTCGACATCTCGACGTTCACCGCCGCGATGCTGATGCGGCGCACGAATGGACGCATCGACTCGATGCGCCTCGCGTATGGCGGCGTCGCGCCGGTGGTCCTGCGCCTCAAACAGACCGAGGAGTTCCTCGCGGGCAAGCCGGTCGCGCGCGAGACGTTTGCGGAGGCGGGGGAGATCGCCAGAAGCGAGATCGCGCCGATCTCGGATGTGAGAGGCGCGAAGGAAACGCGGTTGCAGCTCGCGGAAAATATCCTGACGAAGTTCTATTACGATGTCCTGTCATCCTGAGCCGCGCAGACGGCGAAGGATCCCCTGCGGTAAGCGGCGACCGCGCACGAATCCGGGGATCCTTCACCGTCTCCGCGGCTCAGGATGACAGTCTGAACCCATGTACGTAGGCAAAGACGTCCCGCACGACTCCGCTGTCGGTCACGTGACCGGCGAGTCGCTGTACATCGACGACCTCCCGCCGATGCCGGGAGAGCTCCTCGTCGACTTCTTCTGGAGCCCGTTCGCGCACGCCCGCATCAAGTCCGTCGACTTGAGTGACGCACAGAAAATCGAAGGCGTCGTCGCGCTCTACACCTACCGCGACCTCCATCACAATCTCCTCGGCCCGATCCTGCAGGATGAGCCGCTTCTCGCCGAAGACGTCTGCACGTTCCGCGGACAACCGATCGTCGTCATCGCCGCGGAAAACGCGAAAGCAGCGGCTCAGGCGAAGAAGGCGATCAAGATCGACTTCGAGGAGCTGAAACCGATCCTCACCATCGACGACGCGATCGCGGCGCAGAGCTTCATCGGACCCAAGCGCGTGATCCGCCGCGGCGACGCCGACGCCGCTCTCGCGACCGCGGAGCACGTCCTCGAAGGGATCTTCGTCAACGCCGGCCAGGACCACTTCTATCTCGAGTCGCAGGCCGCGCTCGTAGTGCCGGGCGAATTCGGCGCGATCACGGTGTACTCGTCGACGCAGCACCCGACCGAGGTGCAGGAAGTGATCGCGCACCTCCTCGGCATCACGATGAGCGAGGTCGTGGTCACGACGAAACGCATGGGCGGAGCGTTCGGCGGCAAGGAAGCGCAGGCAACGCATCCCGCGGCGATGGCCGCGCTCGTCGCGCGCAACCTGAAGCGCCCCGCGCGCATCGTCTACGACAAAGACCTCGACATGCACGCGACGGGCAAGCGCCACCCGTTCGAGAATCGCTATCGCGTCGGCTTCACGCGCACGGGCGAGATCGTGGCGATGAAGGTCGATCTCTACTCCGACGGCGGCGCATACGCCGACCTCTCGACCGCGGTCATGGCCCGGGCGATGACCCACGCGGAGAACGCGTACTTCATCCCCGACGTCGAGATCCGCGGAACGGTCTGCCGCACGAACATGCCTCCGAACACGGCGTTCCGCGGCTTCGGCGGCCCGCAGGGCGTGGCCACGATGGAGAACATCGTCGAGGAGATCGCCGCAACGCTGAAAAAAGACGCGCTCGAGATCCGCCGCATCAATTGCTACGGCGTCGAAACGCGCAACGTCACGCCGTACCACCAGGTGCTGGAGTACAACACGCTGCCGCGCCTTTTCGCCGAGCTCACCGACAAATGCGACTACGCCGCGCGCATGAAAGCCGTTCGCGATTTCAACGCAAGCTCGCCGACGCACCTCAAAGGGCTGTCGATGACGGCGGTGAAGTTCGGGATCTCGTTCAACACGAAGTTCCTCAATCAGGCCAACGCGCTGGTGAACGTCTACCTCGACGGCAGCGTGCAGGTCTCGACCGGCGCAACGGAGATGGGCCAGGGCGTGAACACGAAGATCCGCCAGCTCGTCGCCGACGAGCTGCGTGTTCCGCTGGGGCGCGTGCAGGTGATGCCGACGTCGACGGAGAAGAACAACAACACCTCCGCGACGGCTGCATCGAGCGGCGCGGACCTCAACGGGAAGGCAGCCGTCGACGCCTGCCGCCGCATCCGCGCGCGTCTCGACGAGATGGAGAAGAAGCACGGCGGCACGCTCACGTTCGAGGAGCTCGTCCGCAAGGCCTACCTGGAGCGCCTCCCCCTCGGCGAGCGAGGGTTCTACGCGACCGAGCGGATCGAATGGGACCCGGAGCAAGGGAAGGGACATCCGTTCCTCTACTTCACGATGGCCACGGCGTGCTCCGAGGTGCTGATCGATCGCTTCACGGGCGAGCTGAAGGTGTTGCGGAGCGATGTGCTGCTCGACATCGGCAAGCCGCTCAACCCGGGCGTCGACCGCGGACAGTGCGTCGGCGGGTTCGTGCAGGGGATGGGGTGGGTGACGACGGAGGAGTTGCGCTACACGCCGGGCGGCGAGCTGCTCTCGCATTCGCCGACGACGTACAAGATCCCGAACATCAACGATCTCCCCGAGGTGTTCAACCTCGAGTGGATCGACCACGAGAACCCGGTCAACATCCGCGGCAGCAAGGCCGTCGGCGAGCCGCCGCTCTTGACGGCGATCTCGATCTGGTGCGCGGTGAAGCACGCGCTGTCGTTCGTCTCGAACGGCGACGTGCCCCGACTCCGCTTGCCCGCTACGAACGAGGAGATTTTGTCGCGGTTAACAGCTTACGCGCCCGTTCTGTCATCCTGAGCGAGTGAAGCGAGTCGAAGGATCAATGGAGCCCTCACGTGGCATAAAGTTCTGGCATCGTGAGGGCTAACCTGACCCTTCGACTCGCTTCACTCGCTCAGGGTTTGGTGGGGGAACATGAACTACGCAGCGCAAGAATGGCTAAACCTCGTCCTGCGGTGGGTCCACGTCTTCGCCGGCATCATGTGGGTCGGCGCGACGTATTACTTCACCTGGCTCGACCGCCGCTTCCACACGACCGACCCCGAGCAGGTGTGGATGGTCCACAGCGGCGGGTTCTACGTCGTTCAGAAAGAAAAGAAGCCGTCGGCGGGGCACTCACTGCACTGGTTCAAGTGGGAAGCGGCGGCGACATGGATCAGCGGACTGCTGCTGCTGATCCTCGTCTACTACATGGGCGGACTGCTCGTCGACAGCGAGCCGGGCAAGCCTTCGTTCACCATCGCGGCGTTGATCGGGATCGGCGTGATGATGATCGGCTGGAAGGTCTACGACCTCCTCTGGCTCTCGCCGCTGGCGAAGAACGAGCCCGTGCTGATCGTGATCTGCTACGCGCTTCTCGTCGCGCTGGCGTGGTGGCTGCCTCAGGTGATGAGCTCGCGCGCGGCGTACATGCACGTCGGCGCGCTGATGGGCACGATCATGGCGGCGAACGTGTGGGAGCGGATCATCCCCGCGCAGAAGAAGATGGTGAAGGCCGTCGCCGAAGGCCGCGAGCCGGATCCGGTGCTCGCCGACCGCGCCAAGTTCCGCTCGAAGCACAACACCTATCTGGTCATCCCGGTGGTGCTGATCATGATCAGCAATCACTTCCCGGTGACGACGTACGGGCACCGGTACAACTGGATCGTCCTCGGCGTGCTGACTCTCGTTGGGTGGGTGGCGGCGCATATCATTAGAAAACAGTGACCCCGTGTCATCCTGAAGCCGCGAAGACGGCGAAGGACCCCCTGCCGATAGCACCTGATCCGTTCAACGAACGGGGTCCTTCGCCGTCTACGCGGCTTCAGGATGACATCGCAAAGAACGCGGCAACGAGCTCTTTGCGACTTTGAGACTTTGCGACTATGACGACGACTCTCACGCAAAACGAAATCTCCACGCTCACCACGCCACTGGCCAAAGCTCTCGAGCCCTTCATGAAGAGGTTCCCCGGCTCCGCCGGCGAGCGTCAGCCGGTGCACACCGTTTACGGCGGCGCGCATCTCTTCAAAAGCGACACGGCTCGCAAGCTCGGCGAAAAATCTGTGCAAGTCTTCGAAGAGCACGGCGTCGACGCGTTCACGTTCTCGCGCGCGATCGGATTGCCGGAGATCCATGCGGACACGATCTGGCGGCGCGTGTCCGAGAAACTGCGCCGCGAGCCGGTGGAAGACTTCCGCGTCGATTTCGAGGACGGTTACGGCAATCGTCCGGACGACGAGGAAGATCATCACGCGCAAGTCGTCGCTGGCGAGCTCGCGAAGGGGATCAGCGAGGGCACGCTGCCGCCGTTCATCGGCATCCGGATCAAGCCATTCACGCAGGAGCTGATGCATCGCTCCATCCGGACGTTGGACATCGTGTTGACCGACATCGTCCGCACCACCCTCGGCGGAAAGCTCCCGGACAACTTCGTCGTCACGCTGCCGAAGATCCAGCTCCCCGAGCAGGTCGCGCTCCTCTGCGACGTCTTCGACGCCCTCGAGCCGCGCCTCGGCCTCGCCGCGAACACGCTCCGTCTCGAGTTCATGATCGAGACGACGCAGTCGATCCTCAGCGAAAACGGTGAGTCGAACCTGCCGCGCTTTCTCGACGCCGCGCGCGGACGCGCCGTCGCCGCGCACTTCGGCACGTACGACTACACCGCGAGCTGCAACATCACCGCGTCCGAGCAGCGGATGGACCACCCGTCGTGCGACTTCGCGCGGCACATGATGCAGATCGCGTATTCAGGCACGGGGCTGTGGCTCTCCGACGGCGCGACGAACATCCTCCCGATCGGCGGCCGCGAGACCATTCATCGCGCCTGGAAGCTGCACGTCGATCACATCCGCCACTCGCTCGTGCACGCCTACTACCAGGGATGGGACCTGCATCCCGCGCAACTGCCGACGCGCTACGCCGCGGTCTACGCATTCTTCCTCGAAGGCCTCGGCGCCGCGACGGAGCGCCTGCAGAATTTCATGGCCAAGGCCGGGCAGGCGACGCTGGTCGGCGACATCTTCGACGACGCGGCCACGGGCCAGGGCCTCCTCAACTACTTCCTGCGCGGAATGAACAGCGGCGCGCTGACGGAAGAGGAAGCGCTGGCGACCGGGCTCACGCTCGACGAACTGCGCTCGCGCAGCTTCGTGAAGATCCTGAAGGGGCGAAGAGGAACATAGCGCATGCGCACCTTCCGCCTTCTCGCCGTGCTCCTCGTCGTTCACCTTGCACACGCGTCGCTCGCACAGCAGCCGGCGAAGCGCCTCATCACAGAGACGGATCTCTTCCGCTTCGTCTGGGTGGCCGATCCGCGGCCGTTGCCGTCAGTTCAGGGATGTGACGGGGAAGGATGTGGGGGTGGGGGGTGATGTTTATGTGCGGGGCCAACTACCGCCTTTCCTAACAGACGGAGGCGCGGAGCGGTGCGCAGCGTCTCGAATCTGCGGCGCGCGGCGGCGTCGTCCGGCCTCCTGTTCGGCGTCTTCTTCGCCCGGCCTCGCCCCTTCTTCCTAGCGGCCGGTCGGGTATCGCCGCTAAGGCGATTACAGGCGCAGCGGCGAATCTCGTCCCGCCGAAAGCGCTTCGACGGACTGCGAGCTGACCAAAACCTAGGCGAGCCCGAGCGGAAACCTTCCGCGACAGCAAGCAGAAAAGCCGACAGTCGTTCGTCGCCAGGCAAGTTATTCAGTCAGAAAGATTTACACGCCGGTCGGCAGGACGAGCGAAGCAGAACCATTGGCGAGCAACTCCCGCATCCAATATGCTTCGGCGAGTTCTACAACAATCCAGCGAAACCCAACCCAAAACCGCCGCTACGCAGAGGTTCCCCTCACATTCCGCAGACATCGGCGATGTCAACAACACGATCGTCGCCGACAAGCTCACGGAGTTTCGGGTTGAGCGATTGTGAGCCAGCCCAGATATGAACGCGAACATGATCATTCTTCAGCCCTGAAACAAGATGCGAGAAGTCACCGTCACCAGTTACGATGATGGCGTCCTGAAGATGTGATCCCTCCTTCGCCGCCTGACCCATAGTCCGGCGAACCTCGTCAGCCAGTTTGAAGTCGACAGCATTGTCCTGCTTCACATCTTCCGGCTGGCGAATAACAAACTCTTGCTGGACGTATGGCGAAGTCAATGTCGCTTCATTCGGTCGGTTCCAAAATGCGACTGCCACTTTTTGGTGAAGGGGCCCAACCCGCCGCTCGGCTTCAGCCAAAATGTTTGTCAGGCAGCGTGAAAACCAATCCCGGCGATCTGTGGGGCGGGCTTGGTGGCGGCTGATCGTAATCCGATCAAGCGTCTTAACGAGATTCTCATGATCAACAAAAATACCGATCTGCCCGGGCGAAGGTTTCTTAACTTCAATGACCGTAGAGATCTGAATATGCAGCCTTCCATCCTGCATTTGAAGTTCCAGCCACTGACGCAAAGCGATGCCGCTGAAGCGCAGCGTGTCGACCTCCGTCGAGTCGATCACTTCGCACGCCCTCAGGTTATCCAACGCGCGGCGGAAGCTTTGCTGCTCCCTCCAGTCAACTCGCTCAAGGAAATCGCGGACTGACACTTCAGCAGCCCCAGGGTACTGTTGAAAAAGAAACTCGACGAAGCGTTCTTCCTGCCGGCCAAGCTGCGCAGCCGGCCACCAATGCTCGAACAGCGAGTTGTCGACCAAGATACGATCCCGGTTCACGCGATCGACATCCGCCGACGTCGCGACCGTGCGACGCTCGTCATTCAGAAGATCCACCAGGTTTGAGCCGAAGCTCTGAACCAGCCACGGATAGCCGCCCGTGAGTTCGTGCACGCGCCGGACGGCGGCCTCGGTCACTTGCACCCAGTCATTGAAGCCGGCGCGCAACACTTTGCCTACGTTTTCCGCGTTGAGGAAGGACACGCGAAGCCGTGTAAGATTTCCGAAAATACGATGTTTTACGATCGCTGACAGTCGATCAAAGCGAACGGACCCGGTGAACAATCCGTACATCGAGCCGTCTTCGAGAGCCGCCCGGAGTACGTCCAAGATGACCTCTGCTCCCCCTCCAGTGGCGGCGATCGCCTCAAGTAGTCGCTGAAACTCGTCAAAAATCAAAAGAGGTGTCTTTCCTGTCGCCGCGCGCACACCTGCTAGATACGTGGCCAATGAGCGTAGGCCTGTAGCTCCGGACCCGTCTGGCACCGGAATAGCCGCAATGCCGACCGTTGTCAGCTTGGCACTAACTTGTTCGCAGATCAGACGTAGAAATGCTGTCGGGTCGAGTGGCGGAACCACTCCGAGCGCTTCCAACTTCAAATCTATGGACAGAACATCATCCGGCATGTGAAGAGGGACGAAGTTCAAGACTGACGTTTTCCCGACACGGCGGATTCCATCCAGGAACAGGCGTTCCCTCTGCACTCCAGCGTAGATGCTGTTCCTTATCCGGTTCAGTACATCTTCGCGACCTTGAAAGAGTGCAGATTCGTTAGGACGCAATGCCTGTCCGACGTTGAAGAGCTTAGGAATTGATTCAGATCCGATGACATCCTGAAGGCGACGAATCTGAACACGCCCCTGGGCGACACCGAGATCAACGTTCGGGAACCCATCAGCCGACGCCTGCAACGAGACGTCAACAGTCACTTCTGAAGTGTTCCGCAAACGCTGTTCGGGGAGCATGTCGAAGCTGAGTTCCGAGGTCTCGCCGGGTTCCAATCTTGGGATTCCCTGACGAGCATTTACGATCGTCGCGACGTTGCCCTCTAACCGCATCTCTACGTGAACATCTGTCACCGGCTGTTCTGACGCATTCTGGATCTGTAGTGCTATCGTCGTGCGAGCGGCGTCCGGCGCGATGAATTGATTCAGAACGGTCGATTTGATCTGCGGCCCGATGCCGGCCTGCCGAGAGAGGTCGCCAAGCACGCGTTTCAGTGCTTCGTGGTACGGCGTCATGATGTCCGCAAGCTGCTGTGGAAGCACTCCGCTCGTGAGGTGACGGGAGAGATCACGCTCGAACTTAAAGGCGCGGTCGTGCTGCACACGCCGCTCGGCATATGCATCGGGTCGGAGCTCGGAGAATGAGTTGATTATGATTGCGAGGCTATTCAGCCATTCGGCCAGCTGCGTACTCTCAGTTGGGAACATATCGACGACCATCGAGCGAAACTTCTCGATCGCTGGGCGCTCTTTTGTGAAAGAAGCCACGTTCTTGATGCGCGCGAGAGTAGCTGTGAGCCATGCGAGATCTGCAGCGCGAGCTGGAGGGGGTTCTGTTGAGACCGGTGCGCGAGGCGGTGCCACCGGCGTCGGCGGAAGCGCCGCAGCTAAGTCGGTAAGAGGCGCGCGAGGTGTTGATGCGAACGCACGAAGGATACCCTCGTTGACGTGCGCCTTGCGCGCGAGATCAATTGCGCGGTCCCGCAAGTCTTCGCGCTTTGTGTATCGGCAAAAGTCGAGCAGTTCCCGAAATGCTGCGTCGCGGCGGGATGTGCTCTGTGGCCGATTCGCATCCACGCGTATCGCACCGCACGCCGCCGCCAATACTGCAAATGCGCCGTCAGCGTCCTGCCGCTCGCGCTCGAGAAGCTGTGCAAGCACGCGATAATTAGGGATCCAGCCGCGGACATTCTGAATCCGTGCGCGCAGCCAGGATATTGCCTGATCGACTTGCCCCTCGACGATCGCGCGGTCGACCACTTTCTTCAGGTCGGCTTCGCTTACATATTGTGTGGATAGATGCGGCAGCTCCCACTTCGAGCGCCAGTGGTTCAGCATGTCCGCCAGGAAGTCTTTTGCACGTTCGTCTTTGACGTCGACCGCAACACAGAACGCAAGCGGATGGAATCGCAGAGTTCTCGTGTTCGGCACAATATCCAAAAACCGACGAAAATCACCAAGGCGATGCGATAGTGCCAGCAGCACAAGGACGAGAGCCTCATCATCCGTCCTGAAGTCGAGAAACGGGAGCAGCATCTTGTAAGCCGGATCGTCTTCGCGGCGCTGCGACAAAACAACGGCCAAGTTCCAATCCGTCGCGAAATTGTCACGAACGTCACGGAGTCCATGGATCTGTGTCAGATGTTGCTCCGCAAGCGGCGTGTTGCCTGTCCGCGCTTCCAGATACGCTACCCAATCTCGGAGTTCATAGTTCTGAATCTCGCGCTCCCAGAGGCTTTTCATGATCGCTAGCGCTTTGGCGACGTCATCGCGGCGTCCGGACTGCGACATGGCGACCGCCCTGCGGCAATCGGCGCGCAGTGCGTTGGCGACCTGTGGCGACTTCGATGGCGCTCGGAAGTCGAGACGTGTTTGGGCTTCGGCGTAGAGATACTGTTTCAACTCCCGCTCGCTGCCTTCTAGGAGCTTGCGCACCTGTCCGTGATCACCGGTATCGGCCGCTCGGCGTATGTCTTCGCGTCGCTCCGGGCTTACCTGGCCTATGACGTCCGGACGAACCAGTTCACCAACGCTGGTGAGGTGGCGAATGAGATCTTCGTAACCGGCGGCGGATATCGACGCCTCCCAATCGTCTCTGCGGGCCAACCATTGTGGCGCCATGGGAAGCCGGTACACCACAGGCATATTGGCGTTAACGAAGTCACTGAGCCGTGGCCGATCACGTTCAACAAGAATGGCGAGGCGTCTATCGAAGTGACGGACTAAGGCATCGGTAACGACGCGGTTTACAAACCCCTGATCGACGTGCGTCGTTACGAACCGCTGTTTCTGGACGAGGTATTGAGTCCCGAGCGCACGTGCAGTGAGACGATCGAGGATTGTGGCCACTTCCGCGATGGGCATGTCCTCATCGAGGAGGTGAACGGCTGCGTCGCAAGCAACAGTGACGAGCCGGTCGGTTGTGCGACGGTTTAGATCGCGATTGCGAAGCATGTAGATTTTCAAAACCTCAGTAAAGGTGTTCGCGACGAAGAAAGCGTCCGCGAAACGATCTCGCTTTAGTAGCAACTCGGCGACGTCCGCAGCGACAACCGCCGCATCGCAGACAGCAAAGCCGCGCTGGCGATCATCTTCAGTCGCGATGCGCTGAACCACCGCATTCAGCCGCGGCGAGATGCGTGCTGCGTCCAAGCCGGCTTCGGTCACCATAGCGTCCAGTTTTGCTATGTAACTTGGTAGAGAAGTAGGGATCTCGGCCTCGGAACGGATAGGCTCGATCCATCGTACATTCCGCCGACGCTGTTCCGCTTCACGAGGCTCATCGCCTTCTCGACCGGTGGGAGATCTGTCTGCAGGGCTTGAATGGTGTCCATCGACTGCATTGGTGGCGGCATCAGCTTCTTCACGCTGAACCGAAGCCGGGGAGGATGGTGTGATGATGGGCTGCGCGTTGGTAGTGGTGGTCACAGTTTGCGCCGAAGGAGCGCGGTTATGCCGTAGGAGTGCTCGACGAACCTCACTGCTCAACGGGTCGATCGCAAGCGCGCGCAGGAGCGCGTCACGCTGCTCTGAGACGTCATCTGAGATTTCAGCAAGCCACATCAGAGCCTCGAGATCTTGAGGGTTCGCGTCCAGAACGGCTTTGACGATTCGCCGGGCTGATTCAGCGTCGCCTCGTCGAAAAGCCTCAAGTGCTTCGTCTATCGTAGACATGTGAGCCCCCTGTCACTTTGACAGTCAACGCCGTCCGCGCGGGACGACGCTTCAAAGAAGTGAGACTTTTGTTAGAGCCGGAGTGGGACTCGCATGGCTGAAGGCACACGAGCCCTACCTCTGGGAGTGACGTGCGAGTAGATTTCCCTACCCTTGGGTTTTTGTTCGTTGCGTCGCGGCTTTAAGTTGCAGGTTTGACAGGATGCTAATGATCGAGCGTTGTTTTACGATGCTTGGGCCAAGCAGGCTGAGGTGCCTTTGGTGGTCAGTTCCATGCGGTCTCTTCAAGAGAACACTTGAAACTGACGAAGAGAAGCGACCACGGCAACCACTCGGTACCGTAACTCTTTGATTTCATTGATTGCCCGGCCGAAAATTTGAAGCCTTTGACGGCAGTCGGCCAACTGGCCCGCTCGCCCGCCGAGGGAATCGCAAGGTGTTCATGGTGGGGATCGTGGCGGTGCCGTGAAAATACGTGCTCCCCAAATACGTGCTGAACGGAGGTGGACGCCGCTGGACGCACGCGGCCAGTCAGAATAAATCCGGCACGTGCACGAAGATCTTCATCGCGGCGATCGTCCGCGGCGAGATCTCATTCAGGAACCAGGTGAGTGCTTCGATGGTCGCCGCCGGAATCGCGTACCTCGTCACGAACTGCACCTCGACTGGGCGGTGCGCACCTTCGGCTTGCTCGTCGAAAATGTCATCGACCGCGCTCTCGTTCGGATTCACGACGATCGCGCGCATCCCGGCCTCCGCTAGCGCGGCAGCAAAAAGGTCCTTCCGATACCCGTAATGCGTGCAGGCGAGGCAGGCGACGACAGGCGCGTCGGCGTGCTGCATTTTGTCGATCGCAGCGCCGACCCAGCGGCGGATTTCTGCCCTCGTTCTCACACCTTCACGATCTTCGGAGATCGTGTCGGCGAGGCCGGGGCAGGCCTGACTGACGACGCGCGATGCGTCCACTCCGTGGTCTTCGAGGAAACGCGGATACGCGCCGGCGTCGATGGTCGTTTGCGTTCCGAAGATCATCGCCACGCTTTGCGGATCGGTTTCGAGCTCGCGCAGGAGAAGCTCGGCGCCGGTCTCGACGATGCCTTTCACGGGAATGACCGCGTTTTTGAAAGTACTGAGTGTCGGGGAGCAGGACCGAGAGCGTGTTGCACGCGATGTAGATGAAGTCGGGTGCATATCGCTCGGTGACGTTGCGGAGGAAGCGGTCGAAGGTCTGCAGCTTCACTTCTCGCGAGGGCATCGAGTTGTAGCCGTAGTCGTTTTCGGGCGCGGCGTTGGCGAATGTCAGGCGGACCGGTTCGTGGAAGCCGTGCGTGCGCACGAACCGCTCCGCATACGCGCACACGGAGAGACCGCCGACGCCAGAGTCAGTGATGAGGATGTGCATGCCTAGGCCTCGAGCTCGATCCGGCCGGTCATGAGGTCGATCAGGATCGGCACGTGACGATCCTTGAGCGTGTACAGAGACGCGTCTTCCAGCTCGAGCGTCACGAGATTGGAGGTCGGAAAGTTCCGGTTCAAATCGACGCCCCTGCCGTTGCCGCGAGTGCCGCGCAGCATCCCGTCGGGGTTGCCGCAGAGAATCACCGCCGCCTGCAGGTCGCCTCGGGAGATGCATCGCAGTGCCTCGGAAACGGCGACGGCGGTCTCCGGTTCATCGCCATGAATCGCGGCGAGAACCACGATCTCGGCGTTGCCCGAGTCGGGAAGAGAGACGGTGAGAGGAACGCCCTCGAGTGAAACGCCGTAGCTCTCGCTCGCATGGCGGATCACTCCTCGATCGCGGCGCTCGACGAGCTGCTGTTGTGGATGCGAGCCCTTCATGCGCGCGAATGATGCCATGCGTCGCAGATGGACATCGATCGCATCGCGGATGCGATCGAGCTCGCGCGCGGTGGGATCGAGCGCACGGGCGGTGCGATCGAACGCACGGCGGTTGCAATCCATCGCATGGCCCGTGCGCCGGATTGCGCCAGCCGTGCGCCGGATTGCGCCGTTCTTGCGTTCGATCTCATCGCGTTCGCAATCGATTCAATCGCGTTCGCGATCGATTCAATCGCGTTCGCAATCGATTCCATCGCGCTCGCGATCGATTCAATCGCGCTCGAAATCGAATCCATCGCGTTCGCAATCGAATCCATCGCGGATGCAATCGATGTCTCCGACGCGTAACCCGCATTCCATTCATATGTTCTTTAAGCATATTTAATGGTTGACAGCCGGCTAGGGTAGCCATATTATGCTAAATTAGCATTAGCGATGAGTACGTTCGTATGACTAGACCGAACCACGCCACGGCGCCCACAGGCGCCACCGGCACGTGCCGGAAACGCCGCCGCCAGCAGGGCGCGCGGCGGCCGGACTGGGTCCGTCCGTACCGGAGCGCTCATCGCGCCCTCGACTCGGCGGTGCGTCTGATCGAATCGACGATGGAGACGGTTGCCGTCTTCGAACGCTGCGTGGAACGGCGTCCGGTCCGCACTGCGCGGCGCCTCATCGGCGGAGCACGCCGGCTGGCCGCTGCCAGGCTGCGGCTCCTCCGCGTCTCGCGGGAACTGGCCACGGCCACGGAGTGCCTCGGCCGCGCGCCGGAGCTGGCGACGGGTGACGTGCCCGAGCTCGTCGAGCTGGCGTCCGAGCGCTGGCAGGCCGTCGCCAACTATCTGCTCCACGCCACGGGCGAAGTGGTCCTGCGGCAGGTGGAGGTGTTCGCCGGCCTCGCCTGCGGCGCGCTCGTGCCCGAGCATCCATCCGACAGCCGCCCGCGCATCGTCCTGGCCCCGCGCCCGGTTCCGGTCCGCGCGTTCCTCGCCGTCCGGCAGCCGCGCGTCGCGGACCGCATCTCGGTCATTCTCCATAAGCGGCGGCGGACTCCCCGCCCGGCCGTCCTGACCGTTCCCCCACGCACCTCTCAGGGGCGTGCTCCTCCTCTCTCTTCGACCCCCGCGCTCTGACCACAAGCACGGATTCGAAGAAAGAAAGGAAAGCCTTTATGAGCACGAATGAGAATGGTGTATCCACAACTGTATCCACGGACCCGCCGGCAATCCCGGCCGGCAATCACGCCGAGTCGGCGCAGGAGCGCATCCTGGAGCTTCAGCGCTGGCGTGAGCAGATCCCGCGCTTCGCCATCCCGGCGGCGCCGGACGCGACGAGGCGGCTGAACAGCGTCGCGTCGGTGTCGCCCGTCTTCGTCGAGCTGACGAACGTGGCGCTGGCGAACCAGCCGGTGCTGGTGCGCTCGGAGGGCGCGACGCCGGCACAGGTGCGCGACCTGGTGAGCTACGCGGATGCGTACAGTCCGCTCGCCGACGAGCTCGAGGCGCTGGCGCATTTCGTCCGGTACAGCGTCACCGTCGCGCGCAACGTGGCGGGCAACGAGGCGCTGACCACGTACTCATTGGCGCAGCGGCTGGCGAAGCTGCCGCAGAACGCGCACCTCAAGCCGCACGTCGCGGACATGCGCCGTGCGCTCGGACGCGGCCGCAAGCTGACGCCCGAGGAGGCCGCGAAGAAGGCGGCGGATCGCGCGGCGAAGGCGGCGGCGAAGATCGCGAAGAAGGTGGCAAAGCTGTTGCCGCCGGCTCCGATCTCCACCAACCAGCAGCCGAAGTAACGGAGACCCCGCGGGCGCGTCCGAAGGGACGCGCCCGCACTTTCCTAGACTCGCAACGCGATTCCGCGTCGATACAACAGCCACAGAATCGCAAGCCACACCAGCACCAGGGAAAAAGCCCAGAGAAACGACCCGTAATGCGGTTCGAAGAAGGGCTCGAACAAGGTGCGATAGCTGAGCGCCTGCAGCGAGACACCGTCGATCTTGATGATGCTCAGAAGACGCGCCATCACGCCCGTGCCGACGAACGCCAAGAGCGGATTGAGTCCGAAGATGATGAACGGCCTAGCCCAGGTCCGCTGACGCCTCACATCCACGATCCAGATGAAGAGCGCCAGAACGACGCAGGCGAATCCGGCGGTGAGGACGACGTAGGAGCTCGTCCACAGCCCCTTGTTGATCGGGAACACGAGCCCCCACAGCCATCCGATGGCGATTCCGAAGAGACCGGCGATGGTCAACTCCTTGACCTTGGCCGCGCGCACCCATCGCGCAACCAGGATTCCCAGGAGAGCCGTAGCCACCGCCGGAATCGTCGACAGCGGTCCTTCCGGATCCCAGGTCTTCGTGCTCGACCAGATGTGCTTCGTGCCGAGAATCGCGCGATCGATCTGCGCTGCAACCGTGACTTCGGGGGGCTCGAGCGGAGCGAATCCGAGGGCGAGCCAGTAGGCGATCAGAATGGCGACGGCGATGGCCAGGATCGGGATTCGCGGATCTCCCAGCCGGCGCATGGCAGACGCTTCGATCCGGTCGATCGGCGACGTCGACGACTCGAACGCGCGGGCAATGAACGCGCTGATGATGTAGACGATGCCGATGCGCTGGAGGACGCCCATGAACCGGAGGTGATCGAGACGCCAGGCAATGCGCTCCATCCATGTTGCGTCGGGCATCGATCCCCACCAGAAGAAGGGAAAGGCATTCAGCAGCAGACCGAAGAGGATGATCAGCAGCCCGCGCTTGAGAATCGGCCAGGGATCCTTTCGGGAGAGCTCGGTCGTCACGCCGACGACGAAAAGGAAGAACGGGAAAATGAGATCGGCCGGAGTCCAGCCATGCCATTCCGCATGCGCGAGCGGCCACCAGACGGCGCTCCACGTGCCCGGATTGTTGACCAGCAGCATCGCCGCGACCGTCGCGCCGCGGAAAGCATCGAGCCCCTCGATTCGATTCTCGATCGGAGTTCGCGGTTGAAGGTCAGACGCCGGCACGAATGCCATCTTACGTGCAGGATCGCCTAATCCTCCACCCATCCGCCCCAACCACCACCCGCTCACTCATAACCGCCCTTCGTCGCACGACCGTTGGAGAAGTGGAACGAGCGGTATCCTCGAACTTCATGAGACGTCTGTTCGTCGCGCTCGCGTTGTCCGGCGCATGCGCCTTCCTCCTCGGACAGGGATGGCGCGACGGAATGGCCTCGATCCAGATGCGCGCGGCCGCCGTGGCCCTCATCGCCACGCTCGTGTTCTCGGTCTTCGAGCATTGGCCGAAACGGCTGCCGCGATGGGTCGCGCGGTGGGTGGTGCAAGTGGTGGCCGTCGGCGTGTCGGTGCCGTTTTCGACGTTGTACCTTTGGTTCATCTCCACGAAGCCCGGTGCGCCGCAGTTCTGGGACGATCCGGACCGGTTCGAAGGCTGGATGATGCTCACCTTCTTCAGTCTTCTGATCGCGCCGTGGACGGCGCTGGCGGCGCTGGTGCGGCAGAAGGAAGCGCTGGCGCGGCATCAGGCGCTCGCGTTCGAGCTGGAGCGGAGTGAGCTCGGACGCCAGGCCCTCGACGCCCGTCTGCAGTTGCTCCAGGCGCAGGTCGCGCCGCACTTTCTCTTCAACACCCTGGCGAACGTTCAGGCCCTGGTCGACACCGGATCGCCGCGAGCCTCGGCCGTGCTGCGCAGTCTCATCGACTATCTCCGTGCCGCCGTGCCTCTGCTCCACGAGCCGGCCGCGACGCTCGGACGCGAGCTGCGTCTGGTCGAGGCGTATCTCGAGCTGATGCACATGCGCATGCCCGACCGCCTGCGATACGCGCTGCACGTCGACGACTCCGCGCTTGCGCTCCGCTGTCCGCCGACGACGCTGCTCACGCTCGTCGAGAACGCTGTCCGTCATGGCATCGACCCGAGCGAAGAAGGCGGCTCGATCGACATTCACGTGCAGCGGCGCGGCGACCGCTGCATGATTCGCGTCAGCGACACAGGAGTCGGTCTGCGTCAGACGGACCAGGGACTGCGCACCGGCCTCTCTACGTTGCACGAGCGTCTGCAACTGATGTTCGGCGGTGACGCGCAGTTGCGGATCACGCCGCAGGAACGCGGCGTCTGCGCCGAACTGGAGATGCCCGCGATTGCAGGGACGAACTGATGCCTAAGAGTCCGACCGCACTGATCGCCGACGACGAGCCGCTGCTGCGCGAGGCGCTGGCGCGCCAGTTGACGCAGGCCTGGCCCGAGCTCGAGATCGTGGCGCAGGCGCGCAACGGCCGCGAGGCGGTCAACTTCTTCGAGGCACAAAAGCCCGACGTCTGTTTTCTCGACGTGCATATGCCCGGGTTGTCCGGAATGGATGCGGCGAGCCACATCGGCCGCCGCGCGCACCTGGTCTTCGTCACGGCTTACGACCACTACGCCGTGCAGGCGTTCGCGCAGGGCGCGCTCGATTACCTCGTCAAACCGGTCGAACAGGCGCGTCTCGAGGAGACGGTGGCGCGGCTCAAAGAACGTCTGGCGGCGGCACGCCCGGCGGTGAACACGGAGGCGCTGCTGCAACAACTCGCCGCGCAGTTGGCAGCGCTGCAAGGGATTCCCGCCGCCCCACCGCTGCGATGGATTCGTGCGCAGGTGGGGCAGACGGTGCGCCTGATCTCCGTCGACGAGATCGACTACGTCCGCTCGGACGCGAAGTACACCATCATCGCCTGGCGCGCCGAGGGCGGGCAACCGGCTGAGGCGACGGTGCGCACGCCGCTGAAGGAGCTCATCGCGCAGCTCGATCCCAATCAGTTCGCGCAGGTCCACCGCTCGGTGGTGGTGAACCTCCGCTCCATCAGCCACGTCCGGCGACACGACAACGACACTGCCGAGATCCACCTCAAGGGCCGCTCAGAAGTGCTGCCAGTCAGCCGCAACTACCTGCACGTCTTCCGGCAGATGTGAAGGGGGACCGACGGGAGGCCTCCGGCGGGGGTATGACCGGAGACATTCCTGACAATCGTGTACAGGGACATATTTGACAGTCGCGTGGCGGCGTGGGCGAGCGCCGGACGGCGACAAGGACGCGGAGCGTCAGCCCTTTCCGC
>DASYGV010000003.1:0-9427 GCA_035999335.1 Thermoanaerobaculia bacterium | reverse complement strand
TGGCTTCCCACCGCCCATACCCCCTCGCCGCCGCACTCCTAGATTTTCCAAACAGCAAAGCTGTGCGGCGGCAGCGTCAGCCGTGACCCTTCAATCTTCGCGCCCGTATCCATGAGCGCGGCCCAGTTCCCCTCCGGCGCCTCCACGGTCTGCGCCTGATCGCTGAAGTTGAACGCCACCAACGCCTGATCCGCATCGCTCCAGCGACGAATGAGCAGCACGAACTTCCCGTCGTCCGCGTGCGTCTCCAGCGATGCGAGATCCAGACGCCGCAGCGCCGGCGTATCACGCCGCAGCGCGAGCAACTGGCGGTAGAGCCGCCACATCGACGCGTGCTCCTCCCGATCGAGCAGCGACCAGTTCAGCTTCGAGCGGCGGAACGTCTCCTCGTCGTGCGGGTCCGGCGGATCGCTCGCCCAGATGAAATCGTCGAACTCTTCGAGACGTCCCTTGCGCACGGATTCGATCAGGTCCGCGTCGCCGTGCGACGTGAAGTACTGAAACGGCGCGGTCTCGCCGTACTCCTCGCCCATGAACAGCATCGGGATGAACGGCGAGAGGATGATCGCTGCCGCGGCGAGACGCACCTGCTCGATCGACGCGATGCCCGTCAGCCGCTCGCCGAGCATCCGGTTTCCGACCTGATCGTGGTTCTGCATCGAGACCACGAACTTCGCGCCATCGCGCGTCTGCGGGCTCCGCCCGTATTTGCGTCCGCGGTACGGCGAGTGCTGTCCGATGTAGAGATACCCGGTCTCGAGGACGCGCCCGAGGTTGCTCACCTTCACGGGAAACCCGGCGTAGTAGCCGTCCTGCTCGCCCGTGAAGAGGACGTGCAGCGAGTGGTGATAGTCATCGGCCCACTGCGAGTCGAAATCGAGTCCGAGGTCCTCGGCCGGCGTGATCACGCGGGGGTCGTTGAGATTGCTCTCGGCGATGCTGTAGACGCGGCGGCCGAGCTCCTTGGCCCGCGCGTGCACAGCGAGATTCAGGTCCTGCAGGAACGGCTCGGCGGAAGGATCGACGATCGCGTGCACGGCGTCGACGCGCAGTCCGTCGAAATGAAACTCGTCGATCCACTGCAGCGCGTTGTGGATGAAAAACCAGCGCACGTCGTCGCTGTGCCGTCCGTCGAAATTGATCGCGAGGCCCCACGGCGTCTTGTAGCGATCGGTGAAGTACGGCCCGAATTCGGCGAGATAGTTCCCTTCGGGGCCGAGGTGGTTGTAGACGACGTCGAGGAGGATTCCGAGGTCGCGCTGATGGCACGCATCGACGAGGCGCTTCAGCGCGCGCGGTCCGCCATACGACGACTGCGCCGCGGCGACATACGTGCCGTCGTAGCCCCAGTTCCGATCACCCGGGAACTGCGCGATCGGAAGCAACTCGACGACGGTGATGCCGAGCTCTTTCAGCCGATCGAGACGCGGGATGATCGCGTCGAACGTCCCTTCCTCCGTAAACGTGCCGACGTGCAGCTCGTACACGACGTAGTCCTCGAGCGCGACGCCCGTCCATCCACGATCGTGCCACTCGAAATCGCTCGCGATCACCTCGGACGCTTTGTGCACACCCTCGGGCTGATGACGCGACGCGGGATCGGGACGCTCGTTCGCGCCGTCGAGCACGTACAGGTAACGCGTGCCTTCGCCGCAGTCGTCGACGATCGCTTCGTGATAGCCGTTTGGGGTCTTCGCCATCGGAATGGGGGCCCGGGCTTCCAGCCCGGCGCCGGGCTGAAAGCCCGCGCCCCCTACGATGTGCAACTCCACCTTCTCGCGATGCGGCGCCCAGACGCGAAACGCGCAGCGGCCGCCGTCGAGCACGCGCGCGCCGATCGGAGCGCCGGCATCCTGCCGGCTGGGCCGCTGGCTTCCAGCCGGCGCGTGTCCGGGCCGGCAAGATGCCGGCGGCCCGGCCGGCTGGAAGCCGGCGCTCCGTTGGTCGGGGCGATCAGACAAGCGCTTCCTCGGCCTCGACCTCGACCGTGACCTCCTCGGACGCGACTTCTTCCGCATCGTCGCCCGAAAGCAGGAACACCGCGCCGAGAGGCGGCACCGTGAGAGTCACCGACCACTTGCGTCCGTGCAGCGGAATCGGTGCAGCGTCGACGCCGCCCATGTTCCCCTGCCCGCTGCCGCCGTACAGCAGCGCGTCGGTGTTGAGCACCTCGCGCCAGTGACCCCTACGGGGCACGCCGATCTGATAGTTGTGCCGCGTCAGCGGAGTGAAGTTCAACACCACGACCACGACTTCGTCGGGACGCGACTTCGAGCGGCGCATCAGGCTGATGATGCTGCCCTCGGTGTCGTTGCAGTCGATCCACTCGAAGCCTTCCGGCGCCATGTCCAGCTCGTGCATCGCGGGGATGTCTCGATAGGCCTTGTTGAGATCTTCGAGCCAGCGGTTGACGCCCGCGTGCAGCGGATGCTGCAGCAGGTCCCACTCCAAACTCGCGTCATGGTTCCACTCGCGGTACTGGCCGATCTCGCCGCCCATGAACAGCAGCTTCTTGCCGGGACTCGCGTACATGTGCGCGAAGAGCAAACGCAGATTCGCGAAGCGTTGCCACTCGTCGCCCGGCATTTTTCCGATCAGCGAGGCCTTGCCGTGTACGACCTCGTCGTGCGAGAGCGGCAGCACGAAGTTCTCCGTGAACGCGTACATCATCCGAAAGGTGACGTCGTTGTGGTGGAACTTGCGATGCACCGGTTCTTTCGAGAAATACCGCAGCGTGTCGTGCATCCAGCCCATGTCCCACTTCATGCCGAACCCGAGGCCGCCGACGTACGTCGGCCGCGAGACCATCGGCCACGCCGTCGACTCCTCGGCGATCACCTGCACGTCGGGATGGACCTTGTAGACGTCCTCGTTCAGCCGCCGCAAGAACGAGATCGCGTCGATGTTCTCGCGTCCGCCGAACTCGTTCGGGATCCACTCGCCGGCCTTGCGTGAGTAGTCGAGATAGAGCATCGACGCGACGGCGTCCACGCGGATTCCGTCGATGTGGTACTCGTCGAGCCAATACAGCGCGCTCGAGAGCAGGAACGAGCGCACCTCGGTGCGTCCGTAGTTGAAGATCAGCGAGTTCCAGTCGGGATGGAATCCTTTGCGCGGGTCGGAGTGCTCGTAGAGATGCGTGCCGTCGAAGTACGCGAGCCCGTGCTCGTCGCTCGGAAAGTGCGACGGCACCCAGTCGTGGATCACCGCGATCCCGTTCTGGTGCAGCACGTCGACGAGGTACTTGAAATCCTGCGGCGTGCCATAGCGGCTCGTCGGCGCGAAGTACCCGGTGCCCTGATAGCCCCAGGAGCCGTAGAACGGATGCTCCTGTACGGGCATGAGCTCGATGTGTGTGAAGTTCATCTTCTTCACGTAGTCGGCGAGTGGCTGGGCGATCTCGCGGTAACTCATCGAGCGCCACGTTTTGCCGCCGTCGTCCGAGACGCGCCGCCACGATCCGAGGTGGACTTCGTAGATCGACATCGGCGCTTCGTAGGAATTGTGCGCGCGGCGATTGCGCATCCACTCGTCGTCGCTCCACTCGTAGTCGAGGTCCCACACTTTCGACGCTGTGGCCGGCGGCGTCTCCTGATGCACGGCCATCGGATCGGCCTTGTTGACGCGGTAGCCGTTGAAGCGCGAGACGACGTGGTACTTGTACGTCGCGCCGCGCTCGAGACCCGCGACGAAGCCTTCCCAGATCCCCGAGCCCGCGTGCGCGCGCAACGGATTCGCGCTCGTGTTCCAGTCGTTGAAGTCGCCGACGACGCTCACGCGCTCCGCGTTCGGAGCCCACACACCGAACATCACCCCGCCCGGGACGAAATGATTGCCAAGCTTCTTCCAGAGTTTGTGATGCGTGCCTTCGTTGAAGAGATGAATGTCCCAGTCGGTGAGAAGGGACTCGGGACGCGTGTCGCTGGCCTCTGGCTCGATCTGATCAAGCGTATGCTCGCGGATCGCTCGAGGTTCGACATGGCGCGGAGCGCTGGCATCCTGCCAGCCTTCTTCCTCGGGCCGGCTGGAAGCCGGCGGAGCGGCCGGCTGGAAGCCGGCGCTCCGATCGACGGCGCGCCCCACCTCAATCGGCACGTTCGGCACCACATCGCCGCCCATGTTCTCCAGCTCTTCCACTGCCGCGTTTTTCTTCACGACGCGCTTCTTCTTTCGTACAGCCATTCACCTCATCCTTTAGCGGATCATCTCACCCACGGACCTGAAGCAATTGCGCCGCCACGGAGATGGCGATCTCGTGCGGATGATTCGAGCCGATCTCGAGGCCGACCGGACAGAAGAACGCTTTGGTCATCTCCTCCGGCAGCCCGGCGTCGAGCACGTCCTGCCGCAGCCGCTTTGCTTTCGCGTTGCTGCCGATCACGCCGAGGTAGGGGAACTTCCGCGTGCGGAGGATCTCGATGAGGATCGGCTTGTCGGTCGTGTGCCCCATCGTCATCAGCAACACGAACGATCCCTCCGGGATCTTCGCCACCTCGGACGGCATGTCGCCGGCCTGCACACAACGCAGCTTCGGCGATGCCGGTAAACGTTCCAGCCACTCCGGGCGCGGATCGATGCAGGTGATGCGGCAGTCGAGCTTCGCCAGCGCGTCGACCAGCGCCGCCGAGACGTGACCCGCGCCGAAAACGACGATGTTCCAGCGCGTGACGTTGAAGGTCTCGAAGTAGACCCGCACGATCCCGCCGCAGGTCATGCCGATGTCCTTCTCCAGCGACCACTGATAGAACCGCGTCTTTGGCGCCGCGTCGTCGCGCAGCATCGACAGCGCTTCTTCGATCGCGCGCGCCTCGATCTTCCCGCCACCAACGGTGCCGAAGTGCCGCCCCTGCTGCGTGACCAGCATCTTCGCACCGCGGTCCTGCGGGGTGGAACCGAGCGTGTCGACGACCGTAACGGCGACGAAGGGCGCGCCGGATTCCGCGAGGTCGTTGAGTGCTTCGAAGAAGGTCATATGGAGTGCGGTGGCAAGGCCACCGCTTTCGAATCGCGTGATTGGAAAGCGGAGGCGTTGCCTCCGCACTCCAAAGTACCATCACACGATGCGCATTGCGTCCAGGCGGGTCGTTCTGCCTACTGGCGTCCGCCCCGCCACGATCGATTTCGACGAAACCATCGTCGCCATCGAGCCCCACGGCCCCGCTGACCACGACTATGGCGACCTGGTCCTCATGCCCGGCCTCGTCGACTCGCACGTGCACGTCAACGAGCCCGGCCGCACCGAGTGGGAAGGCTTCGAGACCGCCACGCGCGCGGCGCTCGCGGGCGGGATCACGACCATCGTCGACATGCCGCTCAACTCCCTTCCCCCGACCACCACCGTCAGCGCGCTGGAGGAAAAACAGCGTCACGCGAAAGGCGTCGTCAACGTCGAGTTGTGGGGCGGCGTGATTCCCGGCAACACGCGCGAGCTGCGTCCGATGCTGGAGCGCGGCGTGCGCGGGTTCAAGTGTTTTCTCGTGCACTCCGGCGTCGACGAGTTCCCGAACGTCGACGAGCGCCAGCTCTACGAAGCCGCGCGAGAGCTGGCCGGCACCAACGCGCCGCTGCTCGTGCACGCGGAGCTCGGCGAGCATCTCCACGAGCCGCACGGCGATCCCGCGGACTACGCGACATATCTGCATTCGCGGCCGAACGAGGCGGAGGACGCGGCGATCGAACTGCTGCTGCGCGTCTGCAGGGACACCGGCGCGCGGATGCACGTCGTGCACCTCTCGTCGGCGAGCGCTCTCTCGATCCTGGCGCGCGCGAAGGACCTCCCGCTCACCGCCGAGACGACGCCGCACTATCTCCACTTCGCCGCGGAGTCCGTGCCGCGCGGCCGCACCGAGTTCAAATGCGCGCCGCCGATCCGCGAGCGCGACAACCGCGAGAAGCTCTGGCACGGACTCGCGGCGGGCCTCATCGATCTCGTCGTGAGCGACCACTCGCCGTGCACGCCCGAGCTGAAGAAAGGCGACTTCGCGAACGCCTGGGGCGGCATCGCGTCGCTGCAGTTCGTCCTGCCGATCGTCTGGACGAACGCACGACTTCGCGGCCACACGATCGAGGACCTCGCGCGCTGGTGCTGCGCAGGACCAGCGCGCCTCGCGAACCTCGCGAACAAAGGCGCGATCGCCATCGGCAACGACGCCGACTTCGTGGTCTGGGATCCCGACGCGACGTTCGTCGTCGAGCCGGAAATGATCCGGCACAAACACAAGGTCACGCCCTACCTCGGCGAGACGTTGTACGGCGTGGTGAAGGCGACTTACGTTGCTGGTTCTTCTTGGTAGCTCCCCCAGTTTATCCCGCGCGTAGACGCGGGATCTCGGGTGCACCTGCGTCGCATGTGGCTCGTGCGCTGCCGGTATTACCGGAGATCCCGCGTCTCCGCGCGGGATAAACTTAAGAAAGAGCAATGTCCGACCTACTCGATCTCGCCAGCGAACGCCTCGGCGGCAGCGTTCTCTACGCGAACGACGACTTCTTCGCCGAAAAAGAAAATCTCCTGAAGCCTTCGAAGCCGGTCTGGAAGGAGCACGAGTACACCGACCGCGGCAAGTGGATGGACGGCTGGGAGAGCCGCCGCAAGCGCGTCCCCGGTCACGACTTCGCAATCGTGCGCCTCGGACTCCGCGGCGTCGTGCGCAGCGTGGTCATCGACACCGCGTTCTTCCGCGGAAACTATCCGGAGTCCGCGTCGCTCGACGGCACGTCGATGCGCGCCGACGCATCGATCGAGGACCTGCTGAACGCCGAATGGCGCCCGCTCCTGCAACGCTCGCCGCTGCAGGGGGATCACGAAAACGTCTTCAACGTCGAGCTCACGGAAGCCGTCACGCACGTGCGCCTCAACATCTTCCCCGACGGCGGCGTCGCGCGCCTGCGCGTCCACGGCGAAGTCGTTCCCGACTGGCGCCTCGCCGGCGGACTCGCTACCGAGGTCGATCTCGCCGCCGCGGAGAACGGCGGTCAGGTCTTGACCTGCAGCGACATGTTCTTCGGTCCGAAGCACAACCTGATCATGCCCGGCCGCGCGCACAACATGAGCGACGGCTGGGAAACGAAGCGGCGCCGCGGTCCAGGACACGACTGGGTCATCGTGGAGCTCGCGACGGAAGGCCGCGTGCGGCGGATCGAGGTCGACACGAATCACTTCAAGGGAAACTATCCCGACACCGCGTCGATCGAAGGAAGCATCGACGGCGAGACCTGGACCGAGCTGCTGCCGCGCACGAAGCTGCAGGCGCACACGCGGCACTTCTTCATCGACGAGCTCCTGACGCCTGGCCCGTTCACGCACCTGCGCGTGAACGTCTTTCCCGACGGCGGCATCTCGCGCCTGCGCGTGTGGTGCGTCGCGACACAGAAGGGACGGCGGGATGCAGCCCTGCGCCACGTGAACACGCTCTTCAGCCCGCGCGACCTGATCAAGGTCTGCGGCTCCAAGAACTGGGCGATGCGGATGTACGGCCTGCGCCCGTTCGCGGCCTGGGACGACATGGAGCACGCCGCCGGGAAAACCTGGGACGCTCTCTCCGACGAAGACCGGCTCGAGGCCTTCGCCGCGCATCCGCGCATCGGGGAGCGAAAGCCCGGCTGGTCGCAACAGGAGCAGTCAGGCACGAGCAACGCGTCGGAGGAAACGATGCGCGCGCTCGCGGAAGGCAACCGTGCTTACGAGGAGAAGTTTGGCTTCGTCTACCTCATCTGCGCGACCGGCAAGACCGCGGACGAAATGCTCGCGAGCCTGCGCGAGCGGATAACCCACTCGCGCGACGAAGAGCTCAGCGTCGCGGCGGACGAGCAGAAGAAGATCATGGCGTTGCGGCTGGAGAAACTGGTTCTCTAGTTTTTTTAGTTTATCCCGCGCGTAGACGCGGGATCTCCGGTTACACCGGCAGCGCACGAGCCACATGCGGCGCGGGGGCACCCGAGATCCCGCGTCTACGCGCGGGATAAACTGAGAAAAAACCATGGGCATCACCACACACGTCCTCGACACCGCCAAAGGCCGCCCCGCGGTCGGCGTCCGCCTCGTGCTCGTCCGAGGCGAGCACGTCCTCTTCGACGGCGTCACCGACGACGACGGCCGCGCCCGTCTCCTCGAGCACGCGGAGCCCGGAACGTACCGCCTCACCTTCGACACCGGCGGCTACAACCCTGGTGGATTCTTCCCCGAGGTGACGATCGTGTTCACGGTCGACGCTCCTGAGCATCATACCCACGTACCGCTGCTTCTCAGTCCGTTCGGCTATTCGACCTATCGAGGATCATGAAAAAGATCATCAAGACCACGCTGCTCGTTCTCGCCGTTGCGTTCCTCGCGGCACAGTTCGTCCGTCCCGAGTTCACCAATCCGCCGATCGATCCCGCGCACCAGTTGCGCGCGCCGGCGAACGTGCAGGCGATCCTCGACCGCTCGTGCATCGACTGCCACAGCAGCCGCACGCGTTATCCGTGGTACAGCCAGATCACCCCGGTCTCGTGGTGGCTGAAGGACCACATCGACGAAGGACGCGGAGAGCTGAACATCTCCGAGTTCGGCACGTACTCGCCGAAGAAGGCCGCGCACAAGATGGAAGAGGTGTGCGGGATGGTGAAGAACGGCGAGATGCCGCTGCGCGAGTACCTCTGGGCGCACTGGGGCGCGAAGCTGTCCGCCGCGGACAGGGAGACGCTCTGTGTGTGGGCGACCACGGAGCAGGGACGCATCATCACGACCGGCGTCGTCCTCTCAGGATCCTGACGAAACTGCGCGAGCGGTGGTCGTCAGCACGTACTTGTCGAGCACGTACTTCCACGGCACCGCCACGATCGCCACCGGCACCCACAGGAACACCTTGGTCATCCCCTCGGCGGGGGATCCGGCTAGTTGACCGGCCGCCCACAAAGGGTAGGCGACGAAGAGCAGCCAGATGGTCTTGTAGAAGACCACGAAGATCACGATCGGAAGCATCTTCAGGGGCCGAAATACGCCGAGGATCGACAGCAGAGAGTACGCCGCGAACATGCTCAACGCCGCCGCTCTCATCGGGTCCCACGCCCCTTCGTGTTTGAGGAGGGCGGACCACGAGTCGTAGCCGACGAACAGGAAAATCAACAGGAAGAGCGTTCGCAGCAGATAGATGTGGATCGGCCGCACACCGTCGTAACGCTCGGCATCGGATCGAAAGATTCTCATACCGCGAATGATCGGCTCCGCGCGGCAACTCGCCCACACGATTGCGACGAACGGCGGGTTTTCGCGGATGAGACGGGGGGACGACGGGAGGCCTCCGGCGGGGGTATGACCGGAGACATTCCTGACAATCGTGTACAGGGACATATTTGACAGTCGCGTGGCGGCGTGGGCGAGCGCCGGACGGCGACAAGGACGCGGAGCGTCAGCCCTTTCCGCCTCGGAGGAGCTCGAGGTCATACGAAC
>DASYGV010000001.1:0-80160 GCA_035999335.1 Thermoanaerobaculia bacterium | reverse complement strand
CCCCCCCCCCCCCCCCACTCCTAGACTTTCTACAATGCAACTCATGAAGGTGCGGCTCCTCTTCTTCGCCGTCCTGCGCGACATCGCGGGCACCGACGTGCGCGAGCTCGCGGTGGACGAGGGGACGACCGCGCGCGACGTGTGGCAATCGCTGCGCAACGAGTTCGCGAAGCTCACCGATTACACGCAGCCGCCGATGATCGCCGTCAACGAGAGCTACGCGGAGCCGGAGACGATCCTGCGCGACGGCGACGAGCTCGCATTCATCCCTCCCGTGGCAGGCGGCTGATGTCGTACCTCACCGACGACCCCATCGATGCCCACGCGCTCGTCGCGCGCGTGATGCGTCCCTCCGACGGCGCGTACGTGCTCTTCGAAGGAGTCGTCCGCAATCATCACGAAGGCAAAACCGTCGAGTCGATCTTCTACGACGCGTACCGGCCGATGGCGGAGAAAGAAATCGACGCGATCGTGCGCGAGACCACCGCGCACTATCCCGACGTCGCGCTCGCGGTCGTTCATCGTCTCGGGCACCTCGTCGTCGGCGATTCGTCGATCGCAATCGTCGCGTCGTCGACGCATCGCGCAGAGGCGTTCGAGGCCTGCCGGATGATGATCGATCGCATCAAGGACACCGTGCCGATCTGGAAGAAAGAGCGCGGACCGAACGGCGAAGAGTGGGTCGGGTGGCAGGGACGATGCTGAACGACGAAGTGAAGCCCCTTCCCGCCGCGAGCGCGATCGTCCTGCGCGACGCTCCCTTCGAAGTGCTGATGATGCGGCGTCACGCCGGCGCGTCGTTCATGCCGAACGCGTGGGTGTTTCCCGGCGGCATCGCCGAGGATCTCGATCACGAGCTCGGCGGCCTGAAAATCACCGCCGCGCGCGAGACGTTCGAAGAAACCGGTGTGTGGCTCGGCGAGCCGCTCGAAGACGCGGAGCACAAACGCAAACGACTGCTCGCCGGGAGCATCTCCATCCGCCCTCTGCTCGCGGAGGCGCCGCTCGATCTCGAGACGCTCGTGTTGACGTCGCGGTGGATCACGCCCGTCGGCGTGCCGAAGCGCTTCGACACGTACTTCTATCTCGTGAAAGTGTCGCGCGACGCAATCGCGACCGCAGAACAGAACGAGGCCGTCGACGTGACCTGGATCCATCCCATGAACGCCCTCGCGAAGCATGCTGCACACGAGATGCAGATGGTCTTTCCGACGCTGCGGAACCTCGAGGCACTGATCGGCTTCGTGACCGCGGATGAGCTCATCGAGTCGCGCCGCGGGATCGCGGTCGAACCGATCCAGCCTGTGCTGCGCGATGGAAAACCGACGCTGTCCTGATGTGTCATCCTGAGCCGGCGCAGCGCGGCGAAGGACCCCCTACGGAAACACGCGACGCGTTCGGTGCACGGGATCCTTCGCCGTCTGCGCGGCTTCAAGGATGACAGGTTGCAATGAACATCCGCTCCATCACCGCCCCGAATCCCGGCCCGTTCACGCTCGACGGCACGCGCACGTATCTCCTCGGCGAGACTACGGTGCTCGATCCAGGCCCGTCGATCGAATCGCACATCGACGCGATCCGCACGGCCATGCCGCGCCTCGACACGATCCTCATCACGCATCGCCACGGCGATCACGCACCCGCGGCCGTGCCGCTGAAAGAAGCAACCGGCGCGCGCATCATCGCGCCGCGAAACGTGCTCCAGGACGTCGATCAACGCGTCGGCGGAGGCGAGGTGCTACGCATCGACGACGTGGACATCGAGGTCATCGCCACGCCCGGACATACGAACGAGCATGTCTGCTATCTCACGTCCGAGGGTGATCTATTCACCGGCGACACGATTCTCGGCACCGGCACCACCGCGATCTTCCCGCCCGACGGCCACATGGGCGACTACATCCGCTCCCTGCGGACACTGCGCGCGCGTAATCCGAAACGCATCCACCCTGCGCACGGACCGACGCGAGAAGACGCGGTCGCGCTGATCGACGAGTACATCGCGCATCGACTCGAACGCGA
This sequence comes from Thermoanaerobaculia bacterium, assembly GCA_035999335.1. Lineage (GTDB taxonomy): Bacteria > Acidobacteriota > Thermoanaerobaculia > Gp7-AA8 > Gp7-AA8 > QHVT01. The sequence continues at coordinate 78,138 of DASYGV010000001.1, read as the reverse complement.
GCGCCAGGTGCTCGAGGCGATCGCGGCGGGCGCAGAATCGGTGAGCGAGCTACGCGCGCGGATCTATCCGGAACTGGACGAGCGGCTGCACGGCGCCGCGGAAATTCAGTTGACCGCGCATTTGATCAAGTTGCGCGAAGAGGGACGGACCATGCTGTCATTCTGAAGCCGCGCAGACGGCGAAGAATCCCCTGCCGACGGAGCGCATCTCGTCCTGGCGAAGGAGATCCTTCGCCGTCTGCGCGGCTTCAGGATGACAGATCAGTCACCGCGGGATCACCGTTCGAATGAACTCCTTGTTCACGAAGTACGTGTCCTCATCCGCGTCGATGCGCACGAAACTCTCCGTCGCGTCGTTCAGCACATCCGAGATACGCGAGGACTCGCGCGGGCGGTCGCCGATCGGAACCATCCCTTCGATGCGCGTCCCGTTCGCGAGCTCGATGATCGTCAGCTTCTCCACGAGCGTCATCTCCAGATCGACCACCGTCGGCAGCTTCTCATAGCGCACCCACAGGATCTGATCGCGGTTGAGCATCTTCGGCACGCCGCCGACGACCATCGGGAAAAAGCGGCGACGCCCGTTCAAGTAGTCGGCGACCGTCTCCGGACCTTCACGCCGCTCCGAGTACGGCGCGAGATAGAGGAAGTGCTCCTCGGGGTCGACGCCCGCGAGCGCGACCACCACCGCCACCTCGATCATCGGGACCTGGTAGAGCATGCTGGCGCACTAGAATACGCCCGCCATGAAACACAAAGACTTCATTGAAGTAAACGACTACACCGCTGCCGAGGTGGCGGAGATGTTCGCGCTCGCCGCGGACATAAAGAAGGAGCCGAAAAAATTCAACCGCGCCCTCGAAGGGCAGACCCTGGCGATGATCTTCGAGAAATCGTCGACGCGCACGCGCGTCTCGTTCGAAGTGGGCATGTACCAACTCGGCGGCCACGCGCTGTTCCTTTCCTCCCGCGACATCCAGCTCGGCCGCGGCGAGCCGATCACCGACACCGCGAAAGTCCTCTCGCGCTACGTCGACGGCATCATGGCCCGCACGTTCGCGCACAAGACCGTCACCGACCTCGCCGAGCACGCGACCGTGCCGGTGATCAACGGACTCACCGACCTCTCGCACCCCTGCCAGTCGATGACCGACTACTTCACGGCGTGGGAGAAATTCGGCGGCAACCTGAAGGGCCGCAAGATCGCGTATGTCGGCGACGGCAACAACATGGCGCACTCCCTGCTCGTCGCCGCGCCGAAGGTCGGCATGGACATCGCTGTCGCCACACCCGCGGACTACGCGCCGAATGCCGAGGTCGTCGCGCAGGCGCAGGCGGCGGCGAAGGAGGCGGGCACGAAGGTTGTCATCACCACTTCCATGGACGAAGCGATCCAAGATGCGGACATCGTCGAAACGGACGTGTGGGCGTCGATGGGCCAGGAGGCGGAAGCGGAGAAACGCAACCGCGACTTCCACGGCTGGATGGTCGACGCGCGGCACATGGCGTCGGCGAAGAAAGACGCGATCTTCATGCACTGCCTCCCCGCGCATCGCGGCGAGGAAGTGAGCGCAGAGGTGATCGACAGCCCCGCATCCGTGATCTACGACGAGGCCGAGAACCGCCTGCACGTGCAGAAGGCGATCCTGTATACGCTGATGAAGCGATGACTGATGCTCGCACCCGCCACGGACGCGGCCTCGCCGTCGTCATCTTCCTCGCGCTCGTGTTTTTCGCGTTGCTCGCGCTGATCGTCTTCAACGCGCGCGAGGAAAAGAGCGGCAAGGAGGCGGCGCTGGAGACGCTGACGGTATTGCCGCAGCGGATTCGCGTCCGCACGGAGCCGCACGCACGCGCCCCCGTCGTTGCTTCGCCCACGAGCGGCGATCGCCTGACGCTGCTCGAAGACCGCGGCGCGTGGGTGCGGGTGCAGACCGCGGACGGGCTCGCGGGTTGGGCCGAGCGCTCGGCGCTCGAGAAGACCGCCGAGGTACAGCGCCGCATGCAGCGCTATGAAGCGATTCGGAACCTGCCGCCGCTGCAGGGCGTCGCGACCGATCGCGTGCAGCTCTACGCCGGACCGGCGATCTTTTATCCGCTGATGGGCGAGATCGCGGACGGCACGCAAGTCGTCGTCTACACCCGCGACCACGACTTCTACGCGATCGAGCACGGCAAGGCCATCGCGTACGCGCATGTCGACACGATCGACGTCAGCTCATCCGGCACGCGCCAGCTCGACGTCGAGACCGCGAGCATCACGCCGACCGACACTGCTACGACGGAGACGGCGCCGCCCGTGGCCGACACCGCCATCGCCGAACCGCCGCCCGTCGAACCCGAACCGATGCCCGAGCCGGAACCGGTGGAGCGCGCGACCGGCGTGTACAGCGCGGTGCCTCCGGGCGGTACGCAACCAGAGGAGATCGATCGCGTCGTGCCGCGCTACCCCGCGGCGGCGCGACGACGCAACGTCGGCGGCGCGGTGGTCGTGCGCGGCATCGTCCGCCGCGACGGCACGATCGACAACGTCGAGATCATCAAGGACCTCCCCTACGGCCTCGGCGAGGAAGCACGCCGCGCGGTGAGCCGCTGGCGCTTCCGCCCCGCGACGTACCGCGGCGAGCCGATCGACGTCTATTACACGGTGACGGTGAATTTCAGATTGCAATGACCCGCTTCACCTTCCCCGACGCTCCCGGCGATCTCATCGGCGCGCACATCTCCACCCGAGGCGGTCTGCACACGATCTTCGAGCGCGCGTCCGCCGTCGACGCGTCCGCGGTGGCGCTGTTCGCGAAGAACTCGAATCAGTGGAAGGGGAAGACGCTGACCGACGAAGACTGCGCGACATTCGCAGCGCTTCGCACGGTGAAGCCGCTGCTCACGCACGCGTCGTACTTGATCAACCTGGCCACGACCAACGAAGAGTTCCACCGCAAGTCGATCGCCGCCATGATCGACGAGCTCGATCGTGCGGAGCGTCTCGGCATTCACGCCGTGGTCCTGCATCCCGGCGCGCACATGGGAGCCGGCCCGGACGCCGCGGTCGAACAGATCGCGCGCTCCCTCGATCAGGTGTATGCCTCGATTCCGAACCATCGCGTGGTCACGCTGCTCGAGACGTCCGCGGGTCAGGGCTCTTGCGTCGGCTGCACGTTCGAGGAGCTCGGCAAGATGATCAAGCTCGTCGACGATCCGCAGCGCGTCGGAATCTGCTTCGACACCTGCCACGTCTTCGCCGCCGGCTACGAGCTTCGCACGCAAGATGCGTACAACCGCACCATCGACGAATTGGAGCGGCACGTCGGCCTCGAGAACGTCGGCGCGTTTCACTTGAACGACTCGAAGAAGGGCCTCGGCTCGCGCGTCGACCGCCATCAGCACATCGGCGAAGGGGAGCTCGGACTCGAGCCGTTCCGCTTCCTGCTCAACGACCCGCGCTTCGCGCGCATCCCGAAAGTCATCGAGACGCCGAAGACCATCGAGACGGTCAGCGATCGGCGCAATCTGCGGCGACTGCGATCGCTGATCGGGAGTCGCAAAGTCGCTTTGAGAGTCCGCGACTCCTTGCTAAAGTCCGCCCGCCATGACTGACCGCATCGCGCACCCGACCTCCGGCACCCGCATCGGCTACGAGAACAACAAGATCGTCGTGCCCGACGACCCGATCGTGCCGTACATCGAAGGCGACGGCACCGGACCCGACATCTGGCGCGCGACGAAGTACGTCGTCGACGGAGCGGTCGAAAAGCTCTACGGCGGCAAGCGCAGGATTCATTGGCACGAGGTCTTCGCCGGCAACAAGGCGTTTCAGCAATTCGGCGAATATCTGCCGCAGGAGACGCTCGATCACCTCGCGCACTATCGCGTCTCGATCAAAGGCCCGCTCTCGACTCCCGTCGGCGGCGGCATCCGCTCGCTGAACGTCACCCTGCGCCAGGTGCTGGACCTCTATGCCTGCGTGCGTCCGGTGCGCTACTTCGACGGCGTGCCCTCGCCCGTGCGCGAACCGCAAAAGGTGGACATGGTCATCTTCCGCGAGAACACCGAGGACGTATACGCGGGCATCGAGTGGCCGGCGGGATCCGATGGGGCGAATGCGGTGATCGAGTTCCTCAACACGATGGAACGAAGAACGGCCGGCAAGATCCGCGAGAATTCCGCAATCGGCATCAAGCCGATCTCCGAGTTCGGCTCGAAGCGACTCGTGCGCAAAGCCATCGAGTACGCCATTGCCACGAAGCGCGAGTCGGTGACACTCGTGCACAAGGGCAACATCATGAAATTCACGGAGGGCGGGTTCAAAGACTGGGGCTACGAGATTGCGAAGGACGAATTCGGCGACGTCACGATCCCGGAGTCAGAGCTGAGCGGCGCCGCGCCCGCAGGCAAGATCGTGATCAAGGATCGCATCGCCGACTCGATGTTTCAGCAGGTCCTGCTGCGCCCGTCCGAGTACTCGGTGCTCGCGACGACGAACCTCAACGGCGACTACATCTCCGACGCCCTCGCCGCCCAGGTCGGCGGCCTCGGTATGGCCCCCGGCTCCAACGAATCGGACGAAGTCGCGATCTTCGAAGCGACGCACGGCACCGCGCCGAAGTACGCCAACCAGGACGTGATCAACCCCGGCTCCCTGATCCTGAGCGCCGTGATGATGCTCCGCCACATGAAATGGTGGGAAGCCGCCGACGGCATTGAAACCGGCATCGCGAAAACGATCCAGCAGAAAAAAGTCACCTACGACCTCGAACGCCAGATGGAAGGCGCGACCAAGGTCAAGACCAGCGAGTTCGCGCGAGCGATCGTCGAAAACATGTAGGTCCTCTCTTCCGCCCGCTACCGCGGGCGAGACAAATGCCGCCGTAGGCGGCAAGAGAAGATAGCCCCCGGCTTCAGCCGGGGGAACCGTGGGTCGGCGCCGAACGAGCCCGCGGTAGCGGGCGACAGCTCACGCGTTCGCGGCGCGGAACTCGAGGAACCACGGTTCCCGTCGTCCGAACTTGGTCGCGAGGGCGACGCCTACGCCGAAGATGCTCGCGAGAGACCAGAGGATCGTGCCGACGACCGGGATCAGGCGCAGCGCGCCGAGGAGCAGCACGCCGATCACCACCATCGCAAGGTCGCCGCGGAGCCACTTCCGTTGCTCGAGTTGCCCGCGGGAGCGCGCGCCGGCAACCAACGTTCCGATGGCGTGGAAGACGGCGATCATGCCGTAGATCTTCGTCAGCAGCGCGAAGACGCCGAGGGCAGCGAGTAGTGGGATGCCGATGACGTAAGGCACGAGATAGCTGAACGCGATCGCAGTCAGGACGAAGCTCGTCAACGCAACCAGGCCGAGGACGAAGCAATGCAGCGCGCTGGTGCGCACTTCCACCGACGACAGGCGGATCTCGCGGCCGCTCATCAGCGTCACGACGATCGCGGCGATGAGCCACACCAGCAACAGCGACGCGATGATTGCGGTCTTCGTGAGCGCGCCCGCCGCGCCTTCCAGCGACGCCAGTGGATAGGTCCGTCCGCCGACGCGGCCGTCCGCGCCCGTCAGCGTCGCGCCCGCGTGAATGAGATTGCCCTCCACGCGACCGCGGCCCGTGAACGTCACCTTTCCGCCGATCACGAGCAGATCGCCCGCGATCACGTCGCGCAGCATGAGCGTTCCGCCATAGAGCTGCACGGTGCCCATCACCGGTTGATCGATGGTCACGTTCTCGTCGACATAGTGTTTATCGCTGGTCGAGCGAGAGTCGCCTCTCGCGCCCGTCGGCGACACGACCGCGAACAGCGCCAGCAGCGCCGCGATCGCGGTCAGCGGAATCACGATCCGCCTAAACATCGACTCCCTTCGGCGCGCGCCGCAACAGCAGGAAGAGAATCGTATTGATGGCCACGAACAACACGGCGACGAGCGGCGCGCCGATCGCGCGTCCGGTCAGCTGCAGGAACGTGAGCAACGCGTCGAGCGACGGCATCGACGAGCTCACCACCGTCATCGGAGAGATCCCCGCGTACGCCGACAGCACGATCGCGAGCGTCAGCGCCGCGACGAGACCCGCGCCGACGAGCGGCCAGGTGCGATGCGACGCTCCTTCCCACGAGGCGAGAGGAAGCGCGTCCACGCGCAGCGGACGATGCTGCACGTCGACGGGCAGCCCGAGCTCTTCTTCGAGTGCACGGCAGTTCGCGCACGACTCGAGATGAACCGTGTTCGCGTCGGGATCCTGCAGGTATTCCTCACATGTCATAACGGTTCCACGAATGATCCGAGCGATTCCTTGAGCAGGTTACGCGCTCGGAAGAGTTTGTTCTTGACCGTGCCGAGGGGCAACTTTTTCATCGTTGCGATCTCCTCGTAAGAGAGCTCCGCGAAGTGGCGGAGCTGAATGAGCTCGCGATAGTCGGACGGAAGCTGCTCGACCGCCTTGTCGATCGCGGCGCTGAGCTGTTTGTTCTTGAGCGCGCGGTAGGGGGAGATGCCGTCGTCGGCGAACTCGCGCTCTTTCCCGCCCGGCTCTTCCTCGGTCGGCCGCGCCAGCGGCACCTCGGAGATCGATTTCTTCCGCAGCGCGTCGATGGCGCTGTTCTGCGCGATCCGGAACAACCAGGTCGAGAACTGATACTTCGGATCGTATCGATCGAGTGCGAGGTAGACCTTCACGAAAATTTCCTGCGCCAGATCGTGCGCCTCTTCGTAGCGATGTGTGATCCGGTACACGTAATTGATCAGCCGCTTCTCGTAGCGGCTCACCAGCGTCGTGAACAGGTCCCTGTCGCCGCCGAGGATCCGCTCCACCAGGGTGCGGTCATCGAGCTGAACACGTTCTGCCATTCGATTCTACGGGCGTCAGGACTGAAGGTTGCCCGGGCGCGATGATACCCTGCCTCGCAATGATCGAAATCCACGATCTCACAAAGAGATACGGCGATTTCACGGCCGTCGACGGGCTGAGCCTCACGGCCTCGGCCGGCGAGATTTTCGGGTTCCTCGGACCGAACGGAGCGGGCAAAACGACCACCATCCGCATCATCGCGGGACTGTCGCTTCCGACCAGCGGATCGGTCCTCGTGAACAGCATCGACGTCATCGCCGAGCCCGTCCGCGCCAAGTCGATGATGGGCTACGTCCCCGATCGGCCCTACCTCTACGAGAAACTCACCGGCCGCGAGCTGCTGCACTTCGTGGCCGACCTCTACCGCCGGCCGTGGAGCGAATGCGAGCCGCGCGCGGTGGAGATGCTCCGCTATTTCGACCTCGGCGACTGGATCGACGCGCGCATCGAGAACCTCTCTCACGGAATGAAGCAGAAGCTCGTGCTCGTCTCCGCGCTGGTGCACGATCCGGCCGTGCTCGTGATCGACGAGCCGATGGTCGGCCTCGACGCGCTTGCGCAGAAGCAGGTGAAGATCCTTCTGCGCAATCTTGCGTTGGCCGGAAAGACCGTGTTCCTCACAACGCACACGCTCTCGGTCGCCGAGGCCGTGTGCGATCGGATCGCGATCATCAACCGCGGCAGGATCATCGCCAGCGGAACGACGGCGGAGCTGAAGAAGGAGACGGCGCTGGAGGACGCGTTTCTCGCCCTCACGTATGGCGAATAGGCGTCTCGACGACTTGCGCGCATCCCGTAGGGACGACGCGCTCCGGCACGGCATCAACCCGCGCGACGTCGACCTTCTCCTCTCCGACCTCCTCGGCCATTCGGTCGCGTATCTCTACGCGCACGGCGAGCTTCTCGCTGACTCCGCGCCGCTCGACGCGCGCCTTGCGCGACGTTATGCCGGCGAGCCCCTGCAGTACATCCGAGGTCACACGGAGTTCTATTCGCGCGATTTCCTCGTCGACAAGCGCGCGTTGATCCCGCGGCCTGAAACGGAGCTGCTCGTCGAAGCCGCGATCGAGCGCGCGCCTGCGAACGGCAGTGTCGTCGACATCGGCACCGGGAGCGGATGCATCGCGATTTCCATCGAGAGAGAACGCTCGGACCTGCACGTACTCAGCGTCGACCGCTCCGTCGAAGCGCTCGCGCTCGCGTCCACGAACAGGGCGCGGCTCGAGTCGCGCGTGATGCTCGCGACGTCAGACTTGCTCGAGAGCGTCCGCGGCACGTTCGACGTCATCGTCTCGAATCCGCCGTACGTGCCGCTCGCGGAGTACGAGCAGCTCGCGGTGGAGGTGCGCATCCACGAGCCTCGCATCGCGCTCACACCCGGGCCGCACGGAACGGAGATCATCGAGCGGATTCTCGATGAAGCGCACGCGCGTCTCGAGCCGCGCGGGTGCGTGATTCTCGAGGTCGGCTACGGTCAGGAAGAGGCGATCCGCACGCTTGCGGCGGCGAAGCGGTACGACGTCGAGGAGTTCCTCCCCGACCTCGCGGGGATTCCGCGCGTCGTCGTATTATCCGCGCATGCCCAGCCACGATAAGTGCCTCTTCTGCCGCATCGCCGCGGGCGAGATCCCGGCGAAGAAGGTCCACGAAGACGCCGACGTCGTCGCGTTCCACGACATCAACCCTCAGGCGCCGACGCATGTGCTGGTGATCCCGCGCAAGCACATCTCGATGTTGAACGACCTCACCGACGCCGACGCAGCGACGATCGGCACGACGATCGTGCGCGCGTCCGAGATCGCGCGCGAGTTGCGGTTGCACGACGACGGATACCGGCTCGTGATCAACAACGGCGAAGGCGCGGGGCAGACGGTGTTCCACATCCACGTGCACATCCTCGGCGGACGAAACTTCGGCTGGCCTCCGGGGTAGCGTTCCCTACGCCGGGGGCGGGACGCGGAACCGCGTTCCGCTGAAGGTCATCCTGCCGCTCTTCTTCCGCGCGCCGCGGCGCTGGGCGATGAAGTCTTCCTTCGCTTCCTTCAGCGTCGACGGCACGTAGCTCGCGCCGGACTTGAGCGTCTTCTGGCGATCGCGGTTGAACGCGGAGCCGCCGGCGACGATGGCGAGGTCGGGGAAGTTCGCGGACAGCAACTGCAGCATCGCGTAGCCCTGGCCGAGGTGATCGGGGTTCGTGCACGACAGGAACACGGCCTCGGGCTTCACCTCGTTGATGAACGCGATCAGCTCGGGCTCCGGCAAGTCGGTGAAATAGTCGGCCGTGTAGCCCTCGGTGCGCAGAAGCTGCGTGAGCATCAGCGTGCCGAGGGAGAGGCGCTCGCCGGCGACGGAGACCGCGACGATGTGCTTCGACGGATCGGGGGTGCCGGCGTTCCGGTCGCCGAAGCGGATGATCAGCTCGCGCACGACGTCCTTGATGAAGTGATCGTGCGCCTGCGTGATCCGTTTGCGGTCCAGCTCTTCCTGCGCGAACGTCAGCGTCGGAATGAAGAGATCCGTGAACATCTCCTCCATCGTCGACGTCTCGGCGTAGCGATCGGCGATCGCGATCGCGCCGGTTCGGTCGCGCAGCAGGAGGCGGTTGTAGAAGCTGAGGTAGCCCTCCAGCGGGTCCTCGCTGCCGAACATGATCGAGAAGATCCGCAGCGCGGGGATGAACTCGCCGCCGACGGTGAGACAGACCGTGATCGGCGTCGCGAGCAGCAGGCCGACGGGTCCCCACAGCCAGCCCCAGAAGATCGCCGCGAGGAGCAAGGCGACCGGCGACACGCCCACGCGATGCCCGACGACGATCGGCTCGATGAAGCCGCCGATCAGTTGATCGCTGAAAACGAACAGGCCGAGGACCGCGAGCGCGGAGTACCAGTTCGGAAAGACGGCGAACGCGAGGAACGTCGGCGCCGCGGCGCTGAGCACCGCACCGATGTACGGGACGAAGCGCAGCAGACCCGCGAGCACGCCCCACAGCGCGGCATGCGGCACACGCAGCAGCCAAAGTCCGAGTCCGATGAGGACGCCGAAGCCGATGTTCAGGAGCGCGATGGTGAGCAGGTAGCGGCTGATGCGCTGCGACGTCTCGCCGATGGCCTGCGTGGTCACGGTGAGGTGCGCGCGTCCCGCGATGCGCAGCAGCTTGTCGCGGAGTTGCTCGCGGTCGCGCAGAAGAAAGAAGACGACCACCACGACGAGGAACATCGCGGCGATGCCTTCGACGGTCGGCGCGACGTCTTCATACCGCTCCCCGGCGGTCTTGCGCTCGGGAACTACTCTCACGCGCAGTTCGGCGCGCTCCGGCGGCTCGCCGACATCGGCCACGCGCTGCACGAAGCGCTCGAACAGATCGAACTGACCGGCGCGTGCGCGGATCGCGTCGAGCTTCCGCTCGACGTTTTCGCTCGCCGCGGCGCTGGTCAGCTCCTTCGACACGGCGTTGAGCTGTTGATAGATCCACCAGCCGCCGAATCCGAGAAGCACCGTCGTGACACCGAGGCTCAGGACGATCGCGCCGGTGCGGCGGAGGAACGTCCGCTCGAGACGCAGGACGATCGGCGTGAGGAGAAACGCGAACAGCACCGCCAATGCGACCGGCACGACCACCGGCCGCGCGAGGTGCAGCACGGCGATCACGATCACCGTGCCGAAGAGAATGCGCGCGTTGCCCGCGCGGCGATCGACCGTGCGCTTCTCGCTGACAGGCTCCGGCTGAGGGCGCGGAGGCATGCGCCGCATCGACAACGTGCGATCGAACCGGTCGGTATCTTCTTCGTCCGCCACTCGCTGAGGAGTCTACAACGGCGGCGGCTTCTGACGTTTGATGGGGGCGCCGGGCATTCTGCCCGGCGAGCGCGGGCTGGAAGCCCGCTCCCCTACTATTTCGTCCAGCGCAAAATGGGTTGCCGCGCCGCGCGCGCCTCGTCGAGCCTGCGCACCGGCGTCGTATGCGGTGCGCTGCGGACGAGCTCTGGCCGTTCCTGGGTCTCCTGCGCGATGGCGATCATCGCATCGCAGAACGCGTCCAGCTCTTCCTTCGGCTCGCTTTCGGTCGGCTCGATCATGAGCGCGCCGGAGACGATCAGCGGGAAGTAGATCGTCGGCGGATGGAAGCCGTAGTCCATGAGCCGCTTGGCGATGTCGAGCGTGTGCACGTCCTTCGGCGTTTGGAGCTTGTCCGAAAACACGACCTCATGCAGCGACGGCGCGTCGTACGGCAGGTGGTAGTGCTTCTTGAGCCGCGCGCGGATGTAGTTCGCGTTCAGCACTGCGAGCTGCGCAATCCGCCGGAGGCCGGACGCTCCCATCGAGCGCATGTACGTCAGCGCGCGCACGAGCACATTGAAGTTGCCATGGAACGCGCGCATGCGCCCGATCGAATCGGGATGCGAGAAGTCGCAGTAGAACGTGCCGTCCTCGCGGCGCTCGATCGTCGGCGTCGGCAGGAACGGCACGAGCTTCTCGCTCACGCCCACCGGCCCCGCACCGGGACCACCGCCGCCGTGCGGCGTGGAGAAGGTCTTGTGTAAATTCGAATGAATGACGTCGATGCCCATGTCACCCGGCCGCGCGATGCCGACGAAGGAGTTGAGGTTCGCGCCGTCGCAGTAGAGGTACGCACCCTTTGCGTGAAGGATGTCGGCCATGGCCTTGATCTCGGACTCGAACACGCCCAGCGTGTTCGGCACGGTGACCATCAACGCCGCGACGTCTTCCGTCACCGCGGCCTCGAGCGTCGAGAGATCGACCGTGCCGCGATTGTTCGACTTCAGCTCCCGGATCTCGTATCCCGCGAATGCTGCCGACGCTGGATTGGTGCCGTGCGCGGAGTCGGGGATGAGGATGTACTTGCGCGCGTTGCCGCTCTTCGCGAGCGCCTTGTGCACCATCAGGATGCCGGTGAGCTCGCCGTGCGCACCCGCGACCGGCTGCAGCGTCACGCGCGGCAACCCGAAGATCTCCTTCAGCGTCTGCTCGAGATGCCAAAGCAACGCGAGGTTTCCCTGCACCTGATGCTCGGCCTGCAGCGGATGCGACAGCGCGAAGCCGGGCGTGCGCGCGATCTCCTCGTTGAGGCGCGGGTTGTGTTTCATCGTGCACGAGCCGAGGGGATACAACCCCGCGTCGATCGACACGTTCAGCTTCGAAAGCCGCGTGAAGTGCCGGATGACGTCGACCTCGGACACCTCGACTTCGTCCGCGATCTCGTCGCGCCGCAACGCGGATGGAAGCAGCGACTCGAGCGGCTGCTCCGGCACGTCGAGCGCGGGAAGCTGATAGCCGCGGCGGCCGGACTTCGAGCGCTCGAAGATGAGCGGCTCGAGCCCGGACTTCTTCGCGGCGGCGGTTTCTGGTTCGAGAATCGTGGTCATCGTGATTTCCTGAGTCGCAAAGTCGCAGGCCTCAAAGGCGCCGGAGGCGCGTCAGAGGGTAGCCGGTGGCGAATGCAACGCGCCGCCACCGGAAATAGCCGACCGCGACAAATCCGCCCCGGCGGGGGCGGTAGAGAAACGTCTGCCACCCCTTCCGGGGCGGACCCTTGACGCATCGCCGTTTTCCCGGTGGCGGCGCTCCGCGCTCGCCACCGGCTACCCTCTGCCACGCCTCTGGCGTCCCTCATCGGCGTTCCCTCGAAATCGCGGCTGAAAGCGCGCCGGCAAAGTGGTCGAGATGCTCTTTCGTGTGGAGCTCGGTGACGGCGACCAGGAAGTCGCGCTCGTGTCCTTCGTAGAAATCGCCGAGCGGGATGCCGCCGAGGATCTTCTCGTGCTCCAGGTCGGCCAGGATCTCTTTCGCGTCGATCGGCGTGCGCACGAGGAGCTCGTTGTAGACCGGGCCGTCGAACGGCAGCTCGACGCTCGCGATCGCGCGGAGCTTCTCGCGCAGGTATGCGGTCTTCTGCAAACACTGCGTCGCGACTTCGCGCAGCCCTACCTTGCCCATCAGCGAGAGATACATGTTCGCGGCGAGCGCGATCAGCGCCTCGTTCGTGCAGATGTTCGAGGTCGCCTTGCCGCGGCGGATGTGCTGCTCGCGCGTGGCGAGCGTCAGCACGTACGCGCGCTTGCCGTCGACGTCAACCGTCTCGCCGACGAGGCGGCCGGGCATGTGGCGCTTCAGCACGTCGCGCACGACCATGAAGCCGACGTACGGGCCGCCGAACTGCGGAGGAATCCCCCACGCCTGTCCCTCGCCAACGCAGATGTCGAAGCCGTGTTGTCCGGGAGGAGCGAGCACACCGAGGGATGTCGCTTCGGCGATGACGGAGATCTTCGTGAGACTTCCCGCCGCCTGCCCGACCGCGTCGTAGTCCTCGATGACGCCGAGGAAGTTCGGCGACTGAATCGCAACCGCGAACGCATCGGTGGTAGCGGCGCGCAGCGCGTCGAGGTCGATGCGTCCGTCCGCACCCCAGCCCACTTCCACAATCTCGAGTCCGAGGTTCTGCACATAGGTGTGCACGGTCTCGAGGTAGTGCGGGTGGATCGATTTCGCGAGGACGACTTTCTTCTTCCCCTTCGCGAGTCGCTCTGCGAGCAGCACCGCTTCACAAAGAGCGGTGCTTCCGTCGTAGAGCGAGGCGTTCGCGACGTCGAGTCCCGTCAGCAGGCACTGGTGCGTCTGGTACTCGAAGATCGACTGCAGCGTCCCCTGCGAGACCTCGGGCTGATACGGCGTGTACGCGGTCAGAAACTCCGCGCGCAGCAGGAGCTGATCGACGCACGCGGGCTGGTAGTGCGTGTACGCGCCGCCGCCGAGGAACGAGACGTGATCGGTTGCGGTCACGTTGCGCGCGGCGAGGCCGCGGAACCACCGCCGCGACTCGACCTCGGACCACGGTCCGTCGATCTCCAGCAAGCCTTTCAGCTTGACGTCGTCCGGGATCGTGTCGAACAGACGGTCGATCGAGTCGACGCCGATGACCTCCAGCATCTCGCGGATGTCTTCACCGGCGTTGGAGATGTAGCGGTGGGAAGAGGAACTGGCTGTGGGATCTGGGAGATTCGTCATGACAGTGCTGGGTGACTACGGAGTGCTGGGTGCTGAGTGCTGGGTGCTGAGTGGGCGGCGGGACTCAGCACCCAGCACTCAGCACTCAGCACTCGGTTTTTCAGTGAGCGGATTCTTTTTCGATGTACTCGTCGTACTCTTCCGCCGTCATCAGCTCGTCGACCTCGGTCGCGTCCTTGACGAGGATGCGGAGCATCCAGCCGTCGCCATACGGATCGGTGTTGACGAGCGCTGGATTGTCGGCGAGCGCTTCGTTGATCTCGGCGACTTCGCCGGACACCGGCGAGAACAGCTCGGACACGGCTTTCACGGACTCGATGGAGCCCATCTCGTCGCCGGCGTCGAAGATCGAGCCGACTTGCGACAGCTCGACGAACACCACGTCCCCGAGCTCTTTCTGCGCGTAATCGGTAATGCCGACGGTCGCGACGTTGCCTTCCAGGTGAACGTATTCGTGGCTCTTCGTATAACGGTTGTCTTCAGGAGTGGCCATTGGTTGCCTCCAACGGTGTTCTATTTCGCGCGCTTGTAGAAAGGAGTAGGGATGACGCGGGCCCGGGTTTCCTTCCCCCGGACGAGCACCATGAATTCTGTGCCCTGGGCCGACTTGTCGAGCGGAAGATAAGCGAGTCCGATCGCTTTTTTCAACGTCGGCGAATGCGTGCCTGAGGTGACCACGCCGATCTCCTCGCTTCCGTCGACGACCGGGTAGCCGTGACGGGCGATGCCGCGGTCGACCATCTCGAATCCGACGAGCTTCCGCTTCGGCCCATCGGCCTTCTCGCGCGCGATGACGTCGCGTCCCGCGAAGGCGCCTTTCTCGACCTTCACGATCCAGCCGAGGTCGGCCTCGATCGGCGTCGTGGTGTGGTCGATGTCGTTGCCGTAGAGGGCCATCTTTGCCTCGAGACGCAGCGTGTCGCGTGCGCCGAGGCCACACGGCTTCACGCCGGCATCGACGAGCTTGCGCAGAATGCGCGGCGCGTGCTCGGGCGCGGTGTAGATCTCGAAACCGTCCTCGCCCGTGTAGCCGGTGCGCGAGACGATCGCCGGCGCGCCGTCGACGCTGCCGGTGGCGAAGCGGTAGTACTTGATGTCGGCGAGCGCGACATCGGTCATCGGCTGCAGCACTCGCTCGGCCTGAGGACCCTGGATCGCGAGCTGCGCGTAGTCGGCGCTGACGTTTTTCACGTCGACGTCGAGGTCGCTCGCCGACTGTCGAAGCCAATCGAAGTCTTTGTCGGTGTTCGACGCGTTCACGACGACGAAGAAGTCGTCCGGCGCGTTCTGGTAGACCAGGATGTCGTCGACGAAGCCGGCGGTCGGATAAAGCAGGCCGTTGTAGTGAATGCGGCCCTGGTCGAGCTTCGCGACGTCGTTGCAGGTCGAGCGCTGCAGGAGCTCGAGAGCCTGCGGCCCTTTGACGGTGATCTCGCCCATGTGCGAGACGTCGAAGACCCCCACGTTGGTGCGCACGGCCTCGTGCTCTTCGAGGATGCCGCTGAACTGCACCGGAAGCTCCCAGCCGCCGAAGTCGACCATCTTCCCGCCGAGCTCTCTTTCGACCTCGTTGAGGGGAGTTTTCTTCAGCGGTTCGGTGGAATCAGACATGCGGCCTCCCGAGGGAGGCGTAACGTAGCACAAGTCGATCGCGAGCCCGCCGCCGCTGTTCCACATGAGCCGCTTGCCTTTCGTATACAGACGCTCCAGCGCTGATGAGGAAGTGAAGGCCTAGGAACGGCCTTCGCGGCGCCACTCGGTGTCGAACTTCCCGGGGAGATCCAATCCTGAAACCACGCCGTCCTTGTTTTTGAGCTGGTCCTGTAACGCTTTCACGCGTGCGCGACACTCTGCCTTTTTGGTCGAGATCGAAAAAGCCAGGTGCACGAGCTCGGTCTCGAGAGGAGACGTTGCCTTCCAGCGCTTCCAGTTGAGGTAGTAGTAGTCAGGTCGCTGAAACTCGAATCCGAGCTCAGCGACGAGCTTCCGCGCGTTCTTGTAGGAGAGAGCGGAGGCGAGGTTCGCGCAGAGCTTCTGGTAAGTCGACCACGGCCATTCAGCGGTATTCTCCACGACGTACCGCAGAATGTCTGAGGAAACGCCCGCGGCGTTTTTCTGAAGGATGGCCTCGCGGCTCCATGCGTCGGGGTAGGGCACCGGGATCGCGACATCGATACGTCCTGGCCGAATCAACGCAGGCTCGATCTGATCGATGTAGTTGGTTCCCAGAAGAAAAGCGATCTCCTGCGCGCGCGCGGAGTCGCGCAGATCCTGCAGACGATTCAGCATGCCGGGAATGACGAGCCGGATGAACGCAGGCGCGGCATCGACCTCGCGGACGCGCAGCAAATCGTCGATCTCGTCGAAGAAGATCGTGACGCCGCGCACGCGCGAAAGGAGGCGGAAGATGAAGCGAGCCTCGAAATCGAGACCACTCTCTCCGCGGCGAGTGAAGTCCGCCGGCGTGATCCGCACGAAGCGCACCGTGCCCTTGTCGCTGCACCACATTTCCTTCCCGATCGCTTGCGCGAGAACGGACTTCGATGACCCCGGCGGGCCATGGAGCATGTACGAATAGTCGGCTTGCTTTTCGTGCAGCCGCGCCCGCGCGGCATTCCGCAGCAAACGCGTTTGCAGACGTTCCTTGTGGCGCGCCCCGAGATCGACGGGGTCGATCTCCGTGAGTCCGCGCAAGTTCGTGATCACCGTGAACCGGTTCTCACAGATCGACCACAGCCGGTCCTCGATGATCTCCCGAATCTCCAGCAACGCCTTGACCGCGGTCGCGGTGGTCCACACATCGATCGCCGACTCGCGCGCCTCGGACGACCAGCCCCACAACGGCTCGATCGAAACGCGTTTCGACCACTCCGGATGTTGGGTCAGCGCGCGGACTTCCAGCCAATCGATGAACTTCCGCAGATGCTCGTCCGCGCAGTCGATGTCGTTGAACGCTTTCACCGCGGTCGACAGCAGCAGCACCACGTCCGGCGTGGACGGCCAGACGCCGAGCGCGCGCTTGATCAGAAAGATCGGCTGCCCGCTCCACCAGCTCCCGTCTTCACGAGCAGCGCGCAGGCAAAGGCGAATCGCATCACCGGCCTCGATTCTCGAGATGCGCTTCGTCCGTTCGGCGATCACGACTCCGCTGAGTAGCTCGGCGACGTCGAAGTCGGTGTCGTTCTTCGCGCTCGCGAACGCGACCTCGCGCGTTACGCCGCGCACACACCATTCCACATTCTCCGCGATCGCTTCGCTGAGAATCTCGTAGACGCCGTGGTTGATGGCAGACAACCGTTCCAGCGTGTGGATCATTTTCTTGTGTGTGAACTTCGCCCCGGTCGGGAGCCCATCGCAGAGCGTGACTGCCTCCTGTAACTTGCGGAGCGCACGCCGGCAAATCTGGTGCGCGCCGCTCGCTGCCTTGGATTGAAGCTCCCAATCGGGAACGAGATTGCACTCGCGAGCGAGTTTGTCGCGGCGGTCGTCGTTCGTTTTCAGAATCTCGAGCAGTGTTTTCTGAACGACGTTCGTCGCCTCCGCGGCTTTGCGCAGAATGCCTTCGTTCTCTTTGCCGAGTCTGGCAAAGAGCTTGCGCATGATCTTGCGCACTTCGATCCCGCGATCCGCGGTCGGATCTTGCGGCCGGAGCGGGCTTGCCAGTTTCGTGAGCGCATCGGCGGCCTTGTGGAAGTCCGCCGGGTTGATCGAAATCTCCTCGAGCTCATGCAGGACTGCGGATAGATGATCGAGCTCGGACGCGAACCGCCAGCGCTGCCACTGGTTTCGGCCCGGCGCATTCTTCGCGACCGTTTCGCAGATGTTGAGCGCATCGGCCCACAGCTTCGCGCGGCGCTGCAGGATGCCGTTGAGTGTGAGGATCGGCAGGAGGCAGCGCGCCGTGACCGCGCTCGTGGGTCGCCAGGCACCAAGCGCCGCGCCGGCTTCGAACGGTCCATGGGTCCGCCGGTTGAGTGCCCACAGGAGTCCGAACAGCGCGACGAATCCCAGATCTCCGTGTGCGTTTTTTTCGCCGGCGCGGACGAGCAGCCAGAACACTTCGGACGTCGGCAACGGACTGAGTGTGCCAAACGTATCCGCGGCAAGCGCGTCGAGTCGGCGCAACGGAACCTTCGAACGAAGCGCACTGTGTTCCACGAATGAGTCCGGGATCTTCGTGCGCAGGCGCTCGAGCGCGTCCTGCTCAGGCGTCCGGAGCCAAGAAAAGCGGCGGCGCTGATTGTCGAGTCGCTGCACGGCCGAGCATGCCACGGCGTGGACGAGCAGCGATTCATCGCAGCGGGGCGCTTTCTCGTCGATCGTGGTCGGCGTAGTTCTCGTCAGTTCCCCGTCGTTGAGAATGCCGTTCGTCAATGCCCCGTCCACGAGACGAATCAACGAGATCGCCGGCTTCTCGAGGACGCGGTCGAGGCGCTCGAGCTCCGAGATCCAGAACTCGACACGGTCGTATTCCGACGCGGTCGCAGGATCCAACCCGGGACTATTGAGGCGGCGCTCCATCGGAGGCTGCAGCTCCTCTCGTCATGGGAGTGTCGAGCGACGGCGCTTCCCTACCGTTGCTTCTTGATATGGGATTACGTCATATTGTTATTCATGCTTCGCATTGCAATCGTGGCCGCTGTTCTTCTTGCCACCTTTCCCGCTCACGCGGCGCTCGTTCCCGGCGTGGAACGACCGGTCTCCGCGCCGGCAGTCGGTACTGCGGGGATCAGCGACGTGCTGTCGGTCGCGACGGACGGCACCGACTTCCTCACGCTCTGGATGGAAAAGACGCCGGGGCCGCGCGAGGGACTCTACGCGACGATCGTAAACGAGCAGGGCGTGCCGCGTGCGGGCGTGCCGGCGCCGCTCGTGCGCGGGTTCAGCCTCGGGCACGCGGTGTGGGTTGGCGACGCGTACCTGGTCGTCCTCAGCAACGGCAACGGGACGACCGTGTTGCGGATGAATCGCGATGCGCAAGTGATCTCCGATCGCGAGCCGATCGACACCGGCGCGGGACTCGTCGTCGATCTCGCCTGGAACGGCAGCCGCGCACTCGCCGTGGTGTCTCACGGCCCGACGCTTTCGGGTCTCATGCTCGATGCGCACGGTCGGGTGCTGCGTTCCGGCATCGCGATCCCCGCGCAGAAACAGAAAGAGCTCACCGCAACCGCGGCGGGCGAAGCGTTCGTGGTTACGTGGGCGGACGAGATCGAGGCGGCGCAGTACCCGTATCTGCCGGTGTTGGCGGCGCGCGCGGTGCGGATCTCGGCGGATGGCAGCGAAGTGTCCGCGCCGAAGGAGTTGATGGTGCGGCGCGGCGTCGTGGATCTCGACTCGGCTTCATCCGGCAATGAAGCAGGGATCGTCATCATGGTCCGCGAAGACATGCAGGCTCATCGCGATCTGCTGCGCTTCACGGTCGATGGCCCGACGTTCGCGATCGAAGCGCATCGCAGTTTCAGCGTGTTGGAGGAAACCCAAGCCGTTCAAGTCCTTCCGACGTCAGGAGGATTCACGGCGGTATACGTGTTTTCCGAGCGCTTCGGCATCGCGCAGTTCGATTCTCAAACGCGCCGTTCGTTCCCGATCGGTGGAGTCTGGGTGAACGGGAACGTGCGCATGGAAACGAACGGGCGCACCGTGATGGCGATCCTTCAAAGCACGACTGTCGTCGGCGTGGCAGTCGACGCGCAGTTGACGCGCCGCACGAGCGAGGCCGCGCCGGTGTCGCTGGCGTGGAGGAAGCAGACGACGCCGGTGCTCGCGAGTGCGGGGACGACGATGCTCGCGGCGTGGATCGAAGACGGCTTTCCGACGCCGGCTCTCGTCGCACAGCGCCGCGATGCCGACGGCCATGCGCTGGATGCGGCGCCGATCGTCCTCTCGCGCAACATCCTGGAGCCGCCTGCGATCGCATTCACGGGTCGCGTATGGCTCGTCGCATGGACGGGGACGGGATATGACTCACGGGGCTTTTACACCACGAAGGTATCCGTGCAACGGATTTCCGCGGACGGTGTCCCGCTCGACGCACAGCCGATCGAAGCTGGAATCGGCGAGCATCCGGCACTCGCGTCGAACGGCCGGGTCGCGGCGCTGGTCATGAGCCAACCCGACTACAAGCCACCGCGTCTCGTTCGTTTTGCCCCCGAAGGGACCCTGATCGACTCGACTCCGCTCGCGTTCGCGCGCTCATTCCCGTCGGTCGCAACAAACGGGGAAGAGTTCCTCGTGACGGGGGTGGATCGATCGACGAACCCTTACGACGATACGACGTACATTCTCGGACTCAGACTCGCCGCGGACGGCGCACTGATGGATGCCGCGCCGATCGCGATTGCGACCGGACCGCTGCGGCATGCCGCAGCGCGCGTCGCTTCGGACGGTACGGACTTCGTCGTCGTGTACGTCGAATCGGATCCGGATCCGATCTACGATCCGCCACCCGCACAGCGGGTCTACCGCGTCGTGACGAAGCGAGTCCTCCGCAACGGCGCGCTTGCCAACCGTACCGCCGAGCAGGGAGGAGCGCGTCTCGGCGAAGGAACGGACCCGAAGATCAGCGCGTTCGGCGACGGCTATGCGGTGGCGTTCATCACGAATCCCGATCAATCGCTCGTCGCACTTCCGCTCGATGCGCGAGGTGTGCGGCTCGCGCCGGGCCGCGCGGTGCTCCCGCATCCGTATGCATCGGACCTGTTCGACATCGCCGCGATGGGCGACGCCGTTCATGTCGCTTACGAGCGACTGACTCCGGAGCTTGGCGACGTCACTCGCGTGTACATCCGCGAGTTGAAGGAGCAGGCGTCGCGTCGGCGCAACGCGCGAAAGTGATCGTGCTACGCTGATTGCGTTGTTGCGGGAGGGACGGGCGTGACCAACGAGATCGGCGATTTTCTCGACTACCTGACCATCGAGCGCAACGTCTCGCCGAACACCGTCACCGCGTACCGCGACGACATCGAGTCGTTCGTCGCCTTCCTCTGCAACGACTATCTGACCCTCGGCCGCGATCAGCTCGATCTGAAACGCGTCGATCACCTCGCGGTTCGTTCCTATCTCGCGCATCTCTCGCGGCGGAAGCTCGCGCGTGCGTCCATGGCGCGGCATCTGTCGGCGTTGCGGACGTTCTTCAAATACCTCGTTCGTGAGGGTGTGGTCGAGGCAAATCCCGCGCGCACGGTGGCCACGCCGAAGCGCGAGAAGCACCTTCCCGCGGTGTTGCAGGCCTCAGATGTCGCGCTTTTGATCGAACAGCCCGACACGTCGACGACGCTCGGCGTCCGGGACGCGGCGTGGCTGGAGTTGCTGTACGCATCCGGTCTGCGCATCGCGGAGCTCGTGGGCATCGACCTCGACGACCTCGAGCTCCGCTCGCGCCTCGTGAAGGTGCGCGGCAAGGGCTCGAAGGAGCGCATCGTCCCGTTCGGATCGAAGGCCGAGGCCGCGCTGCGCGCGTATCTCGCGGTGCGCGGCGAGTTGATTCGCGACATTGAAGCGCAAGCGGTGTTCGTCAACTACCGCGGCGAGCGCATCACCACGCGCAGCATCCGCCGCCTGTTCGAAAACTACGTACGGGACGCCGCCCTGCGCGCGGGCGTTTCGCCACACACGCTGCGGCATTCGTTCGCCACGCACCTCCTGAACGCCGGCGCCGACCTCCGCGGCATTCAGGAGCTCCTCGGCCACGCATCCCTGTCGACGACGCAGAAGTACACGCACCTGAACGACTGGCAGTTGATCGCGGTGTACAAGAAGGCGCATCCCCGGGCGTGAAACCCTGAGCGGAGCGAAGGGTCAACGGAGCCCTCTCGTGAAGCGCGCCGAATCTCACGTCTCGTGAGGGCTCCATTGATGCTTCGCTATGCTCAGCATTACCCTGAGCCCCGTGATCCGCGCGATCGTCCATCACGGCTTCATCGGAACCGCCATCGAATACTTCGCGGTCGTGGCCGGACCGGACGTGGATCGGCGGTTTTTCTTCGAGCAGATCAGCGCGCCGCGCGGAGACATCATCCGCTACTTCGGCGGCAGCTCGGAGATCGTGCTCAACCCCGAGGGCGTGCGCTTCCGCGGGAACGGCGGGATCTTCGGCGAGTACATGTTCGGCGGACACCTGCCCGTCGGCGATCTGCTGAACGAGGAGGTCGTGAATCGGCTCATCCTCTTCGGCACGACCGTCGACCGCAATCACGAGCTTCACTTCACGACCAACACGGAGGGATTCGAGCGCTACGACAGCCTCTTCCTGCAGGGCAACGCCGTCGCCAACTACTTCTTCTTCGTCGACGACCGGAAGAAGTTCTTCGACGTCGGCGACCGGCAGGAGGCGACGCTCAAGAGCACGGGCAAGCTGCTCAAGCGCTCGCGGAAAGTCGGCGCCGGCAACTTCCTCGCGCTTGCACACGAGATTCTCGACGCGCTCGACGAGCCGCAGTCGACGATCGTCATCGTGCGCATTGTCCATCGCGCGAACCAGCTCCTCGCCGATGCATGCCGCCGCTCGTTCGCTTCGTCGCGGTCGATGGACGAAGTGAACTCCACGCTCTCCGAGCTCCCCATCGAGCCCTATCAGCGCGAGCGCATCCAGATCGACGTCATCTATCACCACCCCGACAACCAGGAGCTGATCGACGAGTACAAGCGCATCCTGGCATCGTGCGCCGGCTCGACGATCGACTCCTCGGCGCGCGCGCGGCTGATGCGTCTGCGCACGCTCTCGTTGCGCAATGAAGTGCCGCTGTCGATCTTCGACACGCTCGAGGAGATCGTGCTGCAGGAGCCGCGCGCCGTCGTGCGCAAGGAAGACGAGGCCGAGTACATCCAGTCCACGCGCGAGATCCTCGGCGGCTTCCTCCTCGGCCGCAACATCACCCGCAAGCTCTCCTCGCTCGATCTCGTGCAGCTCATGGAGAACAAGCAGAGGGCCGCGGCGATGCGCGACCAGACTTTCGAGGAAGTGCTGCTCGAAACGGGACGCCTGATCGACGAGATCAGCCGCGAGGAAGAAGACTTCGAGCGCCTGGAATCGTTCGGCGAGCTGGTCACGCTCTTCGACCGCATCGATCACACGACCACGCTCGTCAACAAGCTCGCGTTCATGGACGACGTCGAGCTCACGCAGGAGCAGGTGCGCTCGCTCCTCGGCAACATGCAGGTGTTCGAGAAACTGCGCCGCGGCCTGTTTCAGCAACTCTTCATCGACCCGGTGGTGAACAACGAATACGCGCTCGTCTACGGCAAGAAAAAACTCTACGCGCTGACCCTCGGCCTGATCTCGATCGAAAACAACGAGGAGTCGCTCGCGGGAGTCGCGGAATCGATCGCGTCGTTGAATCACCACGAGCGCGCGTACTTCGCCGCGTACAACCTCGCGCGGCGGCGCATGGCGAACTTCTACCTCGAGCTCAACACCGCCGAGGGACGGGAGACGTTCCGCCGCGAGATCCGCGCCGAGATCGCGCACGATCCCGCGCATCGCGAGCTGCACGAGTACATGACCGAGGGACTGCTCGAGGAAGTGATCACGAAGATCCGCCTCGAGGCCTTCTACATCAACCAGCTCCTGCCGAAGATCGTGGAAGAGCAGGACGTGAGACTGCGCAATGACTTCCTCTCCAACTCCGGACTGGACCGGTTTCAGGTCGAAGAACTGGAGAGCGAATACTTCGAGATGCGCGCGTTCCCGCCGCAGTTGCTGGAGGCTTTACGGGCTTGATTGTTTTAGCCCTGAGCGAGCGAAGCGAGTCGAAGGGCCAACTTAGCAGCAACGCGGACGATGCCTGAGGCCAGAGTCGTGCAGGTGCTAAGTTGGCTCCTCGACTCGCTCCGCTCGCTCGGAGTCAAAGAACGAACGACATGAACAGACTGAAACAGGAAACGTCCCCTTACCTCCTCCAGCACGCGCACAACCCCGTCGACTGGTTCCCATGGGGCGAGGAGGCGTGGGCGAAAGCGCGCGACGAAGACAAGCCGGTCTTTCTCTCGATCGGCTATTCGGCGTGCCACTGGTGTCACGTCATGGAGCGCGAGTCGTTCGAAGACGAACAGACCGCGGCGGTCCTCAACGAAGACTTCGTGTCGATCAAGGTCGACCGCGAGGAGCGTCCGGACGTCGACTCGATCTACATGCAGGCCGTGCAGATGATGACCGGACACGGCGGCTGGCCGATGTCGATGTTCCTCATGCCGGACGGAAAACCGTTTTTCGCCGGAACGTACTTTCCGCCCGAGGAACGGCATGGGATGCCGAGCTTCCGGCGCGTTCTGCAGCATGTCGTGAACGTCTATCGCTCGAGGCGCAACGAAGCCGAGGAAGCCGCGAACGAGATTCAGAAGGCGCTGTCGACGCAGTTGCGCGTAAAGGGTGAAGGCGCGATCGAGCGTCACGCGCTCGATGCCGCGGCCGCGCGCACGGCTTCGAACTATGACGCGGTGAACGGCGGCTTCGGCGGCGCGCCGAAGTTCCCGCCGTCGATGTCGCTCGAGTTCCTGATGCAAGTCGCGCATCGAAACGATGATTCGCATCTGCGCGAGATCATCGTGCACACGCTGACGAAGATGGCGCGCGGCGGGATGTACGACCAGGTCGGCGGCGGATTCCACCGCTACTCCGTCGACGCACGCTGGCTCGTGCCGCACTTCGAGAAGATGCTCTACGACAACGCACTGCTCGCGAGGCTCTACACGCGCGCATGGCAGTGGACGAAGGAGCCGCTCTTCGCGCAGATCGCAAACGAGGTTCTCGGATTTGTTCAACGCGAGATGACCTCGCCCGATGGCGCGTTCTACGCGACGTTCGACGCCGACTCCGAAGGCGAGGAGGGAAAGTTCTACGTCTGGACGCGCGCCGAGGTGATGGAGATCCTTGGCGCGGAGGAGGGACGGACGTTCTGCGAGATCTTCGACATCACCGAGCGCGGCAACTGGGAAGGCCACAACATCCTGAACGTGCCGCGCGAGCCGTCCCCTGAACACTCGGAGCTCATCGCCCGCGGCAAGTGCAAGCTGTACGGCGTGCGCGCGAAGCGCGTGTGGCCGGCGCGCGACGAGAAGATGCTCGCGGGTTGGAACGGATGGATGCTGGCCGCGTTCGCCGAAGCGTGCGTCGCATTCGGGCGCTATGACGACGTCGTGCGGAAGAACGCCGATTTTCTCCTGACGCGCATCGATGCGAACGGACACCTCACGCGGCACGCGAAGATCCCCGGACTGCTCGAGGACTACTCCGGCGTCGCCTGGGGACTTACGCTCGCGTACGAGGCGACGACCGAGCGCCGCTATCTCGACGCCGCACGCGGTCTCGCCGATCAAATGCTCGCGCGCTTCCGCGATGAGGAGCACGGCGGGTTTTACGACACGCCGATCGATCACGAGAAACTGATCACGCGCCCGAAGGACCTGTTCGACAACGCCACGCCCGGCGGAACGTCGGTCGCATGCGATGTCCTGCTGCGCCACGCGCTGCTGTTCGGCAGCGAGGAGTACGCGCGCGTCGCGACCGAGGCGCTCGAGGCAACGTGGCCGCTGATGGAGCGCTACCCGTCCGGCTTCGGATTCCTGCTGAGC
Organism: Thermoanaerobaculia bacterium; assembly: GCA_035999335.1. GTDB lineage: Bacteria > Acidobacteriota > Thermoanaerobaculia > Gp7-AA8 > Gp7-AA8 > QHVT01. Next base: position 52,711 of record DASYGV010000001.1, on the reverse strand, counting down.
GTCGCGGAATGGCGCGCGGGACAGCCGAAGGAGATCGCGCTCACCGGCGATGCGTCCGCGCTGCGGAAGGTGATCGGCGAGACGTACATCCCCCACCGTGTGCTCGTCGCGGGCACGCAGTCGTCGGACCTGCCGCTGATGGAAAACCGCCCCGCGGATCGCACGCTCGCGTACGTGTGCATCGGGTACGCGTGCGAGGAGCCGACGAGCGATCCGGAGCGGTTGCGGGCGATGATCTAGGGCGTCTTCGGCACGACCACCCATCCGGTCGAAACGCGCGGACTCTCGTTGCCGTTTTTGTCCACCGCCGTCACGGCGTAACGGAACGCGATGCCGGGGTTGGCGCCGGAGTCGATGTAATCCGTCGTCGTCACAGGCTCCGCGACGAGCGGCACGGTGCCGATCTCGCGGATCGCGTTCTCGTGTCCGATCCCCTCGGTGCGATAGAGGCGATAGCCGCCGAGATCCGGCGAATCGACGGGGTCCCAGATCAGACGCACGGCGCGCGTCTCGATGAGCGGCGTGACGCTGGCCGGCGCGGGCGGCGGGACGAGATCGCGGAAGGTCACTTTCGCGGGAGCGGAGAGGTCGCTCTGCAAGAGCGGCGGACCGGTCGACGCGACGGCAGCGACGCGGTATTCGTGCTCGCCGTACGCGGGTGCGTCGGTGTACGTGGTCGCAGTCACGGGCGCCGTGTTGATCGCGACGTCGAGCTCTCCCGGTGTGGTGCCAGGCGCGCTGCGATAGACGTTGTAGCCGCTCACGATCGGGGCACCAAGGCTGCTGACCGCCTGCTGAGGCGCGGTCCACGTCAGCGAAACGCCCTCGGGTTTCGCAGTAGCGGTGAGTCCCGCCGGCGGAATGGCGACGGGCAGCGGCACGATCACAGCGAGATTCGAAGGCTGGCTGCGCGCCGTCGCTCCCTCGGTCACGACCGCGTACGTCAGGCGCACGGGCCGTCCGTCCGACGAGCGAAACGGAGGCGTATCGGTGTACAGCAGCCGCGCACCTGCGGTCGCGGCCGCAAGGTTGGCCTTTTCTATGCTCTCGATGCGCGTGCTGAGCTTCATGAACTGCGCTTGCGGCACGATGGGAATTCCCGAGCTGCCCGGCGCGGCGGGCAGATGTTCTTCATAGCGGTAAACGGAGATGCGCCGAATCTCGGTCAAAGTTTTGCCGGCCGTCGTCAGCGCGGGATAGCTCCACGACAAGACCACGCGGTCGGCGCGCTGTGTTACAACGAGGTCGCTCGTCGCAGCGGGAATCACCGGAACGGGCGGGCGCGGGTCACCCCGCTTACCGCACGCTAGGACCGCGATCAGGAGCAAGGCAACAAGGACTTTCCGCGTCACGAGGCAGGATTCTAGCGATGAACGATGAACGATGAGCGATGAACTTTTGAGCCGGTTCATCGCTCATCGTTCATCACTCATCGCTCGTCAGGAGAAAAGGCATGTGTGGAATCATCGGCTATGTCGGCACGCGCGAGGTCGTGCCGGTTCTCATCGGAGGGCTGAAGAAGCTCGAATACCGCGGCTATGACAGCGCGGGAATCGCGGTCGTCAACGGAAACGGTGTTGACGTCGTGCGCGCCGAAGGGAAGCTGTCGAACCTCGAAGGGAAACTGTCGGAGAAAGAGCTGCGCGGCACGTTCGGCATGGGCCACACGCGCTGGGCCACGCACGGCAAGCCGAACGAGAACAACGCCCACCCGCATCGAGACTGCACCGGCAACGTCGTCGTCATCCACAACGGCATCATCGAGAACTTCCTCCCGCTCAAGCAGCGGCTGAAGTCGCAGGGCCACGAGTTCAAGAGCGAGACCGACACGGAAGTCGTCGCTCACCTGATCGAGGAGCACCGCAAGAACGACGCGTCGTTCGTCGACGCCGTGAAGAAGACGTTGAAAGAGCTCGAAGGCCACTACGCGCTGGTGATGATCGCGGGCGACGAGCCGGGAACGATCATCGCCGCGAAGCACGGTCCGCCGCTGGTCATCGGCCTCGGCGAGGGCGAGAACATCGTCGCCTCCGACGTCGCGCCGCTGCTCGCATACACGCGCAACATCATCTACCTCGAGGACGGCGAATACGCGATCGCCGACGACCAGCATGTCGAGGTCTTTGGCCGCGACGACAAAAAAATCGAGCGCGAGCCGAAGAAGATCCTGTGGGACGCCGTGATGGCCGAGAAGGAAGGCTACCGGCACTACATGCTCAAGGAGATCCACGAGCAGCCGCGCGCGGTGCGGGACACGTTCAACGGGCGCATGTTCGAGGAATCGGGCGAGGTCTTCTTCAACGACTTGCAGTTCACGGCCGAGGAGTGGGCGAAGTTCACGAAGATCCACATCGTCGCGTGCGGGACGTCGTGGCACTCGGCGCTGATTGGGAAATTCGTTCTCGAAAACGCGGCGCGGATTCCGGTAGAAGTCGACTACGGCTCCGAGTATCGCTACCGCGACCCGATCATCGACGAGTCGACGCTGGTCATCGGAGTCACGCAGTCCGGCGAGACTGCGGACACGATCGCGGCGATGCAGGAAGCGAAGGCGAAGGGCGCGCGGCTGATCTCGATCTGCAACGTGATCGGCGCCGCGGCGACGCGCATGTCGGACGGCACGATCTACACGAACGCCGGCCCAGAGATCGGCGTCGCCTCGACGAAGGCGTTCACCACGCAGCTCACGGCGTTCTACCTGCTCTCGCTGTACATCCGGCAGTTGCGTGGCGATGACCGTGACGACATCCGCTACGCGATGCACGAGCTGTCGACCATCCCGCACAAGATCGAGCACCTGCTGAAGACGCAGGAGAAGAAGATCCAGCAGCTCGCCAACAAGTGGCATAACGCGCAGGACTTCCTCTTCCTCGGACGCGGCGTGCATTACCCGATCGCGCTCGAGGGCGCGCTCAAGCTCAAGGAGATCTCGTACATCCATGCCGAGGGCTATCCCGCCGGCGAGATGAAGCACGGGCCGATCGCGCTCATCGACGAGAACATGCCCGTCGTTGCGATCGCCACGCATACGCCGGTGTACGACAAAGTCGTCTCGAACCTGCAGGAAGTGAAGGCGCGCGACGGGAAGCTGTTGGTCGTTTGTGATGAAGGAGACGAGGAGATCCAGAAGCTCGCCGACGACTTCATCGAAGTGCCGTGGGCCATCGAGCCGCTGCAGCCGATCCTCACCGTGATCCCGACGCAATTGCTCGCGTACTACATCGCACTACGCAGAGGATGCGATGTGGATCAACCGAGGAATCTGGCGAAGAGCGTTACGGTGGAGTAGGAGGGAGGGCGGGCTTCATGCCCGACGCCGTCGCCGCAGAAAACGCCGCCGGGCTGGAAGCCGCGGCGGGGGCGGGCAGGATGCCCGCCCCCCCGGAAAAACCTATCCTCGCTCGCGGCCGGCCGCCGCCTTGGTCATGAACCCGGCGATCAGAAACACGACGCCGAGGAGCACGTGGATCACATGGTCCACGGTCCCGAGCTCGAGCTGGCCGGGGATGACGACGAGGATGCGGTCGGCACCTACACCGCGGAAGAAACCCACCAGGCCGAGGAGCAGATAAACCGCGCCGAAGCTGATGCAGAAGTTTCTTGCGGCCGCCGCCGTGCCTTTGAGACCGATCCACAACGACACCGCACCGCTGACCAGGTGAATGATGTTGTGGTAGAGCGAGAGATGCGCGCCCAGCGCGTGGGGCATGATGAATCCGAGGACACCAACGAGGAGAAAGACAACGCCCAGGATCGTAGCCACACGATTCGCCATGGAACTCCTCCTATCTGTAGGAGGTGAATCTTACCGCGTGATCCAGCCGCCGCCGAGACAGAGATCGTCCTGATAGAAGACGACCGCCTGTCCGGGCGCCACCGCGCGCAGCTTGTGCGCGAACGTCACGCGCGCGCGATCACCGTCGAGCGGCTCCACCGTCGCAGCGACGTCGGCCATGCGCGAGCGGACGCGCGCCTGCACTTCGATCGGCACGAGTGGCGGCTCGCCCGCGATCCAGTGCACGCGCTCCGCGATCAACTCCGACTTCTCCAGCGCCGACGCGGGTCCCACGACAACGCGCTTCGTGAACGGGTTCACGTCGATCACGTACGTGCGCTCCGCGCTGCCTCCGATGTCGAGACCGCGGCGCTGTCCGATCGTAAAACCGTAGTACGCGTCGTGTGCGCCGATCACATTGCCGTCCATGTCGACGATCTCGCCGGCCGCGTCGCCGGGTGGAATGCCCGACTCGCGCTCGACGATCTTCGCGTAGCCGTCCGTTTCCGGCACGAAGCAGATCTCGTACGACTCCTTCTTGCGCGCAACCGACAGCCCCGCCTCCTCGGCGATGTCACGCACCTCCGGCTTCGTCAAATCGCCGAGCGGAAACAATGCCTCGGCCAACTGCTCCTGGGAAAGCTCGAAGAGAAAGTACGACTGATCCTTCGCGAGATCGAGCGCCTTGCGCAGCTCGAATCGATCGCCGTTCTTCGTGATCCGCGCGTAATGGCCCGTGGCGATCTTCTCCGCGCCGATGGCGACGGCCTTGCGATGGAAGAGGTCGAACTTCACGTGCGTGTTGCACAGGACGCAAGGGCTCGGCGTGGTGCCGGAGAGGTAGCCCTGCACGAACGGGGTGATGACCTTCTCGTGAAAATTCGACTCGAGATTGAGCGTGAAGTGCGGGATCTCGAGACGCCACGCAACGCGCCGCGCGTCCGCCAGATCGTCGATTGTGCAACATCCGCCGTAGGTCGTCTCCGCACGGTTGAGGTTGTCATACATCTGCATCGACAATCCGATGACGTCGTTGCCCTGCGTCTTCAGCAGGTACGCGGCAGTCGAAGAATCGACTCCGCCGGACATCGCAACCGCGATCTTCATTTCGTGCGCCGTAACGAGTGACATCGGGCATAATTCCAGCGCGGTGGTAACGGAAATTCGTACGTTTTCCGTCCTGGTGGTGGACGACGATCCCAGCATCCGGCGAATGATCGTCGCGGCGCTCCGGCGTGACGGCTATGCGTTCTACGAAGCCCCCAATGGCCGCGACGCGCTCGACCTCATGCGCGATCAGCACCCCGACGTCGTCGTGCTCGATCTGATGATGCCCGTGCTTTCGGGTTGGGACGTTCTCCGCGAACGGCAGCACGATCCCGACTTGAGCCGCATCCCCGTGATCGTCGTCAGCGCGAACCGCGATCCCGACGTGGCCGTCGCGGTGAACGCGGGCATCTGCGCGTTCCTGCCGAAGCCATTCGACATCGGCGCATTGAGCGCGCTGGTAAAAAGCTGCATGCCGCCGATGCAGGACGTCAGGCTATAATTCGCGCATGCAAATCGAGTTACTGGAGCCAGGCATCGCCGTGCCCAAAGGCCGCGGATACGTCGGCGTTGGGGATCCCGGAGATACGATTTACTTCCCGCACGTCGACAGTTGCATGGCGATTGTCGCCATCTTCGACAAGACCCGGCTGATCGGCGGTCATATCGGCGCGCAATGGCCTGGGCATCACGAAGTGGACTACAAGTTTTGCGGCAACCAGATCATCACGCTCATGGAAGCCAACCGTAAGCGGGTCAAGGCAGACGCTTGTACTACGCTCATCCTGGTGTACCCCGGAAGCACCGGCTGGAAGGATGTCGCCAGTGCTGCCTACGGATCGTGGAGCCCGGATGCGATGATTGACATCGACACGACCTTCTGCGCGAAGGGGGCAGACATCACGGTCACCGCGACGACAATCACACTCGTCGACTGCAAGACGAACCTCTCGAAGGAGTACGCAGTTCCCACCGGGGATTTCGAGATGAAGACAAAAAAGTTTCCGAACGACTGAAGGCAGCCCTACATTTTCTCTAGCTCCTGTGCGTCCAGCACCGCGATCGCGGCCATGTTGACGATGTCATTCACGTCGACGCCGCGTTGGAGCACGTGCACCGGCTTCGACAATCCCTGCAGGATCGGGCCGATCACTTCCGCACCCGCGAGGCGCCATAGCAGCTTGTACGCCGCGTTCGCGGAATCGAGGCTCGGGAAGACGAGCACGTTCGCGTCGCCCTGGATCGCGCTCCACGCGTAGTCCTCCTGCGCGATCTCCGGCGTCACCGCGGTGTCCGCCTGCATCTCCCCTTCGACGATCAGATCGGGACGGCGTTTCTTGAGGATCTGCACCGCATCCGCGACCTTCTCCGAGCTCGGATGCTTCGTCGAGCCGAAGTTCGAGAACGAGATCATCGCGATGCGAGGCTCGAGGTTGAAGCGCTTCGCGGTCTCCGCGGTCTGTTCCGCGATCTCGGCGAGCGTCTCCGAGTCCGGCTCGATGTTCACCGTCGTATCCGCGAGCACCACGGTCCTGTTCTTGAACATCAGCAGGTATGCGCCCGAGACGTGCTTCACGCCGGCGCGCGGACGAACGATCTGCAGCGCGGGACGAATCGTCGCCGGATAGTACTTGGTGAGGCCGGAGATCACGCCGTCGGCGTCTCCGCCGTCGAGCATCATCATCGCGAAGTAGTTCCGGCTGGAGAGCAAGCGCCGCGAGTCGGCCATCGTGACGCCCTCGCGGCGGCGCATCTCGTGGAAGCGTTGCACGTACAACTCGCGCTGCTCGCAGTCGCTGATGTCGATGTGCGTGAGCTTCGTCCGGTCGATGTTGTACTTGTCGAGGAGCGCGTTCACCTCGGCGCGGCGCCCGAGGACGATCGGATTGGCCAGCTTCTCGTCGATGAGGATCTTTGCCGCGCGAATGATCTTCTCCTGCTCCCCTTCGGGGAACACGATGCGCTTGGGATTCTGCCGCGCGCGCCCGTAGAGATCGTGCATCAGACCGCGCGAGCGGCCGAGCATGTTCTCGAGGCGGCGGCGATATTCGTTGTAATCCTGGATCGGCTCCTTCGCGACGCCGGTCTCCGCGGCGGCGCGCGCGACCTCCACCGGCACGTTGAGCAGCACGCGGTAGTCGAACGGCTTGGGAATCAGATACTCGGGACCGAACGACAATCGATCTTTTCCGTACGCGCGGAGCACAGAGTCGGGCACGTCTTCTTTCGCCAGGTTCGCCAGCGCGTGCGACGCGGCGAGCTTCATCTCGTCGTTGATCGTCGTGGCTCGGCAATCGAGTGCGCCGCGGAAGATGAACGGAAATCCGAGGACGTTGTTGACCTGATTCGGAAAATCGCTGCGGCCGGTGGCCATGATCACGTCGGCGCGCGCGGCGACCGCGTCGTCGTAGCCGATCTCCGGATTCGGGTTGGCCATCGCGAAGACGATCGGGATCCTGGCCATCGAGCGGACCATGTCCTGCGACACGATGCCGCCCGCGGAGAGTCCGATGAAGACGTCGGCGCTGCGGAAGGCATCGGCGAGCGTGCGGCGGTCGGTGTCGGCCGCAAACTCCTCCTTGTACGGCGTCATGTCTTCCTTGCGGCCTTTCCAGATCACGCCGTGACGGTCGACGAGCAGGACGTTCTCTTTGCGCAGACCGAGCTTGATGTAGAGGCGCAGACAAGCGATCGCCGCGGCGCCGGCGCCGGAGATGACCATCTTTACGTCTTCGATCTTCTTGCCCGCGACCTCGAGCGCGTTCACGAGCGCCGCCGCCGAGATGATCGCAGTACCGTGTTGATCGTCGTGGAAGACGGGGATGTTCATCTCCTTCTTCAGACGCTCTTCGATCTCGAAGCAGTCGGGCGCGGCGATGTCCTCGAGGTTGATGCCGCCGAAGGTCGGCTCGAGAAGCTTCACGCAGCGGATGAACTCCTCGGCGTCGCGCGTGTCGACTTCGATGTCGAACACGTCGATGTCCGCGAACCTCTTGAAGAGGACGCCCTTCCCTTCCATGACCGGCTTGCCGGCCAACGCGCCGATGTCGCCGAGTCCGAGGACGGCGGTGCCGTTGCTGATGACGGCGACGAGGTTGCCTTTGGCCGTGTATTTGTACGCAGCCGCGGGATCGGCCGCGATCTCGAGACAGGGGATGGCGACGCCGGGCGTGTAGGCGAGCGAGAGGTCGCGCTGCGTGGCCGTCGGCTTCGACGGGACGACCTCGATCTTTCCAGGTCTACCGCTGGAGTGGTAGTCGAGCGCGTCGTCGCGGTTGTCGTTGGCCATGCGTTCTCCTGCGGGCGGAGTCTATAGCATGGCGAAAACGCGGAACGCCGGCGTCCTCGCCGGCTGGCCCGCAGGCGTCCCGCGCCTGCGTTCTTCGGGGCGGCGAGGACGCCGCCCGGCCAGCCGCCGGGACGGCGGCGTTCCAATGGCTAGCTTGCCTTGCGCTTGCGCGACGGCTCTTCGCGCGGCGCTTCCACGCGCGCGGCCGCGGGCGGGCGGCGGCGGGACGTGAAGTTGTCCCATGCCACGGCGACGGCCGGGACGATCAGCAGCGTGGAGTACGTACCACTGATGACGCCGATGGTGAGGATCCAGGCGAAGCTGCGGATCACCTCACCGCCGAAGGCGAGCATCGCCACGAGGACGAGGAACACCGTGCCCGCCGTGAGGATCGTGCGCGAGAGCGTCTGGTTCATCGCCAGATTGAGGTGCTCGGCCAGCGACATCGGCTTCTTGATCTTGCGCTTGTTCTCGCGCACGCGGTCGTAGAGCACGACCGTATCGTTGATCGAGTAACCGACGATCGTCAGCAAGGCCGCGACGACGTTCAGTGAGAACTCGAGGTTCAGCACCAGCAGGAACATCATCGCGATCAGAACGTCGTGGACGATGCACGCGATCGCCGACACGCCGAAGCCGATGTCGAAACGGATCCAGATGTACGCGCCCATCGCCAGCGACGACAGGATGATCGCCCACAGCGCTTTCTTCTGAAGCTGCCCGCCGACCTGCGGTCCGACAGTCTCCTGATTGAGCACGTTGAAGCGGCCGAGGGAGGTCTGCTGATTGAGCACGCTTGCGACGGCGGTGTTGACGCCCGGAGCGGACGTGACCTGGCTCATCGACGTGAAGATGCCGACTTCGGAGCGCTTGTCGATGATGCTCTTGGCGATCGTCTTGTAGTGCGTGATCGCGGCGGGGTTGGAGCCGCGCTTGTCCGGGTCGGCCTGGATGAGAAGGTTCGCCAGCTGGTCGCTGCCGCGGTAGTTGAGGTCGTGCTTCTGCTCTGCGCCGGGGTTCAGGTCCTTGTGGAGCTGCTCGACGATCGCGCCGGCGTAGTCGCCTTCGCGCTGCTGCTGCGGGAGGCGGATCAGCACCGAGTTCTTGGCCGCGTTGTCGTACTGCTGGATCGTCGCGATCGGAAGCTTCGCGCGCATCTCGGCGAGCGGCACCGGCTCCTTGAACTTCAGGATGATGTTCGCGCCGCCGGCGAAGTCGACGCCAAGGTTGATGCCGCGGGTGAAGAACAAGGCCGCGCCGGCGCCGATCAGAATCAGCGAGAAGATCACCGCGTGCCAGCGGTACTTGATGAAGTCGTAGTTCGGGTTCGTAAAAATTCGCATGGTGGTGTCCTCAGCCTCAGATGCTGAGCTCTTTCGGTCGATCGGTCGGCTTGTAGACGATGTCGAAGATCATTCGCGACACGAAGAAGGCCGTGAAGACCGACGCGCCGAGACCGATCAGCAAGGTCACGGCGAAGCCTCTGATCGGGCCGGTTCCGAACTGGTAGAGGAACAGCGCCGAGATGATCGTGGTCAGGTGGGTGTCGATGACCGTCGCGAACGCGCGGGAGAAGCCCTGCTCGATGGAAGCGCGCACGGTCTTGCCCTCGCGCATCTCTTCGCGGATGCGCTCGAAGACGAGCACGTTCGAGTCCACGGCCATGCCGAGGGTGAGGATGATGCCGGCGATGCCGGGCAGCGTCAGCGTGGCCTTGAAGTAGGCCATCATGCCGAGCAGGATGACGAGGTTCAGGAGCAGCGCGAGAATCGCGTTCACGCCCGCACCTTTGTAGTAGGCGATGATCGCGAGCACCAGCAGCACGAATCCGATCGCCGAGGCCATGAAGCCCTGGCGGATCGAGTCGCGGCCGAGAGACGGACCGACGGTGCGCTCCTCGAGCGTCGTCAGCGAAGCCGGGAGCGAGCCGCTGCGCAGGATCAGCGCGAGGTCCGCGGCCTGCTGCTGCGTGAAGCTGCCTTCGATGGTGCCGTCGTTGTCGATGCGGCTGTTGATGACCGGCGCCGAGACGACCTTGTTGTCGAGCACGATCGCGAGCTGGCGGCGGACGTTGTTGCCCGTGAGCTCACCAAACTTCGGAGCGCCCTCGGGAGTGAGGGAGAAGCCGATGACCGGCTCGCCCACGCGGCCCTTCTGCACGCGCGCGTTCTTCAGATCGCGGCCGCTGACCGGAACGTTCTTCCGGACCGCTATGTACTCGACGCCGGTGACGCGGCCCATCTCGTCCTCGCGGTCGATCGGGAGGATGTCGACCTCGTTGCGAAGGTTCGCGGGCAGCGAGTTGTAGAGCGCCTCGGCCGTCGGAGCGGTGCCGCCCTCGACGAGGCGGAACTGAAGCTGCGCCGTGGTCTTGATGATGTCCTTCACGCGGGCCGGATCATCGACCCCCGGGAGCTGGATGACGATGCGGTCTTCACCCTCGGTCACGATGTTCGGCTCGGTGACGCCGAGGGCGTTGATGCGGCGGTCGATCGCTTCCTTGGCCTGCTCCACGGTGTCGCGCTGCAGCTCCTTCAGAGCCAGCGCCTTCATCGTGAAACGCAAGTCGTTGCCCACGCGAGTGAGCGAGAACGACGGCAGGAAGTCGGCGGCGATCCGCTCATACGGGGCGGTGCCGACACCGGCAGGCAGCGTGGCCAGGAAGGCCGTGTCGCTGATGCGGCGGGTGACCGGCGCGGGAATGCTCTGCGCGGTCGCCTGCTGTCTGAGCGAGTTCATCGCCTGATCGACCTCGAGCCGGGCGGCCTCGTTCACATTCACCTTCATGACCAGGTAAATGCCGCCCTTCAAGTCGAGACCGCGCTTGAGAGGCTCGGGGTTGTTCTTCGTCGGGATGATGGCGACCGTGAACACCACCAGCACCGCGAGGATCAACACGATTTTCCAGATGACGTTTCTGTTCAAAAGATCCTCCAGGGACCAGCTACTGCGACTCGGACTCCCCGGTCACGACACCGGAGATCGCAGAGCGCGCTACCTTGACTTTCACGTTTTCGGCGATTTTGAGGGTAACGTGTTCGGGCTCAACACCCTGAATCGTCCCGTAAATCCCGCCGGTCGTGAGTACGCGGTCGCCCTTCTTCAGCTGTCCAAGCATTTCCTGCTGCTTTTTCCGCTGTTTGTTGGCCGGGGCGATGACGAGAAAGTAGAAAACGAGACCGATCGCGATGATCGGCAAGAAATTGGCGATCGCCGCCGCGCCGCCGGAACTCTGAAGCAGAGCTATCGCATTCATATTGATTCTTCGCTCGAAAGCCGCGACAGGAACCCTTCGCGGAAGGAGTGATACGAGTTGGACGCGATAGCCTGCCGGATCGCCTCCATCAAGTCAAGGTAGAACGAAAGGTTGTGGATGGTGTTGTACACGCTTGCGGCGATCTCATCGTTGGCGTAGAGGTGCCGCAGGTAGGCCCGCGAAACGGTCGTGCAGGTGACGCAATCGCAGTTGGGATCGAGCGGCCGCTCGTCCGCCGCGTACTTCGCGTTCTTGATGTGGATCTTCCCGAAGCTCGTGAAAAGAGAGCCGTTGCGGGCGTTGCGGGTCGGCATCACGCAGTCGAACATGTCGATTCCCGCAGCGACGCCGTTCACGAGATCCTCGGGCGTGCCGACGCCCATCAGATACCGCGGTTTGTCCGCCGGCAGCAGCGGCGCGGTGTGGTCAACGATCTCGAACATCTGTTCTTTCGGCTCGCCGACCGAGACGCCGCCGATCGCGATTCCGTCGAAATCCAACCCAGCGATCTCCTCGACGCTGCGCTTCCGCAGATCCAGATGGACGCCGCCCTGCACGATGCCGAAGAGGGCGGAGGTGCTGCGCGCGGAGAGCGATCGCTTCGCCCACCGGTGCGTCAGCAGCATCGACTTCTCGACCTCGGCGTGCGAGATGCCGTACGCCGGGCATTCGTCGAAGGCCATGGCGATATCGACGCCCATCCGGGTCTGAATCTGGACGGAAAGCTCCGGCGTGAGGAAGTACGGCGAGCCGTCGATGTGGCTGCGGAACTCGACACCCTCTTCGCGGATCTTGCGGATCGACGCGAGCGAGAACAGCTGAAACCCGCCGGAATCGGTCAACACCGCGCGATCCCAACCCATGAATTTGTGGACGCCGCCGAGCTTCTCGACCAGGTCCACACCGGGCCGGAGCATCAGGTGGTAGGTGTTGTTCAGGATGATCTGGGGGCCGCGGGGGAGTGCTGTGTGCTGTGTGCTGGGTGCTGAGTGATTCGAGCCGAGTCGCTGGAGTTGATCCGTCGTCAGGCTTTTCACTGACGCGCGCGTGCCCACTGGCATGAACACGGGTGTGTCGATGACGCCGTGTGGAGTCTCGATCCTTCCCAAACGCGCTGCTCCATCCTGGTGAAGCAGCTCGAACTTCAGTCGCGACTCAGCACTCAGCACTCAGCACTCAGCACTTACTGCAGCTTCATCTGCTCGACCTTCACGTTCGACGGAAGGGTGAGGGCGAAGCGGCTCGCGGGGATCGGCTCGTTGATCCGGATGTCGGTGAACTCGTAACGGGTGATGTCGCCGTCGCCTTCGACGTATTCGATCTTGTTCGTGAGAAAGGTGGTCTTGTCGATCCAGAGCTTGATGCGCTGCACGCGCTTCGACACGGCCTTGGTCTTCGGGGTGAGGTCGAGGACGTACACCGACGTCTTCTTCGAATCGGTGAAGGTGAAGTCGAAGTAGCGCGCGAGCTCGTCGATCGCGCCGGTGGCGCCCATGTACTTGAAGATGCGATCCTCGAAGCGCTTCACGTCGATGCGCTCGGCCTTCAGGAGCTCGGGGTAGTACGTCGTCATCACGCCGCCGGCGATGACCATCTGCACGCGCTTGGGCGCGTCGTACGTCCAGAGGACGTTGCTCGGACGGGAGTAGGTGAAGGTCCCGGTCGAGACTTCGGGCTTCGAGAGGAGCGCGAGCTCTTTCTCCTGCCGGAAGCTGGCCTGCAGGGTCATGGTCTTCTTTTGCTGCTCCTGGACCTTCTTGATGACCTGCTCGAGGGATGCGGCCTGCGCGGGAACGACCACAGCGGCCGCGCAGAGAGCTGTGGCGAGGGTTCTCCTGATGGACATGGGTTGCCCAACCGCACGCGAAGTATCGTTATTTCTACGAGCTCAACGCGTATACTCGAAAAAACCTCGAGGTTCTCTATGAAAACACTGCTGGTTACGGTAGCGCTCACTCTGGTCGCCGTCTCGTCGTCCGCCGCGATCCAGTACGAATTCGTGCAGAAGAACACCAGTGCCGACGCCGTGCAGCCCACCAGCGATCTCAGGGCCCGGGCGGTCGTCGACGGCGACAACTCGCGAATCGACTTTCTCGGCGGCACTCTCTATCCGCCGGGAACCTACGTCGTCTCGACCGAAGGCTCGAGGCGGCTCCTGTTCGTCGACCCGGTCAAGGAGTGGTACACCGAGGTAAACACCGGGTCGGTGGCGACGGCGCTGGGGGCGAGTAACATTCGCATCACCAACCTCAAGTCGATGGTGGAAAAGCGCGACGACCGGCCGATCATCGCCGGCTACGAGACCGAGCACGCACGCATCACGATCACCTACGACATCAGCGTCACGATGAAGTCGCTCCCTCTCAAGCAGCATGTCCGCACGGAAGTCGACACCTGGGCGACGCCGCTATTCGCCGCCGCGGCGTCGGCGTCGTTCCTCTCCGGAATGCGCACCGGCAATGCGGAGATCGACCGGTTGTTGGAGATGGAAGCGACGCAGTTCAGAGGATTCCCCCTGCGGCAGACCGTCACCACGCGCACGGTCGCGGATCTCCCGCCATCGCGCTCCGAGCTGAAGACCCCGACCACGCGCACGATCGTGCGCGACATGTGGGTGACGTCGATCCGCGAGACCGCGCCGGACGCGTCGCTGTTCGTGATCCCGACGAAGTACCGCCGCGCCGATGCGCAGGAAGCGCCGAAGGCGGCCCGCGAGACGCTGACGTTCGACCCGCCGGCGAAGTAGGCAAGCTGTCATCCTGAAGCCGCGCAGACGGCGAAGGATCTCCTGCCGAATAGCACGTGACGCGCTCAAAGCAGCGGGTCCTTCGCTGTCTGCGCAGCTCAGGATGACAAGCCCCTCTGCCCTCAGCGCTCTGATCTGCTACCATCCTCCCTGAAGCGCAGTTCGGTTCTCCCGGTTCCCTGTCACGCATCGCATGAAGAGATCTCGCGCCTTAGGTGGACGTCTGGGTGGGGTGATCAAGCGGCCGCGAGCTTACGTGGCATTGGCGCTCCCGATCGCCATTCCGTTGTTTCTCGCTGCCGTTCGCGCGCAGCCGGAGCTCGGTGGCCCTGTCAATTCCGCGGCTCAGGCGTCGCTCGCCCCACCGCCACAGCTCCGTTACGCGGAACTGCAGCAGCCTTTCCGCGCCGACCTTCCCGAACATTCGCTCATCCTCACCGTCGAAAAGAACGACACCCTCGACAAGCTCCTCACCGCCGGCGGCCTGTCGCGCAGCGAGAGTGCGCTCCTGGCCGCGGAGCTTGGGAAGTCGATCGACGTTCGCCGTCTCCGTCCGGGTCAGCTGATCCGCTTCCACTACGACCAAACCGCCACCGTCGACTCGGTGCAGATGAAGATCACGGGCTGGGGCGAAGTCGGCGCGGTGCGCAACGAAAACGGCTTCGAGGTCACGACGCAACAGGCCGTGATCCGCGAGGTGGAAGCGACGATCTCCGCCTCCATCGATCGCTCGCTCTACGAAGCGCTCCGGCAGCAGGGCGAGGGACCGCAGCTCGTGCAGCAGATCGTCGACGTCTTCCAGTGGGACATCGACTTCTTCGAACTGCGCAAGGGCGACTCGTTCACGCTTGTCGTGAAGAAGCAGTACGCGGGCGCGGATCTCGTCGGCTACGGCCCGATCGCCGCGGCGCGCTTCACGAACCGCGGCAACACGTACGAGGCGTTCCGACACGAGCAGCCCGACGGACGCGCGGGCTACTACGCGGCCACCGGAACACCGCTCCGCAAGCAGTTCCTCAAGGCTCCGCTGAAGTTCACGCGCGTCACTTCGGGATTCACGAAGAAGCGCTTCCATCCTGTCCTGAAGTACTTCCGCCCGCACTACGGCATCGACTACGGCGCGCCGATCGGCACTCCGGTCATGACCACCGCGGACGGAGTCGTCGTCGAGGCTCGTTACAAGCCGGGCGAGGGAAACTTCCTCCGCGTCCGGCATTCGTCGAAGTACGACACCTGCTACCTGCACCTCTCGCGGTTCGCCAAAGGCCTCAAAAAAGGCACGAAGGTGACGCAGGGAGACGTGATCGGCTACGTCGGCATGACCGGTCTCGCGACGGGACCGCACCTCGACTACCGCGTGTCCGAGAACGGCAAGTGGTTGAATCCACTGGCGCTCAAATCCATCACGCCCGATCCGCTGCGCGGCGCGTCCCTCACGCGCTACCGCGCGAACGTCGCGCGCCTCCTTCCGCGACTGACGAATTCATCACAAGACCTCGCGGAAAAACAGGTGCAACAGCGGGCACTCTTCTAGCAGAATCGGCCCAATCCATATGAACAAGGTCATCGTCCGGGCGCCAGTGCGCGCCGACTTCGCTGGTGGTACCCTCGATCTCTGGCCGCTGTACCTCTTCCATCCCGGCTCGCGCACGGTCAACGTCGCGATCTCCTACTTCGCCGAATCCGAAGTCTGTGAGGTCGGCAGCGGCGGCTCGATCGAGATCCACCTGACCGATCAGCAGTACCGGCAGACGTACGAATCGGTGCAGGAGATGGGGAACGATCCGAAGGTGGCGCTGCTGCACCGCGCGGTCGAACACTTCCGCCTCGGCGGCATCCGCATCACCACGCGCACCGACGCGCCGCGCGGCTCGGGCCTCGGCGGCTCTTCGGCGCTGGCGATCACGCTCGTGCGCGCTCTCTCCGAGATCGCGCAACAGCCGATCGAAGGCGAGGATTTGATCAGCCTCGTCCGCGACCTCGAGACGCGGCTCCTCGGCATCCCCGCCGGCATTCAGGATTACTACCCTCCCGTCTACGGCGGTCTCGGCTCGCTGCACCTCAATCCCGGCAAGCCCGCGCGGCATCCGCTGCAGACGCCCCTTCAGGAACTGGGTGCGCACATGCTGCTGCACTACACCGGCATCGCGCATTTCTCCGGCACGAACAACTGGGAGATGTACAAGCGCCAGGTCGACAAGAAGAAGAAGGTAGAAAAAGGCCTCGCACGCATCTCCGCGGTTTCGGTGGAGATGGAGCGAGCGCTCGACTCCGGCAACTTCGAAGCCGCGGGCGCGGCGCTGCGCAATGAATGGGAAGCGCGCAAGGCGCTGATCGACGGGATCTCGACTCCCGAGATCGATGCGGCGATCGACGCTGCGACGAAGGCGGGTGCGTGGGGTGGCAAAGTTTGCGGCGCCGGCGGCGGCGGCGCGATCGTGTTCCTCCTCCCACCCGATCGCCGTGAAGCAGTCACCGCCGCGTTGGCGACGGTGCCGGGGCGCGTGCTCGATGCAGTGCCGGTCGCGCACGGACTCACGGTCGAGCACGAGCGCGACGCGCTGGCCACTCCCGCGGCGCGCACGCGTCCGCACGCGCGCCGCGATGGTGAAACGCTCGAGCAGCTCTACGTCTACGGCGGCAGCGGTGACTATCACCCGTTCGTGCTCGCGGAAGGAATCGTCACGCACGTCGAGTCGCGCAGCGGCATGCGTCATCAGACCGTTCGCTCGTACCTCGCGCCGATCTCGTCGAACGACGGACGCGTGCGCTGGCAGCAGGCGTCGCAGATCGACGCGGAGAAGCTCGACATCCGCGCCGTCCCCGATCCGGCGCGACGGCTCGAGATCGGCGTGACGCCGGAGGCGCTGGTGCAGAACGCGGCGCAGTCGCAGGAGGGTTTCAAGCAGTTCCTCGAGCAGCACGCGCGGATGCAGATCTTCCACAACCCCGCGTTCGGGTTCTACTCCGACGCGGCCGAGACGCGCGCCGCGTTTCTCGAGCGCTGCATGGAGGAGGCGAACCGGCAGCTCGAGGACGAGCAGGAGCGTCTGGAGTCGACGTTCCGCCGCCGCCTCGACCAGCTCCGCGAGCGCTCCGAGCGAGAGCAGCGCGAGCTCGACGACGACGACACGCGCTCGCGGTCGGAGCGGAAGGAAGTGAACGTGGCCTGGGGCCAGACGCTCTACAACATCACCAGCGGCCGCCCCGCCGCCGCGGTCGCCGACGCGGGCGTGTCCGTGCGCGAAGGGGACTACCTCGAGAACATCGCCCAGATCCAGAAGGCCTGGGACCGCGAGCTGCATTCGTTCCGCGAAGAGCTGCAGGCGAAAGCGCGCTCGATCGAAGAGATCTCGATCGTCCCGTCGCAGAAGAACATCGAGGTGACGAAGTATCTGATCCTCTGGGCCTCGCCGCTACCCTGACACGAGGTAACTCACGACGTGCGTAAGCGCGTGCGCGACGATCGCCGTTTCGAGACCATAGCGCCAGTAGAGCCATCCGAACGCGATCCCGAAGATCGTGTTCACCACGAGCACGTACGCGACGATCGTCGCCGTCAACGGCCCGACGAGGATGAACGCCCCCGGCAGGTGTCCGGCCGCAAACACCAGCGCGCTCACGACGATCGCCACCCACATCCACGCCGGCGTGCGCCGTGCGAACCGCCACGCCAGCCAGGCCACGAGCGTCATGAATCCCCACCGCAAGAGCACTTCCTCGGTGATGCCTCCGTAGAGCACCCGCGCCGCGAGCGGCATCGCGATGCGGCTCTGCACCGCCTGCACCGCGGACGGTGCGAGACGGCCGCAGGCGATCAGCACCGCGCCGCCGATGATCCCCGCGATGACGCCGGGAAGGAGCTGGAATCGGATCGGCTCACGGGCAACGATGGCTTCAAAGACTGGCGCACGCAATCCGACAGCAGGACTCAGCGCAATCCCCGCCCAGGTCGCCAGCGCGAGGTAGATCCCGCTCTGGAAGATACTGGCCAGCACCAGCACCCACATCGGAACCGGAAGCGGAGGGAGATCGCGGCCGATCATCTTCGGCAACGTCTCGAGAAGCATCGGCAGCACCAGGACGGACACCGACACGACACCGGTCATCCCGGCGCCCCAAAGCAACAGCCCGAGCTTCTTGCGCGTGGACATGGCTCACTCCGTCCCCAGAGGGAATGCGCCGCGCCCGGATTCGTTGACCACAGGCGCGTGGTACGATCCACGCCGAGTCGGGCAGTAGCGCAGCCTGGTAGCGTACCTGAATGGGGTTCAGGTGGTCGGGGGTTCAAATCCCCCCTGCCCGACCAAATACCCGCATCAATTCTCAACGGCGGCCGAAAGGCCGCCGTTGCCGTTTCCGTCAATACTCGTGCTCGACGCTGAGGTACACGAACACTCCGCGCTCGCCGGCCGAGGGGCCGACGCCGATGGGGAGCGAACATCCCGGCGACAAGAGCGGCTTCGGCTACTCGAACTCAGCACCTCACTGCGCCCAAGGATCGAAGACGCATTCTCCCGCCACGCCGCCGCAGTTTGCGATGGTTACGCCGCTCGACATATTCGTGGGCACCGTTCCCGACGCGAAGTACTGGAACGACGCGTTCGGCGAGTAAATCTGACTGCCCGGCGGCGTTGCTTGGGGGAAGAAGGTGTTGTCCGCGGTGCTCCCGAAGATGCAGAGCGTGCCTTGATCGGCGAGAGCGCCGGGCTGCATGGGCGCAACCGACAACTGGTACGCCATGGCGGGCTGGAAGATGTTGCAGCGGAACTGCACGCCGTTCGGCCCCGATCCGTTGTTTCCGTCCGCAAGGATGCCCGTGTACAGGTCCTTCAACGCGTTGCCGCGCACGAGGTTGGTCGCGAAATTGCCGCAGTTGTCGATGATGATCCCATAGCTGTTCGAGTACGCGGCGCTCGCGCCGGTGATCGTGTTAAAGCTGACCGTGAGCGCGGACGCGTTGTTCATCCGCACGCCCCATGTCGCATCGCTGTAATTCGCCGTCATGGCATTCGGCAGCGCGGTGAACGTGTTCCCATCGACAATCGATCCGTTCGAACGATTAACCTCCACGCCCCGCTGCACGTTCGTGAAGTCGCTGTTACGCATGGTTATCTTCTTGTTCATCGTGGGAGTGAACCCAGCGCGCACTCCGTACGTCAGCCCGCTGAACTCGCTCGAGGCGATCACGGAAGGCGGCAGGATCGTGTTGTACAGATCGTCGAGGTAATACGACGCATCCGCGCTCACGATGCCGTCGCCACGCTGATTCGGCCCGAATACCGACGCGGCGGCGGAATTTCGGAACCTGCAGCCGAGGATCAGGACGTTCTTGACCTCGTACAGCGAGAGGTGCGCGTACGGAAGGACGGTTGGATCGTTCAGCAGTCGGGTCGTCTCGAACGTGCAGTTGCGGAATGAGCTGAGGTTGTTCACCTCGTTCGGCCCGATCATCGAGTGGTAGTACATGAACTGCACCGACCGTCGATTGTTGGCGAAGATCGAATTACTCGCCTGCACGATCCCGCCGGTGTAGCTCCAGTCGAACGTGCCGTTCACTTCGCGGCCGGTCGTGATCGCCTCCATCGCGTTCTCGATCCGCGCGTTGTTCTGCACGATGACTCGTCCCTGCGCGCCGGCCACGTTCTGCGCCACCGACGCCGTGCCCCAGACGTAAATACCGTGCCACAGATCGCCGCAGAGATTGGTGATCGTTCCGCCGTTCACGTGGAGCGTCGCGCCGCGCTCGACATTGATCCGCGTGTTCCTGCTCATGTGCAGGGCGCCGGTGATCGTCAGCGTCGCGCCGGACGCGATCGTCAGATCATTGGAGAGCCGACGCACGCCCGACCACGTCGTCGACGCGCTCACCTTTTCAGCCGGCAGTGCGGGCAGATCGGACTCGTAGACGCCACGGCCGAACGTGGAAGCGCGGATCTTGTTCTTGCAGTAGTTGATCTCGAGGCGCGTCAGCGGAACAATCGGGAGCATGTTGCTGAAGCACTCCCACTGTTGCAGCGCTTTGTTGAAGCGGAACACCCCGACGTCGGTGCCGGCGTACAGTACGTCGTCCGATCCGCGCTGATAGACGAGCGTCAGCACCGGAAAAGCGAGCAGGTTGTACGTGAAGTCGCTCCACGTGTTCCCGCCGTCGGCGGAGTACCACACGCGATTCGCTCCCGCAATCGACGTGTTCGATGTCGGCCAGTAGCCATTGAACGAGAGCCAGAGGCGATTCGCGTCGTCGGGATCGATGGCAATGTCGACGGCCGTCGCCCACGTCAGTGGCCCCAGGTTGTTCACTCCGATGTCGGTCCATGTCGTGCCGCTGTCCGTCGAGCGGTACACGCGCCCGCTCAGATTGTTCGGGTTCCACGTCGGGTTGCTCCGCGTCACGTAGATCACATTCGAGTTCGACGGGGCCACCCGGATGGCGTGCACGTTCGCGGTACCTGCAAGCATCGTCACGGTCGTCCACGTCGTCCCAAAGTTCGTCGAGCGAAAGAGATTCGCGCCGCCCGCGTAGATCGTGGCCGGGTTGTTCGGATCGGAGACCACGGGACCACCACCGATTGCGGGTGTGCTCGCGAATGCGTACGTCCCCGCCGTCCCGATCAGCCCTTTCATCGCGCCCGCGTTACTCATCCCGTAGTACTCGCCGGTGGCCTCATTGATCGTCCCCTGCCATCCGTCATAATTCAGGCGCTGTCGCCAGATGCCGTTGTTGTATTCGAAGGTGCCGTTGTCCTGCGTGCCGCCGACGAGGACGTTCGGGTTCGACTCCATTCCATTGATGTCGAAGAACTCGTTAATGGCCATCCCGGGACCGGTGAGGTCGTCCCAGTTCGCGGTGGTCGGTGTGTACGCCGTCGCGGGATTGAGCAGTGCTTCGTGGATGCCACCGTCGCTGCCGAGAATCACCGCATCGCTCGTTCCGATCCGGCTGACCTGCATCGCGCGAATGTCGGCGTGCGTCTGTGCCAGCGGCACACATGTCGACGGACTGGTAGCCCAGTACGATGAGATCTGCGCGCTGGTGAATCCGGTGGCCAGGCTGATGCGGTATGCAGTGGTGCCGGCGGCGTAGAGCGTATTAGGATTGATCTTCGAGAAATCGATCTCGATGTTCCAGAAGCCCGCGCCGAGGCCCCACACCGAGTTGTTAGGCTCGGCACCGACGAGCGTCGCGATGTTGTTCCCGATACTGTAGCGCTTCAGGACAAACGCGCCGTTCATAATCCCGTAGCCGATGAAGAACTCGGATGTATTCCCCGGCTGCACCGCTGCGGCGATGCGATCGACCGCATCATTGGCCACGATCGCGGCCGTGACTTCGGTGAACGTCGAGCCGCCGTCCGTCGACAGGAAAGATTTCGCCGTACCGCACGGGGAGTTCGGAATCCCCAGCCACGCCGTCCGCACCGTCGACGCCATGATTGCGGAGTCGCTCACGCCCGAATTGCCGTTGACGACGTCGATGTCGACGAGGCGATAGCCGCAGCCATCTGGATTGACGGCCGGAATCTGGATCTCCAACACTTCCTGCCATGTCGCGCCGGCATCAGTCGAGCGGAAGATGAAGTGACTCGCAAGCACGTAGACCGTGTTCGGGTCCTGCGGATGCAGTAGGACTTTCGAGACGAACTGGCCATCGCCCACGTTGTAGTTGGACTGGCTGTTGTAGTTCGCGAGCGTGAAGATCTCCTGCCAAGTCGCTCCGCCGTCGATCGTGCGGAGAACGCCGAATCCGTAAGTTCCGCCGAAAGCTGCTCCGTTGCGCGTGCCGATGTAGATCGTCGTGGGGATCGAGGGATGGACGGCCATGGTGGTGATGCCGAGAGCGGGATAGCGACTCGGATCAGTGAGGTTGGTCCATGACGCGCCGTTGTTGACGGTCTTGAACAATCCTCCGCCTGCTGAGCCGGCGTAGAAAGTATTCGTGCTGTTCGAATCGTGCTGGACGCTGGTGATCTTGCCGATGATCGGGGCCGGATACGTGCTCGGCCCAGCCGACACCCAGTTGCCGAGGCCTGCCGAAGGGCAAACCGGCGGAGCCGCTGCCGCTGTCGACATTGACATAGTCATGTCTCCGACGCGTCTTTTGCTCGACGCCTCGTGCCACTGCCGGAGGTGGCGCGACATGTCCGCCATTTTCCCAGGCTCGCGCGATGCGGCGTCGAGGTGATCGCGCCCGTAGCGGTCCCAGCGCTCGAACTCGAGTTCCTGCAGATCCTCGTACACCACACCTTTGTGCCGGCGACGCTGTTCGCGTTCGCGACGCGTCCGTTCGAGTGACTCGACCTGCTTAGCGCGGATGTCGAGATAGTTGTCGGACCGCACCACCGCCGGCCGGCGTTCCTGTGGGACGGCATAACTGGGGATCAGCACGATCAGGATCACGGCGACAAGGACTCGATTCGGCTTGCGCATCACTCACCTCGCTTACAGGCTACTGACGGACGCGGATTCGCGGTTCGCATTCCACTTCGTCTCCGCACGTTCGCGGGGCGTTCCGCGTCACCAATGGAGTGTTCTCCGTGGCGCAACGTGTAAACGATCTCCGCGTTGTGCGTGGACGCGACCCGCAGGCCACCACTTGCCACCAATGGTACCCGTGGGCCAGATGCCTGAGAGGCGGCCACGTAAAGCCTAAACATTGCTATCCTCATGACCACTACCTCTCTGCAGAAGTAGTGACGGATATAACTACAGCGTTTCAAGAAAATTACTCAAGGGATGTTTCGATGGTGGCTCTCGCAAGCCCGCCGAAATCATCATTCGCCGGCGATGCGCGTCACGGCGGCCATGAAGTCGACGATGTCGAAGGGCTTGATCATCAGCACGGCGACGGGCACCTTCAGCGGCTGACGGCGGACGGCCGCGTGCGCGGTGACCACGATGACCCGATCGAGCAGCACGGGATTCGTCTGCTGAATGTGATTGAGCACGTCATAGCCGCTCTTGTTCGGCATCATCAAGTCGAGAACGATCACGTCGAATGGATCATCGAGGATGGCCATGGTTTCGACGCCATCCGAGACCGTGACGACGTCGAAATGCCCGCGGCGGAGAAGAGCGCTCACCATCGTTCGGATCGACGGATCGTCCTCGCAGACGAGAACACGCCGGCGCACACCGAGCGAGCATAGCGACGAGATCCCCATATTTTCAGAGTCGACCGCCGTGGCCCCTGGCATTCCAGAAACCTCATCGCTCATACCGGTGCAAACGACAACGGGGCGCGCTCGGATTGGTCCGCACCGGTCAACTGAGGATGTCTTTGGTGCTGGTGATCAGCACGCACGTGCAGCCGGTCTCGCTCCACACGCGTTTGTCGCCGCTCGGCGCTTCCGCGCGGTTGTAGTCACCCGGGTAGAGCTTGCGGTCGTCGATCCAAAGCTCGCCGTCGAGGAGATACAGTTCTTCGAGCCCGGCATGGGTGTGCGGTGGGTACTCGGCGCCGGGCAGCAGGCGTACCAGCATGCTGACGCGATGCCGCTCGGCGTCGTTCGCGAGCAGCTTGCAGAAGATCCCCGGCGCCACTTCTTCCCATTCCGGCTCCCGGTACCCGCTCGGTGGCGGCAGTACCGATGGACCGCCCCGCTCCGCCGCGATACGGCTCGCAAGTCGGCCTTGCAATGACGACGACGGACGCAGAACGTCGGCCGGCCAGGCGACGAAGGACTCGACGATGGGGCGGAGCGCTCCCAGCTCCCGCCGGCATTGCTCGCACGACGCGAGATGGAGCTCGAAGCCTGGCACCTCGGCCGCCGGCAGCGCCCGTATGGCGTAGGCCGAGGCGAGTTCGAGTTGACTGCAGGCACTCATGGCGTCGTCTCCGTGGCCAACACCTGCCCGAGCTTCTGCAATCCGGAGCGAATCCGCGTCTTGATCGTACCGAGGGGCACATCGAGGCGTGCCGCCACCTCGGCGTACGTCAACTCCGAAAAAAACGCCGCTTCGATCGCCTGCCTCTCGTCGGGTGTGAGCGACGTGAGCGCGTTGCGCAGAACTTCGCTCTGCTGTTTCAAGGCGAGGAGATCATGCGGGTCGGCTGCTTCCGCCAGCTGCGCCGGATCAGAGAGCGCAACCCGCTTCTTGCGCTGATCGAAGCGCAGCCGGTCGATGGCCCGCGAGCGCGCCTGGTTCATGATCCAGCCGAGCACGGTGCCGTTCACCGGGTCGTAGTGCGACGCGCGACGCCAAACGTCGTGAAAGACGTCCAGAGTCAGCTCTTCGGCCGTTTCGCGGTTGGCGGTGATTCTCACGATCAGTGTATAGACGGGGCGGTGCGCCCATTCGTACAGCGCATGGAGCGCTACCTCGTCCCCTCCGGCAGCGGCGCGGACGAGCGCCGCCTGATCCTGTTCCGAGACGAGCGACTGTCCTTTCTTTCCGTACAGGACGTCGCCCAACGTTGCATGCGAGCCTTCACCGGGTTCGGGACTTTCTTCCACAACCGCGATTTTGCAGTGAGCGCCGGGACTGGCGCAAGGCAGAACGGCTCGTCATTCCAGAACCTCTCCTCATACCGGTGCAAACGACAACGGGGCGCGCTCGGATTGGTCCGCGCGGCGATGAGAACGATCCTGGCGATGCTCTCGGTCGCAACAAAAACCCCAAATCGCAGCTGATGAACACATCAGGTTGTAACGCTATCGTGATATCATCCACCGCATGGCTCAGCTCGTGGTTCGCCAGCTCGATGAGGACGTCAAGGTCAAGCTCCAGCATCGCGCTCGGCGGCATGGCCGCAGCACGGAAGAAGAAGTTCGCGAGATCCTTCGCAACGCAGTCAGGAGCGAGGGCAGCACCCGCACACCGTTGGGATCGCGCATTGCCGCTCGGTTCCACCGGGTCGGTCTCGGTAAGCCGATCCCCGAGCTGCGCGGCCAGTCGGTCCGCCCCGCGGTGTTCGAGCCGTGATCCTGCTCGACACGAACGTCATCTCCGCTCTCATGCAACGCGAAGCGGATCCGGCCGTCGTCGCCTGGCTCGATGCGCAACCGCCGGAATCCATCTGGACGACGTCGATCACCGTCTTTGAGGTTCGCTTCGGGCTGGAGCTTCTTGCATCCGGACGGCGACGACGATTGCTCGAGGAAGCTTTCAACAAATCGCTCGAGGAGGATTTCGAGGGCCGAGTCGTTCCCTTCGACGAAAGCGCGGCGCATTCTGCAGGGCGAATCGCTGCGGAACAGCGCCGGTTGGGGCGCGGTCTCGAGATCCGTGATGTGCAGATCGCCGGGATCGCCGCGGCCCGCAAGGCGGCCATTGCGACGCGCAATGTTCGCCACTTCGACGGGCTTGGCCCGGAGTTGATCGATCCCTGGTCCTCGGACTGACATCTTCATCAATTCGGACCGAAGAGAACCTGTGCGTCGGGAACGGGCATCGTCCAGCGGTCCGTGGATACGCCGCACGGTTTTTTCGCCGCCGGAAGCGGATCGTTCTGATAGTCGATGCGCTTCAGCCGGCCAAAGAACGCGTTTGCCTTGCCGTTCGTCAGGAGAGGAGCAAACCGCCAATGGCCCTCGGAACGTGAAAAGAAGTTTTCGTAATGCGAGATGATGATGTGACGGGGCTTGATGCTCGAAAGCAAAACGTCCGGATATCCATCGACGAAGTCATAAGACGCCATGCACAGAATCGCAATGTCATATGGCCTTTGTGCAATTGCGGCGGCATCGGGAATGCCGAGCGGGTGTTGGGCGGCCGCGTCGTTGTAATAGATGCGATATCGGACCTCGCCATCGCGAATCAGGTCGATGACGTACGCGTAGGTCTCCCCTCCGCCAAAATCACGAGCCCAGTGCTCATGAAACGGTTTCGTCCACGGCTTCGTCACCGGGCCATTGGCATATTCACAGGGCCATCTCCGACACCGGCATACCGGCGGGGCGTGATCGGAAAGGACCGGGTAAACGCGGATCACCTCGGCACCATTCGCATCGGTGATGGCGATCGGCCGGCCGGCCTGAACCGTATGCAGCCGTGCACGAAGATCGGGATACGCGGACAGCATGTTCGTTCCGGCCGCGTTGGTATAGAGCGCCGCCTTCGGAATGTGATCGCGAGCGACGAGAGGAACGTCGCCGATGTGGTCGTAATGCGAGTGACCGGTCACGATCGCGCGGACCTTGCTCAGCGGGATTCCGTGCAGATGCCGCCGAACGCGCTCTTCGTCGCTCCGGAACTTACCGAATGCCGCTGTGAGCAGACCTGGATTGGAAAAGAAGGGGCCGAACATCAGCGCGTCGCCGCCCCACCCGATATAGACGCCGCCGGACCCGGTATAGCGAATGTCCACGGACGTCGGGGGCGGCTCCCCGCTCACGGCGCTGCAAGGCGGATCGGCGAAATCGAACGGCTTTCCGTCCGCCGCGTACTCGCCTTGAATCACACTGCCGCAGCGCGCTAAAAATCCGACCAGCAGAAGGCCCACGACGACGCGGAATGCGAGCGCGAAGAGGACACGTTTCCTGCGCTTTGTCATTCCCGAAGAGTCTACGCATCTCTCATTCCCGCCACCACCCTCACCCCCGCCTCCTTCCCTTCCCGCGCAACACGCGACCGGTACAACTGCACGAGATAGTCATACAGCACCAGCTCGTGCTCCGGGCCGGCGGAGCGGCTGAGACGATTGACGAACATGTGGATGATGCTGGGGAGGATCGCGTTGATCGGGGAATGAAGACGGCGGGTGAGAAGCTCGCGTGCGATGGGCGTGATCGCCGTGGAACGTTGGTCGAGCGCGGGGATCGGAACCGCGCCGTCGAGCAACCGTGCGAGCGACTTGCGTTCGCCGCGGAAGCGGTCGGCGAGACGGTCGCGTAACGACTCGTACTGGAACTGGCGGCCGAACGCGTCGCGGGATCGTTCGGCGAGACGCAACTTGCCCGCGAGATCGAACCCGAAGTCGGCGTAGAGACGGTCGATGCCGGCGAGCATGAGGTGCCAGCGCAGATCCGCGCCGGCATCGCCGCTGCACGACTCGAGCATCGCCACCACTGCCTCGCTGTCGCGGTAGAAGATCTCCTCCGCGAGCTCGATCGCCTCCGGGCCTCCGTAGCGCTCGACCTCGCGCTCGTACGTATCGAACTGCACCTTCCAAACCGCGCCGGCATCGACGAGTCGCTGCGCCATCGCCTCGAGCGCCGGCTGCACGCGTTCGCGCAGCGCCGTCGGATCTCCTTGAAAACGGACACGCAGGTGCCAGTTCGGATCGGCGTAGCGGATGAAGAACCAACGCCGCGCGGCGCCGCTCGCCACCGCTTCCGCCGCAAGCGGCGCGAGCTCCTCGCAGAGCACGCGATCCGCCGTGGCCGTGCCGGTGTAGAGCTTCGCGTACAGCCATTCCGAGCCGGGAGGAAACGTACGCGCGATCAGGAGCGACGGCACCTTAGGCACATCGACGGGCACCGGGGACGCGACCGGCCGCCGCGTGAACGGCACGATCAGCTCGTGAAAGAACCGGCCCTCCGGCCCTTCCGCGCACAGCTCGTCTGGCGCGGGAAAGAGCTCCGTCAGCGTGATCTCCTCGCGCTTGCGAACGAGGTCGATCACCGCGTCGAATGCGAGCGCGTTCTCGAAATCGACGAGCAACTCGTTGTCGCCGTCGGAGAGCACGACGTACCGCGGCATGCGGTGCTCTTCGCGAAAACGCTGCGCCAATCGATAGCGCGCCGCGCCCGAGGCCGACGCGATCGGCCGAATCTCAGCGCCATTCACGCGCCAGCGCGCGCGCGAAAGCACGACGCGCCCACTGACGACGCGCGGCAGGAACGGCGCGGCGTCGAGCGCTCCCCAATCCCACTGAAGTCCGACTGCGCGCTGCAGCGCAGCGAGGAAACGATACACGCCGAGCTCGCCCGTCGTGTTGTGCGCGGTGCTGAGGCGCGGGATCACTTCGCGGTCGAGACTCCGCGAGCGGAGTCGGATCTGATCTCCCGAAACCGTGACGACGAGATCGTCGAGCAGGATCTGACGGTCCCGCGGCGCGCCGGAGCGGCCGAGGAACGGAATCTCGTATTCGCGCAGCACGGGCCGCGCGAGGATGTTGCCGAGCCGTCCAGCCGGCAGGTGGACGATCTCCGCGAACACCGCACCCGGCCGCAGAGCCTCCTCGGCCGCCACATGTTTGGCGACGCCTTCGCGGATCGCATCATCGACATGACAGAAGCGGCCGAGCATGCGCGCTCCCGACGGGCCCATCCCGCCGTGCAGGAGCAAGCGGAAGTCGCCGCGCTCGACCGCCTCGGAAGATCCCGCGGCGAGCACCGCCATCACGTGGAACGCATCCGGCAGCGGCGAACGCTCCGAATTCTCCATCCGCTTCACGTCGTCATCGTTCAGCGAGATCTCGGAGCGCCCCTCCGCGAGCGCACGCGTGACGAGTTGCAACAGCACCGCATCGCCGTTTCCCCATGCGAGGCGCGTCCGCTCGCCGCGTCGCTGGAACGGAATGCCCGACAGCAATGGTGAAGCTTCCGCTCCCGCATTGCCGGAGCGCTCGAAGCCGATGCCGCTCTCCTCGTCGAGCACGTCGAGCAGCGGCACCTCGCGCTCCGAGCCGTACCGATCCACGAATGCGCCGCGGAAGTCATCGAGCGAACGTTCGAACCGCGGCCGCGAGAATCGATGCAGGATCTCCACGCCGCGCAACATCTCGGCGATGACCGGCTCGCCGATCACCACCTCGCTCGCGGGCTTCATCAGATCGACCTGGAACAAACGCGACAACTCGACTGGGATACCGAGGGGCTCGAGCTCGCGCGCAAGCTCGCGATAGCGCTCTCCTGCCGAGCCGACGCCCGCGGCGTCGATGTCGAACAGTGTGCGCTCCGCGTGCGTCAGGCGCGCGCGCACATCACCGGCGGCGCGCAGCGCATCGAGCTGCCGCAGCAGGCCGGCGGTGGCTTCCTCGCCCGTGACCGGCAGCCGGAGCTCGGAAACGAGAAGCTGGTTGTCGACGAGATCGTGAAGGAACGCCTGTGCGTCCTCGAGCGTGATCTCTCCTTCCGGATCGCTCGCGACCAGCGCCGCCGCGAGGTCCCACAAACGCGCTCCCTCCGCCGCGCGTTGGAGCGTCTCGCGCAGCGCGTCGAACGCGTCGAACGCGACCAGGTGGTACGTGCGCAGCCTGCCGTGTACACGCGCCTCCGCGAAGCGTAGACGTCCCGCCGCCTCGTAGAGACTGGAGTTCGGCCGGAACAGCAATTCGTCGCGGACTTCCGGATCGCGCGCGAGGTGCTCGCAGAGCGCGAACAGATAGTCCATGTCCAGACGGCTGTGTGGCCGATATGCCTCGCGCTTCGTGAGCGCGAGTCGAGTGCGCTCGCCGACGCGTCCGGCCGTGCAGCCCGAGAACAGGCCGAAAGGCGTCGGCCGCGTGACCATGCGGAGGAAGTAGCGCAAGAGCCCCTGCTCCGTGCGTTTTCCTTTCTTCGATTCCGGCTCGCGTCGCCACTGCTCGATGCTCTCCGCGAGATCGGGCGATGCAAGGAAGATCGCTTCGGCGATTTCGGGACGCTCGATGAGTAATTGCAGTCGCGCGCGCAGCAGCGCGCGATCGTGGGTGAGTGCATCGTCGAGCGTCGAGTCGTTGATTTCGGCAGGGGCCTGCGGCGAAAGCAGTTCCGCACTCCACACCTCCAGCTCCTCAATCGGGAGAAGCGGAGTGCGCATCACGACGAGACCGGACGGGATGAAGTCCTTCATCGCCCGCTATCTCCGTTGCGCGGAGGAACCGCGACCAGTAACACACGATCCCAGGCCGGCTCGACGTCGGTCACCGCGGCAAGCAGTCCGAGTCCGATGCCCGCGACGCCGGAGAGAAATCCAGGCTCCGCTTTCCACATGCCCGCGTTTCCCGGCGCATCGACCCAGCTCAGAAGTCCCGCCAGACCCTCGCCCGGGCGGCGCATGTCGAGCGCGCGTCCGTACCATGTCAGCGCGGCGGCGCGCAGCTCTTCGTCGCCCGTCGCCTGGTAAATGCGATTGAAAAGATGGGCGATCCCCGTCGCGCCGTGGCATAGGCCGGCGTCCATGGTCATCGTCGCCGCGAACGAACGACGCGCGGCGGCGCGCGCGACCGTGATTGCCTCCTCGCGCCAATCCTCGCGACCGAAACTCTGCGCCGCCGACAACAGCACCGCGGCGACGCCGATGTCGCCGTAGCACCAGGCCGTACGCGTCGGACGCGGCTCACCATCCAGTGGAACGTGTGACGGAAAGTGCGAGCCTTCCCCCGCCCGCTTCTGAGCGATGACCCATCGCACCGCATCCTCGGCCAGCCGCGGAACTCGCGGATCGTCGAAGCCTTCGCGATGCGCGGCCGCGAGGAAACCGATGACGCCGGGGATTCCATGCGCGACGCCGAGGTTGTAGGCGCCGCGGGGCATGAGCTCGCGCTGCCACTGCGGCAACCAGTCCGGCTCCGTGAACCAAGCACCGTACGCGTCGCGGGTGGACTCGAGCAGGTCGAGAACGCGTCCCAGCAGCGCGGCGGCGCCGGGATCCGGCAGCCGCTCGACGAGATAGGTCCCGTAGCCTGCGAGTCCGCCGATCAGTTCGAACGGCGGCTTTTCCTTCGAGCTCGACAGGAGCTCGCGCAGCGCGTCGTCGATCTCGAGAGCAAGATCACCGTCGCCTTCGAACAGCTCGCGGGTCAGGTGCGTGAAGACCCAGCCAACGCCGATGAAGCCGGAGTAGAGCGTGGGCAGCGGACTGCGATTCGCGAGAGCGCCGGCGCTCATGTCGAGCGCCTCGAGAGTGCGGTCCGCCGCGAGGTCGTTTCCCCCTGCGGCATGGAGGTAGGCGAAGAAAAGCGCGACGCCCGCGGCGCCGCCGGTCATCAACGGATCCAGCCGTGGTTCGGCATCCGCGGGCTGCAGCGCAACGTGCTCCGCAAGAGCATGCTCGATGTCGGTGATGGTGCTCCAGCATTCGAGGCTCGTGTCCGCGTTTGCGATCGCTTGCCACATGTACGGTCGATCTCCGAAAAAGAGCGACCGGGCGCGCGCCCGGCCGCCTCGCGTGTGTCGACCTAGCAGCAGAACTGGCCGTTGGTGGCCGTACCGCAGCTTCCGCCGGTGATGCAGCTTTCCGACGGACAGTCTTCACAGTCGGACGGTCCGGTCGGAGGACAGTGCTGGGTGACGCCGCCGACGACGCCCTTGAGGTCGCGGTCGGAGAGGTTCCGGAGCGTTTCCTTGTTGAGGTGGAGCTTGCTGGTGATCTGCTTTTTCATGGGATGTCTCCTTTGATTCCGGTCATGCGTGCGTGCCTCGCCTCGACCCCGTTAGAGGCGTGGGTTGCTCGCGGGTGAAAGGGGGTCGCTACATCCGCGCTCTCGAGTTGCGCGGAAACCAGTTGGCGATAGAGACCGTCGCGGAGCACGAGCTCTGCGTGCCTGCCCGATTCGACGGTGTGGCCCTGATCGAGGACCAGGATCAGGTCCGCGTCGCGGACCGTGCTCAGTCGATGCGCGGCGACGATGCGCGTCGCGCGCAGACCGCGGAGGTTGCGTTGGATCTTCTGTTCCGTCACGGCGTCGAGCGCGCTCGTCGCCTCGTCGAGGATGAGCACCTTCGGACGGCCGACGAGTGCGCGCGCGAGCGCGATGCGCTGCCGCTGTCCGCCGGAAAGCGACGATCCCGAATCGGCGAGCACCGTCTCGTAGCCCATCGGCATCGCCGCGATCTCGTCGTGGATCTCCGCGAGCTTCGCGGCTTCGAGGATTCGCTCGAGCGGAAGATTCGGGTCCTGCAGCGCGATGTTCGCGCGAATGCTCGTGCCGAACACAAACGACTGCTGGGGCACGTAGGCGATCTGCGTGCGCAGCCACTCGCGCGGGAACTGCTCGAGAGCTCGGCCGTCGTAGAGCACCTTTCCTGATTCGGGCGTGAGCAGACCGGCGAGGAGTCCGGTCAGCGTCGACTTGCCCGAGCCCGAAGGACCGACGATCGCGATCAGCGATCCGGGCGCGACGTCGAACGACGCATCCTCGAGCGCGTGAGGCACGAGCGGTCCGTAGCGGAACGAGACTTCCTCGCATCCGATACGCCCCGCGAACGACGCGGGCCGCGGCAAATCGCGTCCCTGCGGCTCGACGGGCGTCGCGAAGACATCTTCGAGACGTTCGAGATAACTGCCGAGCAACTGGAACTGCGCCGCGTTGCCGACGAGCGCCGACAGCGGCGCGAGAAATCCGGCGGAGAGCGCGGCGAGCGCCAGCATCATGCCGAGGGTGAGGTCGCCCGACATCACGCGCGTGGCGCCGTACAGCAGCACGATGACCGGCGACGCAAGCGCAAGTCCGTCGAGCAGCGCGCCCACGAGCGCGTCCAGTCGGCCGCGCGCGAGCGCGACGTTGAGCTGCCGCACGAACAGGTGCGACCAGGAGTCGACCGCGCGCCGCTCCGCGCCGCATGCTTTGAGCGCCTCGATGCCGGCGAGCATCTGGACCTCGTAGCTCTGCGCCGCGGCCTGCGCCTGCAGCGACTCTGCGGTGAGGCGCTGCCGGCGCCGCAACGCGCCGGCGAGGATCGCCATCCGCAACACCGCCAGGACAGCGACGACCGCGCCGAGGCGCGCGTCCGCGACGAGCAGCAACGCGAGGTAGATGACGACCATCAGTCCGTCCAGAGCGCCGGAGAGAACGGACGAAGTGAGCGTCTCGCGGATCGTCGTGTTGCTGCTGGCGCGCATCAACAAATCGCCTGTCGAGCGCTGCTGGAAGAACGAGAATGGCAGGTGGACGAGGTGCTCGAGGAAGTCGGTCGTGAGCTGCGCGTCGAGTCGCGTGCGCAGCGCGAGCAGGATGTGCGCGCGGATGAACGTCGCCAGCGCCGAGAAACCGACCAGCGTCGCGGCGCCCACTGCGAGAATCCAGTAGAGCTGATGATCGCCGCGCGGAAGCACGCGATCGATCAGCACTCCGGTCAGCAACGGAACCGCGAGCGCGAAGAGCTGCAGCAGGACCGAGAGCAGGAGAATGCGCACGAGGGCCGCGTCGTGCCGCAGGACGCGCTTCAGGTAGCGGCCGATGAGCGATGGACGGTGATCGCTGCCGCCCGGCTGGAATTCCGGGCCGGGCTCGACGACGAGGGCAACGCCGGTGAGTGCGCGATCGAGCTGCGCGCGGGTCACGAAGATCCGGCCGTTCGCGGGATCCAGGACCCACGCGCCCTTTTTTTTCGCACGCTCGAGCACGACGAAATGACGGAACTCCCAGTGCAGGATGCTGCCGCGATCGAGGTATGCGAGATCGTCGGGCGTGCGCAACTGCACGCCGCGTCCGCGCATGCCGAAGTGTTCTGCGGCCGCGAGCAGCCGTTGCGCGTCGACGCCGTGGCGCGACAGACCAGTCACGCGACGCACGTCTTCCAGCGCGACGTGTTTGCCGTGGAGGCCGAGTGTCATCGCCAGACAGGCGGCGCCACAGTCGGCGGCAGCGGTCTGTGGCACGAAGGGGATGCGCTTGCTCAATTCAGCCATCCCTTCAGCGCCACGAATGCGGCGACGAGAGCCAGGAACGTCGCGACGGCGAACCACGTCGCGCGCCGCGTCCACGCCGGCTCGAGGCGCAGCGGCTCGGGTCCGACGCTGTACGGCTGCTCGTGCTCGCGCAACGCGCGTTGACGAAACGGCCCGTCGCTTTCGGGCTCGCCGAGCCATGCCGCAACGTACGGACTCGCGTGCGCAGCAACTGCTTCCATGGCCGCGAGGTCGAGCGGCTCGAAGGGCGGCTCGTGCGCGGTGCGGATCGCGACCAGCACGGCCATCACGGCACCGCCCGCGCGAATCGGAACGCCGAGGAAGCGATCGGAGGCTTCGCCGTCGGGATCGTCGAGGTCGAGATCGAAACGCGCATCGTCGCCGAGGCGCGGAAGGCAGACGGTCGTTCCGGTGCGGAGGATGAAGCTGACGAGACCGACCGCCGCGCTCTCGCCTTCGGATTCGTTCGGCACCCACAGCGCCTGCCGCTCGCTGTCGAAGAGCACGCAGCGTGTGCGCGCCGCGCCGGCCGCTTTGGCGACGGCGGCGCGCAATGCGTCGGCGAGCTCCGGAACGCTCTGCGCGAGCGCCATGCGGCGCAGGTCTGCCGGGCCGAGAAAATGATCGAGTGAAACGCTTGGTTGCTTTGAGTCGAGTGCGCTCTCGATCAGCGCGTCGAGGTCGCGCGCGGACAACTCACCACAGGAGAGATAGAAGATGCGATCACCGTCGATCAGTTCTTGAAATTCTGGAAGGCGCTCTTTCGAGGTGAGCACGATGCTGCGACAGGCGTCGTGCGCGAGCGCGTCGAGAGACGTGGCCACGTCGGCCGCGGACGCGTTCGGTCCGAAGACAAGGACTGCCCGCTCGTGTTTGCGAATGGCCGAGATCCGCTCCGCGTCGAGCTGCGACGCGATGCGGAACACCGGCCCCGTACAGCCATCCGGTTCAACAGACACACGTGTACCCAAGACTCCGTCCAACGGTTACTCCGCCCTGATTCAGATTTCGTGTATTTGGATCGCCAGCAATATAACCCTCTTGCCATAAGTAGTACGTTACGTCTGTAAGAACAAATGGCAAACAGGGCGGGAAGGAACGAACAACGGCGGGTGTACGATTCGCGCTCCCATGATCGATCTCATGTCCTTACTCCCACAGGCTGCGGCATTTGCGAAGCCGCCGATCTCCAACTTCGAGGTCGGCGCGATCGCGCAAGGGCGGTCGGGGAAGCTCTACTTTGGCGCGAACGTCGAGTTCGCTGGTGAGGCGCTCAGCTTCACCGTGCACGCGGAACAGTCCGCCGTGGTGAACGCGTGGATGGGCGGCGAGACGGGGATCGACGTCGTCGCGACGAGCGCCGCCCCGTGCGGATACTGCCGGCAGTTCCTGAACGAGCTCGTGACCGCGAGCGAGCTCGTGATCGTCATGCCCGGCGACGAGCGGAAGCTCTCCGATCTCCTGCCACACTCGTTCGGACCGCGCGACCTCGGCGTGACTGGCGGCTTGCTCGCGCCGGCCGCGAACGCACTGGCGATCGACGAGGACGACGAGCTCGCGCGGGCCGCGCTGGTCGCCGCCAACATGAGCTACGCGCCTTACTCCAAAGCCTACGCGGGTGTCGCGCTCCGGACGAACGGCGGAAAGATCGTCAGCGCACCGTACGCGGAAAACGCCGCGTTCAATCCGAGTCTCTCGCCGCTGGAGGCCGCGCTCTCACAACTGAACATGACCGGCGGTGTCTGGAGCGACATCGCCGAGGTCGCGCTGGTGCAGGCGGAAGCGATGCACACGTCGGCCACGCGCACCGTTCTCGGCGCCATCAGCAGCGCGCCGCTGCGCGTGATTCAGGCCCGGAATTCGCGCTGATCAGTGCTTCGGCACGCAGCTCGGATCGTCCCAAAGGACGTTCAACGTGTTGATCCCGGGCCAGCCGTTCGTGCCGTTCATCACATCGTTCTTGTTGATGTTCAAGTAGCCGAACATCCGGTCGCAGGAGGCTTGCGGCGGGCTCCACCACTTGCCCATGCCCACGACGAGCCAATAGGCGTTCCAGACGCCACTGCTGCTGTACTGGGAGTTGAAGGCCCAGCCCGCGGCCTGCATGCTCACGCAGCTGCAGTCGCTGTCGCCGTAGTCTGCGTCGTTCGACTCGTGCGTGTAGACGCTTCCCCAGGGCATGACCACCAGGGGAAGGAGGGCTTGCCAGAGATCGATCTCGTATGCGTTCTGGCAAGTCGCCACCAGCGTCGAGGGCTGGGACCAGGCCAGCGTGCCGTCGAGGATCGCGGCGGCGACGGACTGCAGATTGCCCCAGTCACCGCACAGAAATGCCAGCCACTGCCCGGCCTGCGTGTTGAGCAAATCGATCTGCGCGAGCAGCGCTGCCTGGATCTCGCCGACTTCGTCGCTGAGGTCCGTGAACCCGCCGTTCAACGACGACGCCGCGGCCGCGAGCGCGGACATGGTGTTGAGAATCGCGCCGGCAGTGTCGCCCACGCTGCTCAACGCCCACAAGAAGTCGCTGATCATGCCAAAGACGCTGACGCTGCAGGAATCGGAAGTGTCGGCATCGAGGAGGTTCTGCACCATGGATACCGACACCGCGTCACTGGCAAACACGTCGTTGACGAACGTCGGGACGTTGCCGGTCGGCGCCAGCATCTGCCGCACCTGCGAAACGGCATTGAGCTCGGCCAGGATCTGCGTCTTCACGGTGTTCCAGTCGTCCGCGCTGGTCACGTTCGCGGGCTGAGTCATCTCATCCAGCGTCGAGATCAGCGTATTCACATTCGCGTTCAGATTGTTCGCGTACATCCATCGCAGATCGGGAACGCCGAGGGCGGTCTGGATGTCGTCGAACGCGGTGAGCGGATCGCCGGTGTAGATCGGGAAGCTCACTCCCGAAGACTGCGTGCACCACGTCGTGAGCTGCTGCGAGGCCGGCGTCTGCGGCGGCCAGACTGGGTTGACGGTCATTTGTCCTCCGGCGCGTTCGTGCTGGTGAGTCCGAAGAAGTTGGAGAGTTGTCGCTGCAGCGTCCAGTGCAGGCCGGAACCGCTCACGAACGCCGTCCGCTCCTCCTCGGCCAGCAACACGCGCAGCTCGTCCCAGCAGTTCTTCCCGTCGAGGATCGCGTCGCGATGCTTCACGAGCGGCGGCAACGCGGCCCAGAATTCGCGTCCCAGCGGGAGGGTCTTCGTCACGAGCTCTGCGCACTTCACGTCGAAGTC
The DNA here is from genome assembly GCA_035999335.1 of Thermoanaerobaculia bacterium. GTDB lineage: Bacteria > Acidobacteriota > Thermoanaerobaculia > Gp7-AA8 > Gp7-AA8 > QHVT01. The sequence continues at coordinate 15,865 of DASYGV010000001.1, read as the reverse complement.
GAGCGAAAGCACCGACGCGGCGGAGATGCGCCCTCCGGCGCGCAGGGCGTGCACGGCGCGGATGTCTTTGCCAGCGTCGATCGAACCGGCCGCTTCGATCGATCCGTCCGAACGCAGCTCGCCGAGTGTCGTGATGTCGGCTCCGGAACGGACCGAGCCGAGGACCACGATGCCGGAGCGAGCGGTCATCGAGCCGGTCACGGAGAGGCTGCCTCCGGCGAACAGCCCGCCGCGTACGCGCAGGCTGCCGCCGACCGCGAGCGAGCGGTGGGCGTCGACGTGGCCGCGGGTCGAGACGTCGCCGCCGAACCGCGCCTGCTTGTCGAGGACGAGGTTCCCCTCGACTTCGAGACCCCACGGCACGTCGAGCGGCAGTCGCAGTCGTGCGCTCGTGGGAATCTGCAGCACGCCGTCGCGCACGAGTGGTGTGAGCTCATGAACGAATCTGTACGATTGCATGCGGCGGGCAGTTTAGGAGCCCACGCGGCAAAAGTCAGCCTCGAAGCGACCGCACGTGCCCAAGGCTATGCCAACCAGCGGTGCCGGCCGTGCCGGCCGGAATTCGCGTTGAACGCACGCGAGTTGTGGGCGCCATGGAAAACCAGCAGCCGCCGCAGCAGCAGACGATCCGCATCACTCTCGACGATCAGGTCGCGCAGGGGGAGTACGTCAATTTCGCGAACATCATCCATTCGCAGAGTGAGTTCGTCATCGACCTCGGACGGGTCGTGCCCGGCCGCAACGACGTGAAGATCTACAGCCGCGTGATCCTTACGCCGCTCCACGCGAAACAGCTCCTCGAAGCCCTCGGCCACAACATCTCGCTGTTCGAACAGAAGTTCGGCGAGATCCGCGCGGACGCGGGATCGTCGTTCTCCAGCAACGAGCCCGAAAACTAAGTTGAAGATCAAGATCATCGGCGCAGGACTCGCGGGCACTGAGTGCGCGTACGCGCTCGCGCGGCGCGGGCACACGGTCGATCTCTACGAGATGCGCCCGGTGAAGACGACGCCCGCACACGCGACGTCGAATCTCGCGGAGCTGGTCTGTTCGAATTCCTTCCGTTCCTCCGCGCCCACGAACGCTGTCGGCCTCCTCAAGCAGGAGATGCGGCTCATGGGCTCGATGGTCATCCGCAGCGGCGAGGCGGCGCGCGTGCCGGCGGGTGACGCGTTCGCCGTCGATCGCGAGCGCTTTTCCGCCGAGGTGACGAACGCGATCGCGAGCATGCCGAACGTCACGCTGCGGCGCGAGGAGATCACCACCCTCGACCGCGACGACTTCGACTTCCTCGTCGTCGCCACCGGACCGCTCACGAGCGATCCGCTCTTTCACGCCATCGACGCATTCCTCGGAAACGACGGCCTCTATTTCTACGACGCCATCGCGCCGATCGTCGCCGCCGACTCGCTCGACTTCTCGAAGCTCTACTGGAAATCGCGCTACGGCAAAGGCTCCGCGACCGACTACCTCAACGCGGCGATGACGCGCGAGGAGTACGAGACGTTCGTGCAGGCGCTGCTGACCGCGGAGATCTTCGCTCCGCACGATTTCGAAAGAGCGGCGCACTTCGAAGGCTGTTTGCCGGTCGAAGAGATCGCGTCGCGCGGCATCGAAACGCTCCGCTTCGGTCCGATGAAGCCGGTCGGCCTCGAGCATCCGGAGACGAACGAGCGTCCGCACGCTGTGGTGCAACTGCGCAAGGAAGACCTCTCGGACGAGTACTTCAACCTCGTCGGCTTCCAGACCAAGATGCGCATCCCGGAACAGCAGCGCGTGATCCGCATGATCCCCGGCCTCGAGAACGCGAGCTTCGCGCGCTTCGGCTCGATGCACCGCAACACGTTCATCAACGGACCGCGGCACCTCACGCCGACGTTCCAGACGAAACGCGATCCGCACATCTTCTTCGCGGGCCAGATCACCGGCGTGGAGGGTTACGTCGAGTCGTCCGCAGTAGGACTGCTCGTCGCGCGCTACATCGACGAGCTCACGCGCCTCAGCGAGGCCACCCCGCTCCCGTACCACACCGCCCTCGGCGCCCTCGGCCGCCACGTCGCGGAGTCCTCGCCCGATCGCTACCAACCGTCAAACGTGACCTGGGCGCTGATCGAAGATGTGGTCGGCCGGGTGAAGAAGATCGAGAAACGCGAGCGCCAGGTCGCGAAGGCGATCGAGACGATCGAGAAGATCGCGAGCTGACTGTGCGCCGCGCCATCGACCGCCGGTGTTGACCCGAGGAGGTCCGTTGTTCGCTGAGCCGGTCGGACCGCAGCTCGTCACGCTGCTTCTTTGTGGCTCAGGCAGGACGTCGGCTTCGAGCGTGATCAGTTCCCGTCCGGTTCGCACAGCTTAGCGTCAGTGCCGTTACGGCGCACGCAAACGTCGCTTCTCGGTGCGTCACGGTGAAGGATCACTCAGAGGGAAACCAGCGGCTTCCCGCAACCGACGCGAGCGCTGCTCCGCCTCCGGGACTACAGGCACGCGGCTTACCGTGCTTTCATTGTCATTGCTTATTACCGCTCGGGCTAGAATAGCGCGATGCTGTCTCAAGAGCTCCTTAATCTTGTTTCGCAGGGTGAATCGGAAACAGTAGAACTCAAAGCGCGCGTGCCGCCGGACGGAGTAATCGCGAAGCACCTAGCGGCCTTTGCCAACTCGAAAGGCGGGGTTCTAGTGATTGGCGCTGCTCAGGACGGCCGCGTTACTGGGTTAAGTGACGCTGAAGCGCGCCAAGCTGTCGACACGCTCCGAACGGTTGGGGAATCACTTCTTTCTAAACCACCCGACATCGGAGTCGATCACTCCAGCGGAAGAACAATGGTCTACGCAGTAATCAGTCCGCGCGGGGACAGCGCAAGCCCGATACTTACCGCAAATGGAGAGTTGTTCGAACGGCATGGTACGAGTGTCCGAAAGCTGTCCGTCGAAGATGAGATGGTGGCGCTTCATCCTGGGGTTCGCGCACTGCGTGGGCGAAGTCGCAGTTGCACCGTATTTGTAGCCATGTCATTTCGAGAGGAGGAGAACCCTTCTCTTGTTGACTATTTCCGTGCAATGGAGCGTGCAGCCAAGGCGACAAACCTTCCGATTCGAATTACAAGGATAGATCTTCTTGAGGGCGACTATGACATTCCACAGCGTCTCATGCAACAGATCGATGCCGCGGATATAGTTTTGGCCGACTTCACGATGAGTGCTCGCAACGTTTATTTCGAGCTCGGGTATGCACGAGGCGTCAAGAAGCGTGTTATCCAAACTGCGCACAAGAACGAGAATCTGGAGTTCGATATACGGAATTGGCGCACTCTTTTCTACCGAAACGCGACGGAGCTTGAAGACAGGCTGGTCGCAGAACTGACCGCTGCATACGCTGAACTTAATCCCGACGGAGACGGAATGTCACCACTGGGCGCCGCCAAACGTCACGCTGAAGCGTTGGGGCCCGGCTTCCGTCCGCCGAGTCGGCTCGTTTGTCGTCAGCGTAATTGTCGTCACGGCGGTTGCAGTTCGGCAGACCTTGCGTGCAACTTCTCGTCGGTAGCTGCCCGAGCTGATTACTTACTTGGCGGCGCTCGCGCATAGCGGCAACAGTGGGTCCGGTCCTGGGGTCGGTTTGCACTTTTCGTTCTCCCACGTCACGAAGACTGGGCCGATGCCGCTGTCCTGGAGCTCGGTCTTTTCGATCACGTAGGCGGTATGAAAAGCGTACGCGGGCACCTTGAAGAAGTTGCCGGCTTTGAGTCGAACCACGCGCTTCTTGTTCCCTTCGACAAACGTGATATCCAGCACCCCGGACAACATGGTGACGCCGATATCGACGGGGTACGAATGACTTGGCAGATGCAATCCCTTCTCGAGACGCACGCGCATCACGAACGGCGATCCTTGATCGAAGGGGCAACCCATCAACACCGCGAGCTCCTCGCCTTTGCATCCGGTTCCCTGCCAGGTGGCCGCCGGCAACTGGACCAGATCATCGCTGCGGGTTGGCTCTTGACTCGGCCCTTGGGCCGCTGACGTCAGGCGAAAACTCAGAACAAGAACGGACGCGAAGAGCAGACCTCTCATTGCCACCTCCTCGAGAGCTTTCATTGTAGCTCCGGTGCTATCGGCAGGGGTTCCTTCGCCGTCTGCGCGGCTTCAGGATGACAGCAGGTCGGCGAATACGAAACCGTCGCGCTCGACCACGGCGCCATTTTCGATCGCGATCGGGTGGGAGAACATCGGCCCCGCGTATGCGAACGTGTGAAACTCGCCGCGCTCGCCGCAGGGATCCGTGCTCTCCGGCAGCCGCGCGATCAGCTCGCGATCGAAGTCCTGCCCGGCGAGCTCGCGCGGCATCACGCGCGGATCGACGCATGTGATGCGCGCGCGCAGGCCGCCTTCGATCATCTCCTCCGCGAGCGCGCGGGTGTCCGCACCCCACAACGGAAACAGCGGCGTGATGCCGGTCGGAGCGAGCTTGGCTTCGCGATAGGCGCGCACGTCTTCTAGAAAAAGATCGCCGAAGGCGATGCACGCGATGCCGGCCGCTTTCGCCTGGTCGATGGCCGCGGCCATGGCCGCTTCATACTCCTCGTTCGAACAGGGACTGGGGATGAAGACGGACCACAGCGGCAGCCCGGCCGCCGCGGCCTGCAGCCGCAGCAGCTCCATGCGCACGGCATGCATGGCCACGCGGTCGTGAGCGCTGTTGATCGTCGTCAGCAGACCAACGACCTGATAGCGGTCGTCCGCGCGGAGGCGATGCAGCGTCCACGCGGAGTCCTTCCCGCTGCTCCAGGACAGGAGCGTCTTCAGTCGCGCCATTGCACCCATCCCTTTCCCTCGTGTCCGAACGCGAAGCGGTCGGGATGGAAGATCTCCGCGAAGATCTCCAGCGACTCGACGAGGCGCGGTCCGGGGCGATTCAGATACTTGTTGCCGTCGATCAGGAACACGTCGCCGTTGCGCACGGCGCGAAGACGCGGCCACTCCGCGCGGCTGGTCAGGTGATGCAGATCGCGCTCGACCTCGGAGAGTCCGAAGCCGCACGGAAAGATCGCCAGCAGGATCGGCGGCTTCGAGCCGTTCCCACTCCATCCACGCCGAATGTTGGCCGGCTTCGCCGAGGACATCGATGCCGCCGGCGAGGTGGACGAGCTCCGGTGCCCAGTTGCCGGCGGACATCAGCGGCGCGAGCCACTCGATCGTCGCAACGCGCGGCTTGTCGTGGGCGCCCGCGGCCGTGCATGCGATGGCCTGCATCGCGTCGCGCATACGGCCGACCAGCGCCGCGCCGGCATCGTCGTCATCGAGCGCGCTGGCTGTTCGCGCGATGTCAGCGTACACGTCTTCGAGTGACTGGGGATTGAGCGGCACGATGCGCGGAGCTGCGAGACCCGTCCAATCGGCGATGGCCGATTCCACGTCGCGCAGGCTCACCGCGCAGACGTCGCACTGCACCTGCGTGACGATGTGCGTCGGCGCCAGCTCGCGCAGAAGCTCGGCGTCGACTCGGTACACGCTGATGTCGTGTTCGAGGATCGCCCCGACCCGCGCGTGGATCTCCTCCGACGTCAGCGCGCCGTGCACCTTCGATTCCGTGCAGACCGGCAGACGCTCGATCCCCGCGGGGAAGTCGCATTCATGCGACCGCCCCACGAGGGAGGACTCGTAGCCGAGCGCGCAGACGATCTCCGTCGCGCTAGGCAGCAGGGAAACGATGCGCATGGAAACGCTCCGTGGGGACCTTCACCGAATCGCCCAGCGAAGACCGACCACCGCGCGACGCCGTCCGCTCGGATAGCCGAACACTTCCTCGTAGCTCTCGTCGCTCAGGTTCTCCACCTTGACGTACGGCGTCAGCACGCCGAGGCGGTAATGGACGACGACGTCGGCGACCGTGTAGGCGTCGTTGCCGACCGTACCGAACGGGAAGAGATCCGTGACGTCGCCGCGCTGGCCCTTGTGCGTGACGACCAGTTGCGCCGAATACGCGGGCGCGTGATAGCCGACGGCGACCGAGCCGGAGTGCTGCGGCCGGCGCAGAAGCTCGTCGCCGGTTTCTTCATCTTCCGTATCCAAGAAGGTGTAGCTCGCATCGAGCTGCCAGGCTTGGAGCGTCCGCGAAGCACCGATCTCGATTCCGCGTGCGTGCGCGGCCTCGATGTTCTCGAACTGGAACGTCGGCCCGAAGTTGATCAGACCTTCGTAGTCGGTGTCGAAGACGGCCACGCCGAAGTTGCCGTTCGCGAAGAATCGCTCGTAGCCGAGCTCGAAATTGCGGCTGTGCTCCGCGCCGAGGTTCACGTTTCCGCCGAACGGAAAATAGAGCTCGCCGATGGCCGGCGCGCGGAATCCCTCGCCATAGGCCGCGCGGAACTTGTGGCCCGCGCGCACGAACGCCGCGGCCAGGCGCGGCGAGGTCTCGCTGCCGAACTCGTCGAAGTCGTCGTAACGCACGCCTGCCGTGAGCTCGATCGAAGTGTTCGGGCCGCGCGCGATGGAAACGCGATCTTCCACGAAGAACGAACGGTTCGTCCGCTCCCGCGCGTCGATCGTGCCGTAGCCGGCCTCGAGGTCGACCACCGCCCGTCCGTATTCGCCGCCGACGGTGATCGCTCCGAGCTTCGTATCAAGCTGCGCCGTTCCGTGCGCGCCGCGCACGTCCGAGTCGACGACGTCGCGTTGCGGACCGAAGGGGGCATCGGGATCGATGAACGTGTCGCCGCGCTGCGTCTCCCACGCGCGAAGAGTGAACGAAGACTTGCCGGTGTGATAGCGAAGCGGAACGAGGATTTGCGTCTCGCCGCCTTCCTCGCGGCGGCGGGGCGAGGGCACGAACGCCGACGAAGCCGCGTTCGGGGTGCGGGGCACGCCGAGGTCGTACGAGGTGTCGCGCACCAGCACTCCGGCCGAAAAGCCTTCGATGGGAGTGAAGGTGATTCCGCCGAGGATCGACGTTGATTCGAAATCGTCGTTGGGGGCGAAGCCGTCATCCTGCCGATGCTCGACCGTCGCGTTGCCGTTCCAGCCCTCGGTCACGTACGCGCCGAAGAGCGATCCGTTGAGGAGACCGTTCTCGCCTCCTTCGAGGTCCGCGCTCGCACGCGTACGCGCCGGCGTCGTGAGCACATTCACCACCCCGCTCACGGCCTCGGAGCCGTAAAGCGCGGAGAACGGACCGCGTACGACCTCGATCTTCTCCACGCCCGCCGCGGACAACTGCCCGAAGTCATAGCCGGAGAAGTACGGGTTGTTGATCTGTACGCCGTTCCACAGCACGAGGGCCTGCTTCGAGCTGCCGCCGCGGATGAACAGCGTCGTGTTCTTGCCGGGCGATCCGGTGCGCGAGACGGCCAGGCCCGGCACTTCGCGCAGCGCGTCCGAGACGTCGCGCACTTCGCGCCGCTCGAGCTGCTCGCGCGTGATCACCGTCGCGGCGACCGGCGTTTCGTCTTTCTCTTCCGGCAGCGCGGAAGCAGTGACGATAATCTCGTCGCTCAATTGTTGCTGAGCGAAGAGCGGAAAACTGATTGTGAGAATGAGTGAGAAAAAGAAAAGACGAGAATGCATGACGACTCCTTCCCTCCGAAAGGCCGACAGATGGGCGAGGTGTCCGAGCGGTCGGTCTCCTGGCTCCCGGGTCGTCCTTCTCGCGTCCCCTTCCCGCCGAACGCAGTGGGGGTCCTTCCGGACCAAGGCGCGAGTCGTCTCCGGTTACAGTGGCGGGGGCCGCGCCGGCATCACACCGGCTTCCCGTTACCGTTTCGAACGTGGGTTGAGAAAGAACAGGGACACGGATTCTAGCGCAGACAGCCTCGTGCCGGCACGGCCGGCTGCGCGAGTTGGCCTAGCCTTGGGCACGTGCGGTGGCTCCGAGGCTGGTTTTTTGTCGCGCAGGCTCTTACCATTCCGACGTTCCACCGCGGTCCGAGAGGGCGGAATGCACCCAACAAACGAATTTCTCGTGGACGACCTGTCCTCGCTGTCCTGCCATCGTTGCGGCGTGTATGACGCGTCGTTGCGGCAATCCACCCATCCTTCGGTCGTCTCCGTATTCGTCGCGGCGAAGCAACGCGCGCGCGTCGGGATCTGGTGCTCGCGCTGCCGGGGCATCGAGGCGGCGATGGCGACGGCGGTCTCGTTGCTCGCCGGCTGGTGGTCCGTGCGCGGCCCCGCGCTGACGATCGCGGCGATCCGCGCGAACCTCGACGGCGGCCAGCAGTCCGCGAGCAACAACGCGCGACTCCTGCGCTCGGTCGCGATGTTCGAGGCGGAACGTTTCAATGCCGCGAGTGCCGCGATGTTCGCTCAAGCCGCGCATTCCGTGCAGCCGCAGCGCGAAAACAGCCGGTTCCTCGACGAACTGCGTCGCGCGGGCCACCGTCCGCCCACCCTTCCACTTTCACCGTGGCGGTTCGCGCCGTGGGCGCCGGTCGTCATCCTCGTCCTGCTGCTCGGCGGCATCGCGGTGGGTGCCCTCATCCGCGACGAGCCCGAGGCCGTAGCGGTGAAACGCGCGTCGCTCGTCCCGCAACGTCCCGCTGCGCCGGCTGCCGAGCCGCAAAAGACGTTCTCCTTTGACGGCCGCCACAAGGCCGTCACTCACTACCGCACCTCCCTGACAGACGCGAAAAACGAGATTCCAGTTCGTGTGCGGCGCGGCGAAGACCTGCTCTCCGTGAGAAAGTCCATCATCGACCTCGCCACGCACCCCGGCGTCGCGGAGCTCCTGAAAAATCCGCGGACCAAGAAAACCTACGACGAGCTCTGCGAGCTCATGAACGACGTGACCGCGAACTACCGCGGAGGCGCTCCGGTCGAGGCCATCCAGCGCACCACCGGCGAATCGTTCGATGCGACCGTCCATCTCGCCGTCAATGCGATCGTGGCCGATTTGCGCGGGCACGAAGAGCGCAGCGACGCACTCGCCACGCAAGTCGATGCGCGTGTACAAGGGATCGACGAGATGCGGGAAGACCTCCGCATCCGCGCCGTGGTGATCTCTCTCACGCAACAGGCGATCGATCGCTGCCTCTCGTCGACCTAGCCGCTGACCCAAAACGAGTGCTGAGTGCTGAGTGCTGAGTGCTGAGAGGGCGGCGGGACTCAGCACCCAGCACTCAGCACCCAGCACTTTTTCAGGGTCTCTTCGAGAACTTCTCGTACAAGAGCGTGTGCCGCGAATCCATCGGCACCTCTTCGCCGGCGATGAACACGCGCTTCACGTTCGTGCGGATTTCCAGCGGATCTCCGTCGGTGACGATGAGGCTCGCGCTCTTGCCGACCTCCAGCGATCCCAGGCGATCGGCGACACCCCAAATCTGCGCGGGATACAGCGTCACCGACTTGAGCGCCACATCCTTCGGAAGACCAAATGCCGCGCACGACGCCGCGTGATACGGGAGATTGCGCGCGTTGTGCGCGTCCGAGGACTGGATCGCGAATGGGATCCCTGCATCGTGCAACGTCTTTGCGTTCGTGAAGAGCAGATCGTACGGATCGTCTTCGCGCTGCGGGAGCGACAGGATCGGCCCGAGGATCACAGGGATGTTGCGGCGCTTCACGTCGTCGACGACGCGGGCGACGTCCTGCGCGCCGGCGAGAATCACCTTCAGCTTGAACTCGTCCGCGAACTCCAGCGCCGCTTTGATGTCGCGCGCGAGGTTCGCGTGCATCACCACCGGCACGCGACCTTCCACCACCGGCACGAGCGCCTCGAGCACGAGGTCACGATCGAAGCGGCGGACCTTTGCGTCGTTCGTACGTGCAGCCGCGGCCTTCGCGTACGCCTGCGCGTCGCGGAGCAGGTCGCGCAACTGATCGACCGACTTCGTGTACGCCTTCCGCTGTTCTTTTTCCGCTTCCTCATCCTGCGCCTGCGGCGGCCCAAACGGCGACGTGCTGCGGAGGCGCGGGAAACGGATGTGCATCGCCGCGGGCGCCTTCACCACGCTCTCAGGCGGCGTCCATCCCGCGAGCTGCACCAGCGCGCTCTGTCCCGAAATGATCCCACCCTCGGGAACCGTCAACACGTGCGTGACTCCGCTCACGCGCGTCACCGGCACGACCTCGCTGTGCGGGTTGAACGCCACGGCGGCCTGCGCGTTCGGATTGAAATCGCCGAGCTCCGTAGTGTCGACCGTGCCGGCGACGGAGTCCATCTCCACGAGGCCGACGTTCGATCCGGAATCGATCATGCCGGGATAGACGAAGAGTCCCGTGCCGTCGATGACCGTCGCGCCGGCGGGAGCGGTGACATTCGTACCAACAGCGGTGATGACGCCGTTCGCGAAGATGATCGTGCCGTTCGCGATCGTCGGGCCGCTCACCGGAACGATAGTCGCGTTGCGGATCGCGACCGTCGCCTTGCGGCCGGTGCTGCTGAGGATCGTCGACTGCGCGAATGCGCTCGATGCGAGAAGCAGGGCCAATGCGAGCGTCTTACGCATCTTTCTTCTCCTTCTTCGCATCCTTGTCCTTCTTCGCCTCGTCCGCTTCCTTCTTCAGGCGCTCCTCCTTCTCGGCGCGCAGCTCCTCGCGCCGTTTCAGGTCCTGCTCGCGGTCGAAGTAAACCTCGCCTTCGATGAACGTGGTGTCGACGCGCGAGTAGACCGACAGCGGATGTCCGTTCCAGATCGCGAGGTCGGCGTCTTTGCCCGCTTCGATCGATCCGATGCGGTGATCGAGGCGAAGCTGCCGCGCGGGATTGATCGTGCAGAGGCGCAGCGCCTCGTCTTCGGTCAGCCCGCCGTACTTCATGGCTTTCGCGGCGTCGTGATTGAGATGCCGCGCGAGCTCGTCGGAATCGGAGTTGACGGAGGTCAGGACGTTGTCGCGCACCATCAGCGCGACGTTGTACGGAATCGCGTCATAAGCCTCGGCCTTGTAGCCCCACCAGTCGATGAACGTGCCCGCGCCGGCGCCGTGCTTCGCGATCTCGCGGCCGACCTTGTAGCCCTCGAGCACGTGCTGCATCTCGCGGACCTTGAATCCCAGCTCGTCCGCGACGTTGAGCAGCATGATCATCTCGTCCGCGCGATAGCAGTGCGCGTGGACGTCGATCTTGCCGCGCAGGATGTCGGCCATCGTCTCCATCAGCAGGTCGCGGCGCGGCGGAATCGCGGTCTCTTTCCGCTTCACCTTGGCCTCGTACTCGTCCCACGCGGCCATGTAATCGCGCGCGTCGATGAACGATCTGCGGATCACTTCCTCGACGCCCATGCGCGTCGCCGGATACTGCCGTGCCACGCCTTCAGGCGGACGGAAGTTCGCGGACTTCGGGTTCTCGCCGAGGGCGAACTTGATCGTGCGCGGAGCGTCGGCGACAAACCATTCGGACGCGGGACGTCCCCACTTCCACTTCAGGATCTGGCTCTGTCCGCCGATCGCGTTCGCGGAGCCGTGCAGCACGAGCGCCGCGGTCGTGCCGCCGGCGAGCTGGCGATACGCGGAGATGTCGTTGTTGTCGATCGCATCGGCAATGCGCACCAGACCGCTGTTCGGCAGCGAGATCTCGTTGACGCTTCCCTCGACCGCGGTGTGGCTGTGCGTGTCGATGATGCCCGGCAGGACGAACTTACCGGTCGCGTCGATCACGCGCGCGTTCGCGGGCGCGGCGATGTCTTTGCCGACCGCGGCGATCTTCGAGCCGCGGATGAGGACCGAGCCGTTCTCGATCGTGCCTTTTGTGATCGTGAGAATCGTCGCGTTCTTGATGAGCGTGACGCGCTCCTGCGCGAGGAGGGGAAGTGTGAGCGCGAGTGCGAAGAGAGCGTTCTTCATTTCGACCTGCTCCCGCTGAATTCGAAGTTGCCGAGGCTGGTGGTGACGGTGCCGCTCATCGCGTCGCCGTCGAGCGTGCCGCGGAACACCCAGTCGCTCGCCTCGGCGTCCGAAGCGTTCGCGGAGATCGTGAATTCAAAGTTCGTCCCGTCGAGCGAGCCGCCCTTGATGTCGCCGGAGCCGCGGTCGCCGGAGAACGTCCCGGTCACGCGTCCGTCCTCCGCGGTGAGCGTTACCTGGATGGCGACGTTGCCCTCCGGTGCGCGCACGTTGAGGGCCCAGGTTCCATCGATCACCGACGCGCTCGCGCTTGCCGCGGCGTCTTTCTTCTCCTCCGCTGGCAGCCGGATCTCGCGGCCGTCGACGAAAACGCGCTTCACCTTCGCTTCTTTTTCGAAGAGCGGCTTGTCGCTCACCACGACGTTCGCGATCTTTCCCCGCTCCAGCGTTCCGAGCTGGCGATCGACGCCGAAGATGCGCGCGGGCGCAAGCGTCATCGCGCGCAACGCGTCCTCGGCGGAGAGTCCGTTCTCGATCGCTTTGCGAACACCAGGGAGGAGCTCACTCGTTTTCGCCGCGCCGCTGACGAGCGCGAACGCGACGCCGTTCTTTGCGAGCACGCCCGGCGTCGTCGGCGCGAGCTGGCGGTCGCGGATGACGCGCAACGGCTGGTCCTCGCGATCGTCTTTGTCCGTCGGCGCCGTCGGCCACTTCACGGAGACGAGCACCGGCACGTTTTTCAGATCCGCGGGCATCGCGTAGCCCTGACGCGCGCCGGAGAGCACGTACCGCACGTTCAGCTCGCGCGCGAGCGTCATCGCGCGACGCATCATCAATTCCGTGTCGGCGATGAAGACCACCGGAAGGTCGCGCCGCAGCACGGGACGCAACGCTTCGAGTCCGGGGTTCTCCTGCGGGCGCTCGAGTCCGGAAGGAGAGCGCGTGTAGATCTCCGTTGCCGTGACATGCTGCTGCGCGTCGAGGAACGTCTGGCGGATGAACGCCACCACGCCCATCAAGCTGTCGGGGTACGTCCACGTCGGCCGGGTGTTGAAGGAGATCTGCAGCGCGGCGGGACTCTTGATGACGCGCGACTCGATCGGTCCGCTGCCGAGGTTCACGATCGCGGACTGGCCGTTGAAGATGCCGTTCGCGGGTGTGGTGACGATCGTGGTCACGCCGATCGCGCGGCGCGCGTCGGCGTCGTCGTCGGTGAGCTTGACGTTGCGGATCGCGAGGAAGTCGGGAGTCGGCTCGGGTGGGCGCTCGGTACGCTCGCCTGGACGGGCTGAACCCCGTCCTGAGCTTGCCGCCGCGAAGCCGAGGGACGTCTGCGCGTCGATGAGGCCGGGATAGACGTGCGAGCCGGCGACGTCGATGATCGTTGCGTCCGCGGGAACGGCGACGTTCGCGCCGACGGCTTCGATCAGGCCGTCGCGAACGATCACGGTGCCGTTGGCGATCGGCGTACCGGACACGGTGTGCACGGTGCCGCCGGTGATCGCGTACACGCCGGGGGCGTCCGCGCGTGACAGAAGTGGAACGAGGAGCACCGAAAAGGCGACGAGTCGCCGAAGAGTCATGCTCACCTCCGAGCGGGCGGCATGATAAGCCAGTTGGCGCTGTTGCCTGCCGTGCATAAACTAAGTACCCTCCCGAGTTCGGAGCCACGGATGGTCCTCTTCAACTACGCCACCAAAGAGATCACGGCCAAGATCGTCTACTACGGGCCGGGACTCTGCGGTAAAACGACGAACCTCCAGTTCGTGTATGACTCGCTGCCGTCGAACAACAAGAGCAAGATGCTCTCGCTGGCGACGAAGACGGACCGCACGCTGTTCTTCGACTTCCTCCCGCTGGACCTCGGCAAGATCCGCGGCATGCGCACGAAGCTGCAGCTCTACACGGTGCCGGGTCAGGTCTACTACAACTCGACTCGCCAGCTGGTGCTGAAGGGCGCGGACGGAATCGTGTTCGTCGCGGACAGCCAGGACTTCGCGCTGGACGCGAATCTCGAGTCGCTGCAGAACCTGGAGGACAACTTGAAGCGGCAGGGCATCCGTCTGCGCGAGATGCCGATGGTCCTGCAGTACAACAAGCGCGATCTCCCGAACGCGATGGCGGTGACGGAGATGGACGCGGAGATCAACAAGCTGCGCGTGCCGTTTTTCGAATCGGTCGCGACGTCGGGCCTCGGGGTCGAGGAGACGCTGAAGGGGATCACGCAGCTCGTCCTCGCGCATCTGGTGAAGAAGTACGGACTGGAAGGCTCGGAGCCGCTGGACATCAACATTCTCAACGCGCCGTCGCAGGCGCAACCTGTGCGCGAGTCGCTCTGGGATGACGACGACGAGGCGCCGGTCGCCGCGACACGCGCCGCTCCGGAATCCGCGCGCCCGACATCGATCCCGCTCTCGGCGCCGCCGGAAGGGGAGACGGAGTTCGAGCTCGACGACGCATCCGCGGACGACAACATCCCGCTCGTCGCCACGGAGCTGTTGCCCGCGCATGAGAATCCGTTCGGCGATTACTTCGACGCGGACCCGTTGCCGGCGATGGAGGTTCCGACGACGTCGATCGAGATCCCGCTGCCGCAGGGGATCCTCGAATCGCTCCCGGTCCTCGGCGAGCAGCCCGCCGCGACGACGATCGCTACGGCGCCGTCGCTGGACCGCCGCAGCACGGACGCGCTGGTGAAGGAGGTGAATATCCCCCTGAACCTGACGCTGGACGAGCTGCGCCGCTATCGCCGGCTGCGCCTGAAGATCACGCTGGACGTGAATCTTTTGTCTTAGAAGCGCGTTTCCCGCACCGAACGTCCCACGGAGGGGTGGCCGAGTGGTTTAAGGCAGCGGTCTTGAAAACCGCCGTACCGGCAACGGTACCGTGGGTTCGAATCCCACCCCCTCCGCCAGCCCGTACGACGGGCGGCGCTGGTTGGCATAGCCTTCCACACGATTTCCTATATGGCGATTGAGTTTCGCCAGCGCCGGGGAATTGATCGCCACCCTGCGAACCTTTAACATGCGCGTTCCTTCAGCCGGAGAGATGGGTGAGTGGCTGAAACCAGCGGTTTGCTAAACCGCCGTAGGGTGTAAAGCTCTACCGAGGGTTCGAATCCCTCTCTCTCCGCCAGGCGGCGAACGCTTGCCGCACGAAGGAACAACCTCCCCGAGAGCCGTTACGCGAGTTCCGCCACGAGCTCGATCTCCACGCAAACGCCGTAGGGAAGTTGCGCGACGCCGAAGGCGCTGCGCGCGTGCTCGCTTACCTTCTTCCTCAGCAACTCCGACGCGCCGTTCGCGACGAGGTGTTGTTCGGTGAAGTCGGGCGCGCTGTTCACGAGCACCATGACCTTCACGATCCGCTTCACGCGCGAGAGATCGCCCAGCGTCTTCAGCAGATCCTCGGCGACGGCTCGCGCGGCCTGCTGGCCTTCCGCGGTCGTCATCGTTTCGCCGAGGCGGCCGACCCAGGGCTCGCCGTTGCGTTTGGCGATGTGGCCGGAGACGAAGACGAGGTTTCCGGTCTGCACGGACGGGACGAACAATCCACTCATCGAATTCTCCTTAAACGAAACGGCGTCCGTGTTCGCGCCGCAGATGACGACGGCGATGCGCTCGCCGGCACGCGGAACGTAGCGGCGCGCAAGCAGCGCGGCGAGCGCGGTGGCGCCGCCCGGTTCGGCGACGATGCGCAGGACGTCCCACAGTTTCCGTTGCGCGTCGACGATCGCGTCGTCGGGAACGAGAACGACGCGAGAGACGAACTTCTGCGCGATCGGGAACATGAGCGTACCGACGCGTTTCGGCGCGAGCGAATCGGCGGCGATGCCGCCCGCTTCTGCATCGACCGGCGCGCCCGCCTCGAGCGCGCGCGTGAGCGTCGGCGCGAGCTCGGGCTCGACGCCGATGATCGACACGCCTCCCTCGTACCACGACGCCACTCCACCGATCAGTCCACCGCCGCCGACGGCGATGAGCACCGTGTCCGCGTCCGGCGCCTGCTCCTGCAGTTCCGCGCCGAGCGTGGCCGTTCCGAGGAGCGTCTCGCTCTGGTCGAAGGCATGGACGCGCATCGCGCCTGAGTCGGC
>DASYGV010000191.1:0-29453 GCA_035999335.1 Thermoanaerobaculia bacterium | reverse complement strand
TCGGTGCCGTGATGCAGCGCATCGCGCTCCTCTCCGGCGACGACGATCGACTTCACGGACGAAGCGACGTCCGAGTACTGGTCGTATCCGACGAACTCCACGCGGCCGACCTTCTCCGCGATCGCGGCGAACGTCGCGGCGTCCGCGGACAGCGCGAACTTCGAAGAAGCCTTCGCCTTCGCCCGCGCGTCAGTCATCATCACCTCGAAGCCTTCGCGGTCGAGCGTGACGCCCTCTTCCTCGGCCATCTCGGCGATGAGGTCGATGGGAATTCCGTAGGTGTCGTACAGGCGGAAGATCTCCGCGCCGCCGAGGGTGGTCTCTCCGCGGTGGCGGACATCGTCAAGCACTTGACCAACGCGCTCCATGCCCGTGGTCAATGTGCGCGAGAAACGCTCTTCTTCCGACTCGAGGGTCTTGATCACCGCCTCGCGGCGGGAAAGAAGCTCGGGATACGCGTCTCGCATTGCCTCGATGACCGAGTCGACGAGCTGCGTGAGCAGCACTGGCGTCGGCAGCTTGCGTCCGAAGCGGATCGCGCGGCGGATGATGCGGCGCAGCACGTAACCGCGTCCTTCGTTCGACGGGATGACGCCGTCGGCGATGAGGAACGTCGTCGCGCGTGCATGATCGGCGAGCACCCGCACCGCCGTATCGAGCTCGCTCTCCATGTCGCCACCGTAGCGGTAGCCGGAGATCTGTTCGATGCGACGGATGATCGGCGTGAAGATGTCCGTGTCGTAGTTCGTGCCCGCCTTCTGCAGCACCAGCGCGATGCGCTCGAGTCCCATACCTGTGTCAACCGACGGCGCGGGCAGCGGATGCAGCACGCCGTCTTCGTCGCGGTCGTACTGCATGAAGACGAGGTTCCAGACTTCCATCGTGTCGTCGCCGGGGCCGTTGACGAGCTCCGGCACGTTCTTCGACATGTCGTCGCCGCGGAAGTAGTGGATCTCGGAGCACGGTCCGCACGGACCGGTGTCGCCCATTTGCCAGAAGTTGTCCTTCTTGCCGAAGCGCAGCACGCGTTCCGGAGGCGCGCCGACCTTCACCCACAGCGCGGCCGCTTCGTCGTCGGCGGGGACTTTGTCGTCGCCTTCGAACACCGAGAACCACAGCCGCTCTTTTTCGAGACCGTAGACGTCGACGAGCAGTTCCCAAGCGAAGCGGATCGCGTCTTCCTTGAAGTAATCGCCGAAGGAGAAGTTGCCGAGCATCTCGAAGAAGGTGTGATGGCGCGCGGTGCGGCCGACGTTCTCGAGGTCGTTGTGCTTGCCGCCGGCGCGGACGCACTTCTGCGAGGTCACGGCGCGCGTGTAGTCGCGCTGCTCGCGTCCCAGGAAGGCGTCCTTGAACTGATTCATCCCGGCGTTCGTGAAGAGGAGCGTGGGATCGCCCGCGGGGACGAGCGACGAGCTGGCGACGCGGCGGTGGCCGTTCTTCTCGAAATAGCTGAGGAAAGCCTCACGGATCTGACTGGTGGTGAGCAAAGGGGCTCCTTAGGGTTTAGCTAACACATCGGTTTCAAGCTTGTTCCCGATGAGTGGAAATTGAAAATTGAAAATTGAAAAAAGGGCTACGGCGCGAGCATGTTTTTCAATTTTCAATTCTCAATTTTCAATTCCGGCTCACGGCGGCGATGAGCTTCTTCCCGACGTCGGTGTTGTCCTGAAAGCCGGCAAAGGCCGCGGCGCCAGGACCATACGCGAAGACCGGAATGGCCGTCCCGGTATGGTCGCCGGTGGACCATTCGACGCGGAAACGGCCGGTCTTGAATTCGGAGACGCGCATGCCACCGGTCTCGTGATCGCCGGTCACGACGACGAGCGTGTCCCCATGTTGCTTCGCGAAGTCCAGCGCCACGCCGACCGCTTCATCGAACGAGATCAGCGCGCGGCGCAGGTCAGGAACGTGGTTCTGGTGGCTCGACGAGTCCGTTCCCTCGTGCTCGATCATGAGAAAGAAACCGTCCGGATCGTCGTCGAGCCGGTCGATGGCCCAGCGCGCGAGCAGCGGCAGCGGCGCGTCGGGAACATCCATGTCGCGATCCTGTCCCTGGAAGACGGCGAGAAGACGCGGGCCGCTCGCCGCCGCGAGCTGCTCCGGCGCGGTGATGATGGTGTAGCCCGAGCCTTTCACCAACGTGTCGAACGACGGCAGCGGATCCTTGCCGAGCCTCTGCATGCCGCTCCCGGCGATGACTTCGATCTGCTTGCCGAGCATCTGTGCGGGGATGGTGGGATCGTCGCGATGTTTCGCGTGCGCTGCGAAGGCGGCAGGCGTGGCATCCCAGAAATACCCGGTCGTGACGAGGCCGGTGGCCTTGCCGTTCTTCTCCGCGGCGTCGAGGACCGTCGTCAGAGGATTCCCGGCCGGATCCTGGCCGACCGTCTCGTAGTTCGTCTTGACGCCGCTCGCGAGCGCGGTCGCGGCCGCGGCGGAGTCGGTGACGTTGCGGTCGGCGCAAGGCGTCGTCACGAGGCCGATCACCGGCATCGTTCCGATCCGGAACTCCGGGCCGCGCGCCTGTTTGGCGACGGTCATGTGCGCCGGGCCGGTGCCGTCGGCGATGAGGAGGATGACGTTCTTCGGAGCGGGCTGCGTCGTCGCGGCCAGCAGAACTGCTGCAATGAGATGGATCATGGATTACTCCGCGTGCGTCCGGGCGGCGTCGCGTACGACTTCCCGAACGAGCGCGGAATCATAGCCGTGACCGATGAGATACGCCGTCAATTTCATCCGCGCCTCGGCGCTCTGAAGATACGCGGCGCCATGGCGGCGGACGAGCACGCGAACCCGCCGCTCGCAGAGCGCGAGGAGCGATTCGCGCTCGCGCTCAGGTTCGACGTTTTCGGCGATGGCCCGGTCCGCGGCGTCGTCCTCGACGCCTGCCGCGCGAAGCTCGCGCCGGATGCGCTGCGCGCCGACCGGTTTTTTCGCGCGCGTGCGAACGAGCGCGCCGGCGAAGCGCTCGTCGTCGAGCCACTTCTCATTGTGCAGTTGCACGATCGCAGCGTCGATGTCGTCCTTTTCGAACCTCTTCGCGCGCAGCTTCCGCCGCAGTTCCGCCTCGCTGTTGAAGCGGTATTTGAGGATGCGCAGCGCGGCGATGTAGGCGTCAGACATGACAGAGGCGAGCGATGAACGATGAGCGATGAACGATGAACAGAGCAACGTTCACGTTCATCGCTCATCGCTCATCGTTCATCGTTCGTTTCTATAGCGAATTGCCGAAGTCGAACGGCGAGTCGTCCCCGAACGGATCTTCCGCCGACTGGCCGGAGATCGTGAGCTTCTGCTCCATCTCCTCCTTCGACATGTCGGCGGTCGACTGGATGCCGCTGAGCTTGAGGCGGAACTCGTCGGGATTCGACGCGCGGCGAAGCGCTTCGTCGAGCGTGATCAGGCCGTTCTTGTAGAGCATGTACAGCGACTGATCGAAGGTCTGCATGCCGTACTGCGACGTGCCCGCCGAGATGGCGTCCTTGATCAGCTTGGTCTTCTCCTTGTTCTCGATGCAGTCGCGGATGTACGCGGTCGAGATCAGGACTTCCGTGGCCGGAACGCGGCCCAGGCCGTCCGCGCGCGGCAAAAGACGCAGCGAGATGACAGCCTTCAGCACCGCCGCGAGCTGGAGACGGATCTGCTTCTGCTGGTGAGGCGGGAAGACGGAGATGATCCGGTTGACGGTCTCGGTCGCGTCCATCGTGTGCAGCGTCGAGAGCACGAGGTGGCCGGTCTCGGCCGCGGTGAGCGCGGTCTCGATGGTCTCGTAGTCGCGCATTTCGCCGACGAGGATCACGTCCGGATCCTGACGGAGTGCGCTACGAAGCGCCTGCGAGAACGACTTCGTATCGACCTCGACCTCGCGCTGATTGACGATCGACTTCTTGTCGCGGTGGAGGAACTCGATCGGGTCCTCGACCGTCATGATGTGCTCGGTGCGGTGAGCGTTGATGTAGTCGATCATCGCCGCCAGCGTGGTCGACTTGCCGGAGCCGGTGGTGCCGGTGCAGAGGATCAGGCCGCGGCGCTCGTCGGCGATCTTTTCGAGGACGGTCGGAAGCATGAGTTCGCGGATGGAGAGGATCTTGACCGGGATGACGCGGAGAACGAGACCGACGGTTCCGCGTTGCTGGAAGATGTTGCAGCGGAAGCGGCCCAGACCGGGCACCGAGTAGGCGATGTCGATCTCGTAGTTGTTCTTGAACTTCTCTTTCTGGCGGGAGGACATGATCGAAAAGGCCATGGCGATCGTGTCTTCCTGCATGAGACGCTTGAGCTCGACGAGGGGAATCAGCTCGCCGTCGACGCGGATGACGGGATGCGAGCCGACTTTGACGTGCAGGTCGGACGCCCGGCGCTCGGCGGCAATCTTCAACAAATCATTGATATGCACGGTCTCACCTCAGGGGACTTAGGAAAACGATTCAGTTTACCCCTACTTTGCACTGTGGCGCGCGATGGGGGTCACGCTCCGTTGTAGAGTCCGCGCCGTGCATACGGATCTGTCGCTGAAGTACCTCCTGAACGTTCCCTCCGGCCGCCCAGACACCGACGAGATGCCGATGGTGGTCCTGATCCACGGCCGCGGCGCGGACGCAAACGATCTCGCCGACCTCGCACCGCTCCTCGATCCTCCCGCCGGCGCGCGCTTCGTTCTTCCGAACGCGCCCAAAGCGTTCGAGGTCTATCCGGGGATGGCCTACGGCTGGACGTGGTTCGAAGGATGGCCGCCGCAGCAGGAGTCGGTGGCTGAATCGCGTGTGACGCTCCTGAAGTTTCTGGACGAGATCACCGCGCGCTATCCGACGTCGGCGCTCATCGTCTCCGGTTTTTCGCAAGGCGGGATGATGGCGCTGGATGCCGGTCTGCGCACGACCCAGAACGTGAGCGGCATCGTCTCGATGAGCGGCGGTCTGTACGAAGACGATCTCCCCGACCTGCGCGAGCACGCGAAAATGCCGATCCTCATCGCGCACGGAACCGAGGATGAGGTCGTCTCCTCCATCTATGCGCGCCGCGCCCGAGCCCGCCTCGAAGAGGCCGGCTTCGACGTCGACTATCACGAGTACCCGATGGGCCATCAGGTTGTCATGGAGGAGATCACCGTGGTGAAGGACTTCATTGCGCGATTGAGCTGAGAATGGCCCATCGCTTGCTTTGATCGGTCCTCAAATGCCCCGGAAAACACTCGCTCTCGCCGCGTTCCTTCTGTTCGTTCCTCTCACCGCGGAGGCGACCATAGCGCGCGCGGTGCAGTTCGAGGAGAAGGTCGAGCACGCCGCCGGGATCGTGATCGGCAAATGCGTCGCGCAAACGTCGCGATGGGACTCGGCGCACAACTGGATCCTCACCTACTCCACGTTCCGCATCGAGAAAACGCTCAAGGGCATGCCGGCGCAGGAGATCACGATCGTCACGCCGGGCGGGACGGTCGACAACATCGCGCAGGAGATCATCGGCGTCCCGCGCTTCCGCGAAGGCGAAGAGCACGTGTTGTTCGTGCGCCACAGCCAAGCCGGTCCGACGGTGATGTACCTCGAGCAGGGCGACTACCGCGTCGTGGCGAACGGCCGCGGCGAGCGCATGGTCGCGCCGGCCGTGTCGTCGGCGGTGCTCGTCGATACGGGACGCGGCACCGCGGTCACCCCCGAGGCCCCACGCACGCTGCGCGACTTCGAAGGCTCGGTGCGCGACACCATCCGCCGCCGCGAGGCGAATCGCATGGAGATGATCGAGCGCAAGAAGAAGGATCAGGCCTCGCTGCGCCAGCAAGTCCGCCGCAACCGCGAGCTTCTCGCGCTCGCGCTCATCGGAGCGCTGCTCGCGACGTGGCAGTTCACGAAACGGTCGTAGCGGAGCGCCGGCTTCCAGCCGGCCGCTACGCCGGCATCTTGCCGGCATGCCGCCTGGAAGGCGGCGTAGCGGCCGGCTGGGAAGCCGGCGCTCCGCTGGGAATCGGCGCTCGCACGGTACAAGCATGAACGACCCGATTGCGCAGGCGGCGCTTGACCGGGCCATCGACGGCGACGACCGGCTCCTTCTCCTCTACCAACCCATCCACGATGCGCGCACCGGCGCGATCTGGGCGGCCGAAGCGCTGCTCAGGCAGCGGCGTGAGTCGGGCGAGATCCGCGAGGCGTCGATCATCACCGAGGCGGCCGAAGAGAGCGACGGGCCGGAGCTGTTCGTGCTCGACTCCATGCTCGTCCGCCGCGCCTTCGCCGAAGCCGCGCGGTGGACCGGCATCCGCCTGAACGTGAACCTCTCGCCCCGCGAGTTTCAGGAGGGCAACGTGCTCGATCGCCTCACCACACTCGTGACCTCCTGCGGGTTCGACACGAAGCGCGTGAATCTCGAGATCACGGAGATGAGCTCCATCGAACATCCCGAAGAGATGATCGAGGTGTTGCTCGCGCTCAAAGAGCTCGGCGTCCAGCTCTGGCTCGACGATTTCGGCACCGGACACTCCTCGCTGACGCACCTGCAGCACTTCCCTATCGACGGCATCAAGCTGCCGGGCGCATTCGTGCGCCCGCTGCCGCACGACCAGCGCTGCGCCGCGATCACGAGCAGGCTGATCGACCTCGCGCACGATCTCGACATGCGCGTCGTCGCCGAGGAAGTCGAGGAGCAGGCGCAGCTCGACTTTCTTCTCGAGCGTCGGTGCGACCTCGTGCAGGGATTTCTGTTCAGCAGGCCGATGACCGCGGAGAAACTTCAGGCCACTTTGGCCGCGACCTTCCCATCCTCCGGCGCGAACTGATCGCGGCGCCAGTCGAGGTCCTTCATCACGTTCTTCTTGAACTCTTCTTCGCTGCCGCGCCGCATCATCTCCGCGATGTAGTCGGCGATTTCGAGGTTTTCCACGCGCAAGCGGACGGTTTTGAAGATGCGCGGCACCTTTCCCGGGATCTGCACGTGATGCAGGCCGCCGCTGTACGCGATCAACATGCGCCCTTCCTTCACCGCGTGCAGGATGTCCGCGATGCCGCCGCGGACAGTCATCGGGCGTCCGTTCAGGTCGAGTCCGTTCGCGCGCTTCATCCGCCCCTCCGGCGCGATGACGACCATCGAGTCGGGATCGATCTTCTGCAGCACCTGGAACCAGGTGTCGTCGCGCTGCCGGGTGATGGCGATGACATGGTGCGCGACGAACTTGAACACGATCCCGACCAGCGGGCGGTCGGTGGTCTTGTCCGCGGCCGGCACGACGCCGTGCGCGGCGAGACGCCAGAGAAAGCGGGGCGGGACCGACCCGAGGTACACCGGCTCGAAAAGGCTGGTGTGATTCAGGAACACGACCACGCGGATGTCGGCCCACGGGTCGGGAGGAGTCGGTCCGATGAAGCCGAAGTCATGGCGGTAGAAGACCTTGCTCAGGTACCTCAGCATGGTCAACGTCGTGAACACCAATGCGCTGCGGAAGATCCCCACGCGCGGAAATTTAAACTCTGAAGAGGTTTGCGTCAACGCAGGGCCGCAAGGAACTGCTTCGCGAACGCCGGCCCCTTGCCTTCGTCTTCGTGTTTGAAGAAGACGTACGTGTCCGACCACGATTGCGCCTCGACGCGACGGGCCCACTCGGTGAGCGTGTCGCCGGGATACTCCGTTCGGCGGAGGCGAAGGTATCCCCACGACGCCGTCGGCACGAGCAGCGCGTCGGAATCGGCGACTTCGTCGGTATCGGAGAGGCAGAGCGCCGCGTCGTGCTCGCGCAACGCGTCGTACACGTCGTCCGCCAGCCAGGAGTCGTGCCGCACTTCGAGCGCGACTCGCGTCTCACGCGGGATGAGCGACAGGAAATCGCGCAGCTTCGCGGTCTCTTTGCGCTGATATGGCGGAAGCTGAAACAGGAGCGGTCCGAGCTTCGGACCGAGCACCTTCGAGACGTCGAGAAACTGGCGGACGTCGTCTTGGACGCCGGCGAGCCTCTTCTGATGGGTGATGCGCTGCGGCGCCTTGAGCACGAACGTGAAGTCGTCCGGCACGTCGGATGCCCACTTCGTGAGCGTCTTCTCCTCCGGCATCCGATAGAAGGTGTTGTTGATCTCGACGCTGCCGAAATGGCCGGCATAGAACGGAAGCATCTTCGCAGCCGGAAGATCAGCCGGGTAGAAGGTGCCCTTCCACTCTTTGTAGCTGTAGCCGCTGGTTCCCACGATCACACGCATGGCTCGGCACTAGTTTATCCCGCGCGTAGACGCGGGATCTCAGGTGATACCGCGCTGGTGGCGCCTGTGGGGGTGGTCGTGCCGGTGGAACCAGAGATCCCGCGTCTTCGCGCGGGATAAACTGAAGACCCGACCGTAACTCACACGGCGATCAGGCCGTGTCGCACACCGTAGCGGTACAGTCCGAGGTTGTCCTCGATGCCGAGCTTGCGGAGCAACCGCGAGCGATGCGTGGTCACGGTCTTCACGCTGATGTCGAGCACCGCCGCGATCTCCTTGAGACGGCGCCCGGTCAGGATCATCCCCATCACCTCGCGCTCGCGCGGCGAAAGACGGTGATGACGGCCGTCGCCGTTGCCGTGCCCAATCGGAGAAATGGCGGCCAGGCTTTCGAGGAGCGACAACAGCTCTTCTTTCTGGCGCACTAGGTTGTCGCTGTTCAGATTCTCGACCGAGGCTTTCAACTGCTGAAGCGGATTCACGTTCGTTCTCTCCTCCCGCCGTTACGATAACGATGTCAGATTACGCTTCGGTTACTCGGAATCAGTTGACATGGCCGACCTCTCCGACCTACCCGTCTCCGTGCGGATCTTCCTGAAGGCGTATCCGTGGCGGCGGATCGATCCGATTCCATGGGCGCCGCTGCGAAGGCCGCTGGGCGAGGCGAAAATCGCGATCGTCTCGACGGCGGGACTCGTTCCTACGGATCAGGAGCCGTTCGACAACGAAGTGCGAGGCGGCGACTGGAGCTATCGCGAAGTGCCGGACTCGATCGACGTCGCGACGCTGGTCGACGCGCACCGGAGCTGGACGTACGACCACAGCGGCGTGCGCGCCGATCCGAACCTCGCCTTCCCGATCGAGCGGCTCCACGAGCTGCACGGCGTCGTGAATCATCGCCACTTCTCGTTTATGGGCTCCATCACCGCACCGGGGCGGCTGATCAAGTACAGCGCGCCCGAGGTTGCGGAAAAGCTCGTTGCGGATGGCGTGGATGCCGTGCTGCTCGTGCCGATATGACCGATGTGCAATCAGGCCGTGAGCCTGATCGCCGCCGAGATCGAGAAACGTGGGATCGCCACGACGTGCGTCATGCTCCTGCGCGAAGTCGCCGAGAAAGTGCGTCCGCCGCGTTCGCTGTGCGTGCCGTTTCCACTTGGGTATCCGCTGGGAAAGCCGCACGATGCGGAAGGACAGCGCAACGTCGTTCGCGCCGCGCTCGCGCTGCTCGAGCATGAGGGGCCGCCGCCGGTGATTGTGGACTACCCGTAGGCTTCGCCGGCTTCTTCACTCTCCATCGCGAACGCCACGAGCGACGCGAACGCGAGCGCAGTCTGCGCGTGGATGGCGGTGTAGTAATCCGCTTCGGCTTTGTCGAGCGCGAGGACGCCGACGAGTTGGTCGCCATGCGTGAGCGGCACGCCGAGCCACGAGCGAATGCCCTCGCCGACGTGCAGACCGCGACGGAACGCGCGGTACTGCTCCGTGTCGGCGACGATGAGCGGCCGGCCGCGGTGCACGACCTCGCCGTTCGGGATGTCGACGTTGTCGATCGCGAACGATTCGCCGAGGACCACGTCGAGAGCGGCGAAACCGACGCCGCCGATGATCACCAGCCGCTGCTCGCGCAGCTCCTGCACCGAACAACTGTCGTACGGCACTTCCCGTCGCAGCTCGCTGAGGATCAGGCGGATCGCGCGGTCGACGGGCGTCGCGCCGGCGGTGATCACGTTCGCGCCGTCGGCGCGCGCCGCAACCGGCACGTTTCCGCGCATCAACTCGGCGATCTGAAGCTGGAGCTCCGCCAGCCGTTCCTGCAACATCACACACACCCCTTCGGACGCGCGGATTGTAACGGATCAGCGCTGATGCTTCGCGCAGAAATAGGTGGTCCTGCCAAACACGACCGTTCGGTTTATGGTCCCGCCGCACGGCTCTTGCCCTGAGCGGAGCCGAAGGGGACAGCGCTCTCCCACTTCGCGATGATGGAAGAGATACGCGCGCGGAAGCTCGGCGTCGCGCGCCTGGCGGGCGATGCTCTCGCGGAGAATGCGCCGGATCGCCGCGAAGACCGCTCGCACTTCCGCCTCCTTCAAACGATGGACGGGTCGGCGCGGATGAATCGAGGTCTGATAGAGCGTCTCGTCGACGTAGAGGTTCCCGAGTCCGGCGATGATCTCCTGCGTCATCAACAGTGATTTGATCGCGCCGCGCCGTCCTTCGAGCAACGCCGCGAAGCGCTTCGGCGTGAACGCGCGGTCGAGCGGATCGGGTCCGAGTCCACGCTCGCGGATGAAGTCGTCGGGAGAATCGACGAGGTCCGCGAGCCCGAACAGGCGCATGTCTTCGAACGCGAGATGCGTCTTGTCGTCGAATGTGAACACGATTTTCGCGAAACGCGGCGGAATGTCGCGGTAGTACGCGAGATCGCCGGTCATGCCGAAGTGGAGGTGGAGCCAGGTTGCCGAGCGAGTTGCGGGTTGCGAGTTGCGGGTTGCGAGGGCGAAGAAGTGTTTTCCGTGACGGCGCACTTCCTGAAAAGTCGTTCCCTTCAGTTTGCGAACAAACACTTCCTTCCGCACTTCGCCGAGGATGCGCTCATCGATCACATCGACGCGCGCGATGCACTGGTTGAGCGCATGACGCGCGAAGTAGCGCGCGTACGTTTCGACCTCAGGGAGCTCAGGCATTTTTGGAGTGCGGAGGCAAGGCCTCCGCTTTCCGATTCGTTCGCGAATACTAAAGCGGAGGCCTTGCCTCCGCACTCCACATCACTTCACCCTCGCGATCCACGCGTCGATCCGCTCGTCGAGCAATCCCATCGGCAGCGCTCCCGCCCCGAGCACCTCGTCATGGAACGAGCGGATGTCGAACTTCGATCCGAGCTCGCGTTGCGCGCGCTCGCGGAGCTCGAGGATCTTCAGCTGGCCGATCTTGTACGCGAGGGCCTGGCCGGGCCAGACGATGTAGCGGTCGGTCTCGGCCTGGATCTCCACCTCGTCGATCGCCGAATGATCGCGGAAGTACGTCACCACATCTTCGCGCGTCCACTTCTTCGAGTGCAAGCCGGTGTCGACGACGAGACGGATCGCGCGGAGCATCTCGTCATTCAGGCGGCCATAGTCGTTGTACGGGTTCTGATAGAAGCCCACTTCCTTCCCGAGCCGCTCCGAGTAGAGCGCCCAGCCCTCGGCGAACGACGTCTCCCCCCCCTGCTGGCGAAAGGCCGGTAGCTCGGTGAGCTCCTGCTGAATCGAGAGCTGCATGTGATGGCCGGGGACGCCCTCGTGGTACGCGGTCGACTCGTTCGACAGCGTCTTGCGCTTCTCCGCCTCGTACGTGTTCACGTACACCCGGCCCGGACGCGAGCCATCAGGCGCCCCGGTGGTGTACTCCGCGCCCGCGGAGTTCTTCTCGCGGAACGACGGCGTCGGGACGACCTCCATCTTCGCTTTCGGCAGGCGGCCGAAGAGCTGGGGGAGCTTCGCGTACATCTGGTCCGTGTACTTGCGATACGCCTCGAGAATCTGTTCGCCCGAGGTCACTTTCACCGCGGGATTCGTTTCCAACGACGCGTTGAACGACTTCAGGTCGTTGAAGCCGAGCGTCTTCGCGATGGCCAGCATCTCGCCTTCGATGCGCGCGACCTCGCGCAGTCCGATGTCGTGGATCTGCTCGGGGGTGAGGTCCGTCGTGGTCTGGTTCTTCACCATGAACGCGTAGCGCGGCTTACCGTCCGGCAGCGCCCACACGCCCACTTCCGTCCGGCCCTTCGGCGCGTATTCGTCGCGGGCGAATGCGGCGAATTTCTCGTACGCCGGAATCACGTTCGTGCGAACGCGATCGAGCACCGCGTTGCGGATGCGCTCCTTCTCCTCTGCCGTGAACGACTCCGGCATTTTCTCCAGCGGTAGCGAGAACGGAGACTGCTCCGCGGGCGTGGTGGCGATGCCGCCGGCCTGCTCGGTGACTTTCTCGAGCAGGAACTTCGGGGGCATCAGACGTCCGGCCATTCCCTTGCGCATGTTCGCGATCGTGTCGTCCATGATCTTCGGGAACTTGCCGAGGCGGACGACGTAGTCGTCGTAGTCCTTCACCGTCGCGAACGGCAACAGCGACGGAAGCTGCGCGGCGAAGAGGTGGATGCCGCCCATCTGGTTCACCGGCATCCGCCAGTTCCTGAACTTCGCGCCTTCGAGCGAGTCGCGGAGGCTCTTCACCATCAGATCGCGATTGAGCTTTTCCTGCTCGGAGAATGCGGTCGTGGAGATGGCCTCGAAGCGGCGGAGATACTTGCGGCTGACCTCCAGGTCCGCCTTCACCGCGGTCTCGGAGGCGTCGCTGACCTGATCGTTGTAGCGGCGATCACCGAGGATCGACGCGAACTCGGGAGAGGTGCGGAGCGTGTACTCCCACTGTTCGTTCAAGAGGTCGCGCAACGCGACGCGGCGGCGGTCGAGATCGGCCGCGGAAAGCTCCTGCGCGGAAAGGTCTGCGAAAGAAAAGACGGCCGCACAAAAAACGAGCACCAGCTTCTTCATGCGCGGAGTTTACGCGAGCCGGCGGGGAGGGATGTCACGCTGCTGGTAGACTCGCGGGCCGTACCCCTCTCATGACCAGCCCAACCCCCGAGCGCTATCGCGCATTGATCGTCGAAGACGACCCGGCCATCCGCCGGCTCGTCGAGAAGCTCCTGACGCGCAAGCAGGTGGACATCGACATCGCGCACGACGGGCGCACGGCGGTCGAGAAGTTGCGCCAGCACCACTACTCCGTGCTCGTGCTCGACCTGATGGTGCCGGAGCTCAACGGCTTCGAGGTGATCGAGTTCATCAAGCGCGAGAACCTGCGCATCCCGGTCGCCGTGGTGTCGGCGGTCTCGCAGCAGGCGCTCACCCGGCTCGACCTCGATGTCGTGAAGCTCGTGATCTCGAAGCCATTCGACGTCGACGAGTTCACGAAGGCGATCCTCGCGCTGTGCGAGTCGGGTTGATCTTTCTACAGCCCTGAGCGAAGCCGAAGGGTCAGGTGCGCCCTCTCGCTGCGCGATCCGACGCGCGACCGCACGTGTCCCGCGCTTCGTGCACGCGCAGCGCGCGGGCTCACTTGACCCTTCGGCTTCGCTCAGGGTTCACTTCGCACGGAACGGCATCGCCATCAGCCCGCGGAAACTTCGCGCAGCGTGATCGTCGACGTCGCCCAGGCCGTAGCGAAGCGTCTCGAAATCCACGCGGCGCGTGTACGTGCCGAACAGCCGGTCCCACACCGAGAAGATGTTCGCGTAGTTCGTGTCGGTCTCCGTCTGCTGCCGCGAGTGATGCACCTTGTGCATGTTCGGGGTGACGAAGAGCAGCCGCAGCATGCGGTCCAGCCGTTCCGGCACGCGCACGTTTGCGTGCTCGAGCTGCGCGTTGAGGCTGGAGATCGTGAGGTAGACGACCACTGCCCACAACGGCACGCCGAAGATCACGATCGCCGGCAACTGCCAGAGGACGCGCCAGACCGTCTCCCCGGGATGCTGGCGAAATGCGGTCGTCACATCGACCTCCTCTTCGCAGTGATGCACGCGATGAAAGCGCCATCCGAGCGGCAGTTTGTGCAACGTGACGTGCGCGAGGTATGCGAAGAAGTCGAGCGCGACGATCCCGATGACGACCTTCAGCCACGTTGCCTTCGCCGATGTGGCTACAGTCGCAGTCGCGAACGAAAGCGCGAGGTTCATGAGGAGCACGAGCACCGTCAGCGCGACATTCGGCAATGCGCGGCGGAGGCGATCCTTCCGATACCGGTAGAGCGGCACCACCGACTCGAGCGACCAGAGAACGGCACATGACGCGACGAGGACGAGGATGCGAACGCTCATGACAACCATTTCTAGCAGTTGCTAGCCAACAACGCAATTGCTAGCATAGCGGCGGTCGGCCCGCATCGGCCTTCTTCCGCGCGTGGATGACCGCTCTCGCATGCGCCGAATCCGCGCATCATTCTGCGCACGCTTCCAAGCGCGGTAGAGACGCTTCAAGGAGTCGCGCGGGCGAACGTATCGTCGTCGTGTGGGCGAGGACGAGCGGAGAGAGAAGGCAGCGCAGTTGCGCCGCGCGCTGGAGCGGTATCGGGGCGGGCGGTTCGAAACAGGATCGAGCGGCGGCGCAGGAGGAATGGTGTTCTTTCGCGACGCCCGCGGCGCGCTCTTCTACATCGGCGGATTCAACGTTGCCGACGCCCACCAGATCGTGACGGCGTTGAATCTCGTGCTCGAGCTTGTGGAACGTAGGGCGGGCTGAAGCGCTGAAGCCCACCCTACGTTCACCGATCCATCACCGCCTCGCAACCCGTTTACCAAATGACGGTCACACGCCTGTGCGATCATCCCGGGCATGCGCAAACTGACCACGCTCGCTCTCTGTACGCTTTTCGCCGCCACCGCCGCACTCGCCCAAGAACCGAAGAAGCCGCTCAGCCCGCCTGCGAAGGCCGAGGCCACGATCAACGGGAAGAAGGTCACGATCGACTACAGCGCGCCGTCGAAGCGCAACCGCGTGATCATGGGCGAGCTCGTCCCATACGGAAAAGTGTGGCGCACCGGCGCGAACGCCGCGACGACGCTCACGACCGAAGCCGACCTGATGATCGGCAGCCTCCACGTGCCGGCCGGCAAGTACACCCTCTACACCATCCCCGGTGAAAAAGAGTGGACGCTCATCGTCAACAAGCAGACCGGCCAGTGGGGCACGAACTACGACGAGTCGAAAGACCTCGGCCGCGCGAAGATCAAGGCCGTGCCGGTGAAGGACACCGTCGAAACGTTCACCATCGGCGTCGGTGACACACTCTCCTTCACCTGGGAGAACACGAAGGCCTGGGCGCCGCTGATGGTGCATTGATGACGCGGCGCATTGCCGCGTTGATTTTCGCGGCACTGCCGCTTCTCGCTCAAGAAGAGAAACCGCAGCCCGCGGTGATGAACTTCGAGGACTACGAGCCGAAGTCGACGCTCGTCGTACCGGAGCATCCACGTACGAAGGCGAAGTTCCCGTTCATCGACGTGCACAATCACCAGCGCCGCGACATGGCGCCGGCGGACGTCGAGAAGCTCGTCGCGGACATGGACCGCATCGGCCTGGCCGTGATGGTCAACCTCAGCGGCGGCACGGGCGATCCGCTGAAGCAGGGACTGGCGACGCTCAAAGGCGCGCACCCGAAACGCTTCGCCGCGTTCGCGAACGTCGACCTGCAGAAGATCGACGAGCCGAACTTCGGCGCGAACGCCGCGCGCCAGCTCGAGGAGGACGTGAAGAACGGCGCGGTCGGGCTGAAGATCTTCAAGAACCTCGGCATGTTCCTCACCGATGCCTCCGGCAAGCGCGTGCCGACGGACGATCCGCGTCTCGATCCGATCTGGAAGAAGGCGGGCGAGCTCGGGATCCCGGTGCTCATTCACACCGGCGAGCCGGTGGCGTTCTGGTCGCCGGTGGACAAGAACAACGAGCGCTGGCTCGAGCTGCAGCAGTTCCCGAACCGCCGCCGCACGGATGCGAAGTTCGCGTCGTTCGATCAGACGATGGGCGAGCAGTTCAATCTGTTCCGCAAGCATCCGCAAACGAAGTTCATCGCCGCGCACCTGGCCTGGCTCGGCCACGACCTCGGACGACTCGGTCAACTTCTTGACGAATTGCCGAACGTCTACACGGAGATCGGCGCGGTGCTGCACGAGCTCGGACGCCAGCCTCGCGCAGCGCGGGCGTTCCTGATCAAGTACCAGGACCGCGTGCTGATGGGCAAGGACATCTGGAACGCCGACGAGTACGCGACGTACTTTCGCGTGCTGGAGACCGACGACGAGTACTTCGACTACTACCGCAAGCGCCACGCGTTCTGGAAGATGTACGGCCTCGGCCTGCCGGACGAGGTGCTGAAGAAGATCTACTACAAGAACGCGCTGAAGGTCATCCCCCGCCTCGACGCCAGCGCGTTCCCGAAATAACGGAGCGCCGGCATCCTGCCGGCCGCTCCGCCGGCTTCCAGCCGGCCGGCAAGGATGCCAGCGGACCGGCCGCCTAGAAGGCGGCGCTCCATTTACAATGCGCGCCCATGCTGAGAAGAATGGCGACCCTCGTTCTCCTCCTCCTGTCCTCCACCCTCCACGCACAAGTCGACCCCGAGCTCCTCGCCGGGATGAAAGCGCGATCCATCGGCCCCGCGTCGATGAGTGGCCGCGTCGCGGCGATCGACGCCGTCGAATCGAATCCCGACATCGTCTACGTCGGCGCGGCCACGGGCGGTGTGTGGAAGTCGACTGACGGCGCGCTGAGCTTCACGCCGATCTTCGACGACCAGCCGGTCACTGCGATCGGCGCGGTGGCGATCTTCCAGCCCAGTCCCGACATCGTCTGGGTCGGCACGGGCGAAGGCAACCCGCGCAACTCCATGTCCGTCGGCAACGGCATCTACAAATCCGTCGACGCCGGACGCACGTGGCAGCACCTCGGTCTCGACAAGACCGAACGCATCCACCGCATCATCACCCATCCCCGCGATCCGAACATCGCCTGGGTCGCGGCGATGGGACAGGCGTGGGGACAGAACGCCGACCGCGGAGTCTTCAAGACCACCGACGGCGGCAAGACGTGGGCGAAGGTTCTCTACGTCAACGACAAGACCGGAGCCGCGGATCTCGTCATCGATCCGACGAATCCCAACAAGCTCTTCGCCGCGATGTGGGAGTACCGGCGCTGGCCGTGGTTCTTCAACTCCGGCGGTCCCGGCTCCGGCCTGTACGTGACGTACGACGGCGGCGCGACGTGGAAGCGCTACACCGAAGAAGACGGGATGCCGAAAGGCAACCTCGGACGCATCGGTCTGGCGATTGCGCGCTCGAATCCGAGCATCGTCTACGCGCTCGTCGAAGCGGAGAAAAGCGCGCTCTTGCGCTCCGACGACGGCGGACGCAAATGGACCGCGGTCAACACCGAGTACAACGTCGCCAATCGTCCGTTCTACTACGCCGACATCCGCGTCGATACGGCCGACCCGAATCGCGTCTACAACGTCTACTCGCTCGTTTCGCTGTCGACCGACGGAGGCAAGTCGTTCAAGACGCTGATCCCGTTCGCGAAGATCCATCCCGACTATCACGCGATGTGGATCAATCCGAATGACGCGACGCATCTCTACGCCGGCAACGACGGCGGGGTCGCGGAGAGCGAGGACCGCGGCGCGAGCTGGCGTTTCGTCTCCACGCTCCCCCTCGGCCAGTACTACCACATCGCCGTCGACAACGACGTTCCGTACAACGTGTACGGCGGCATGCAGGACAACGGCTCGTGGAAAGGGCCGAACACGACGTGGGAAACCGGCGGCATCCGCAACTGGGACTGGCAGGAAGTCGGATTCGGCGACGGCTTCGGGACCGTGCCGGTGATCAGCGATCCGATGGTCGGTTACTCGATGAGCCAGGAAGGCTACGTCATGCGCTGGAACCTGCGCACCGGCGAGCGGAAGGACATCCGTCCGTCGCCTCCCGCGACCGATGTGAAGGACTTGCGCTTCAACTGGAACGCCGCCATCGCCGTCGATCCGTTCGATCCGAACGGCGTCTACTTCGGCAGCCAGTACGTGCACAAGTCGACGAACCGCGGCGACTCGTGGACGAACATCAGCCCCGACCTCACCACGAATCGCAAGGAGTGGCAGCACCAGGACAAGACCGGCGGTCTGACTCCCGACGTCACTTCGGCGGAGAATTTCACGACGATCCTCACCATCGCGCCGAGCTCCGTCGATCGCAACGTGATCTGGGCCGGCACCGACGACGGACGCGTCCATGTCACGCGCGACGGCGGCGCGAACTGGACGAGCGTCGAAGGCAACATCAGAGGCGTTCCCGCAAACACGTGGGTGCCGGAGATCAAAGCTTCGCGCCACAGCGCCGCGACGGCGTTCATCGTCCTCGACGATCACCGCCGCTCGAACTGGACTCCGTACGTCTACCGCACGACCGACTACGGCCGGACGTGGACGTCTCTCGGAACGAAGGACCTTCAAGGTTACGCACTCTCGATCGAGCAGGATCCCGTCGACCCGAACCTCCTCTTCCTCGGAACGGAATTCGGTCTCTGGACGAGCCTCGACGGCGGGAAGTCGTGGATGAAGTGGAAGCACGGATTCCCGACGGTGTCGGTGATGGGACTGGCCGTGCATCCACGCGATCACGATCTCGTCGTCGGCACGCACGGCCGCGCAGCGTTCGTGCTCGATGACATCCGTCCGCTCCGCGGCATGTCCAAGGACGTTTTGGGCAAGCCGCTGCACCTGTTCGCAGTACCGGACGCGCAGGCGTACACGACGCGGCAGAAAGAAGGAAGCCGCTTCGTCGGCGACGGCGAGTTCCGCGGAGAGAACGAGCCGTACGGCGCGCTCCTCACCTACTCGCTCAACGTTCCCGGCATTCCGCATCCGCTCGACGAGAAGGAGCGCGAGCGCAAACAGAAGGAGCGCGACGCCGCACCGAAGTCGCTCGTGACCGACACCGGCGAACCGGTCGTCGATGTTCCGAAGGATGTCGAGAAACCATCCCCCGTGCCGGCGGGCGATCCCGACAAAGGACCGGAGGTCGACATCGAAGTCACCGACGCATCGGGCACAGTGATCCGCAAGTTCAAAGGCCCTGCGAAGCTCGGCGTGAATCGCACGTCGTGGGACCTCCGTCGCGACGCGTTCAAGCGCGCGCCTGTCCCCGGCGAAGAGCCGAGCGAGTTCCGTACGCGCACGGGACCGGAGATCCTCCCCGGCATTTACACCGTGACGATCAAGTTCCGCGACAGCGAGGCCAAACAAAGCGTCACGGTTCTCGCCGATCCGCGCAGCAACGTCACGTCCGAGCAGCGCCAGGCGAAGTTCGACGCGGTCATGCGCGCGGGGAAACTGACCGAGACGATCACCTCGGCCATCGAGCGGATTCAGAAGACACGCGCGGACATCGAGTCGGTGTCGTCGAAGCTGAAGAAGGACGAAGACGCCGCGGACAAGACCCCCGACCCGCTCGTGAAATCCGGCGGTGAGTTGAAGAAGCGCCTGGACGAGATGGAGAAGCGCCTCTGGGTCCCGCCGAAAACGAAAGGCATCGTCGCCGACATGGACGTGCTGTCGAAGATCCAGTACCCGCTGCAGTCATTGCAGTCGTCCTGGGACGCGCCCACGCCGGCGCAGCTCGCGTACCTCGAACGCGCGGAAGCGCAGTTGAAGACGGTGCTGGCGGATTTCAACAAGTTGTTCGCGGAAGACGTGGCGAAGTATCGCGAAGAGGTGCGGGCGAAGAATGTAGTCTTATTCCCACAGGACCCGCCGCTGTAACCTCATGTCATCCCGGCCGGTGCCAATTCTGCGCGTTGCGCTCGCTTCAGGGCGAACCTATCTTCCGAGCATCCTGTAAGGCCAGACGGCATTCAGGAAGGGGGCTGAGATGGAACGCAGGCTGAGCGGGCGAGTGCTGCTTCTATTGAGCATGCTGGTCGGCGCGACGGGTTGTCCTTCGAAGGAATCCGGGCGAAGTCAGCCAGCATTACCCGACAAGGTCCCTGAGCCGCCGGCCATTGAGTTCAGCAGGACCGGGGATGAGTGGCCTCCGCGGCCCCAGGGCCGGACAAACGAGACCACCGTGCCCACGACGGCTCGGCCGGGCGCCTTCACGGAAGCCATGGAGGCAAGCCTTCGCACGGCAGCCCTGCAGGACGCGCGGGTGCGCACGGCACTGGGCGAGCGCTTCGGGTATGTAGCGGCCGCGGAGGTGGAACCCGACAAGGAGCGTCCGCCCAACTCCGCAACAGCGCTGCCGGTCCGACTGACGTTCTTCAGTTACGCGAACAATGTCGCCGTCGAAGTTCTGATGAGCGGACGGGCCGTGGAAAACGTCAACCCGCGCGAAGGGTACCAGCCGCCGGCAGGGGCGGAGGAGATGGAGGCTGCCATCGCACTGGCCCGGCGCGATGACCGCCTGCGCGGCGTGCAACGGATGGATGCGACCGCAATCGTCACCGAGCGGCAGAAGGGGCAGCCCAGTTACGGTCATCGCGTGCTGCACGTCTCGTTTTCCGTCCCGGGCGCCGATGCGCCGGGCTACTACGCCCTCGTGGATCTGACGGATCAGAAGATCGTGACTGCCGGCCCGGTCGGCGGACCTGAAGGAGGCATCCGGTGAGAAGAATCCTGCTTCCCCTCTTCCTGCTGGTGGCGGCGGTTCTGGCGACTCCCGCGCTGGCGCAGTCCGGTCACACAAACTGGAACGAATGGAGTTTCGACTGGGAGGTCAAGGATGGCGCGGGACTGGCGCTGCGGAATGTCAGTTACCGAAATGAGCTGGTGATCTGGAAGGCAAGCATGCCCGTGATTCGCGTCCACTACGCGAACAACGCATGCGGTCCTTATGCGGACCTGATCGACTGGTTCAACCTCGTGCCGATTTCGTGGTGCGGGAACAACAAGGTCTGCCAGCGGTCGTACGTGGCGGGCGGACATACCATGCTGGAGATCGGTGTCGAGGCGCACATCGGGCAGTACGTTCTGTATCAGGCGTGGTACCTCAGCAGGGACGGATGGATCGGCGCACACCTCTTCAGCAAGGGACTGCAATGCCAGGTCGACCATGAGCATCATCCCTACTGGCGGATCGACTTCGACGTGAATGGGTTCCCCGCCGACCAGGTGTTCGTGTGGGACAACAACCGGCCGAATCAGGGATGGGGGCAGGGCTGGTTGAAGTACAAGAACGAATTGAACACGGTGAAGAATCCGGCGACGGGGCGGGTGTGGTTCGTGCGCGACAATCCGACCACTCATGGCGTCTGGATCCTCCCCGGGTCGGGGGATGGCAGTGCGGACTGGTTTTCCACCAAGGATGTCGCCCCGCGGCTCTACCGCCATGCGGAGGACCAGCCGTGGCCGTTCGGTGCATCAGGGCATCTGGGATACGACAATAACGACGACATTCAGGAGAAAGACGACATCGTGTGGTACGTGGCGCACATGCCTCACTCCGCGTCCCAGGGGCCTTCGATCTGGCATTCCGTCGGTCCGTGGATGCTCGTGAAACGGTGAAGATCCCGAGCCCGTTCCGATAGGCTCTCCCGCTGCCGTCGTTCAGCGACGCGTTGGTGAAGATCGGCGGCGGAGCCGTGAAGGAAATGCGCCGCGAGGTCTGCGCCTGTCGAGACCTTTCAGCTTCTCCTCGCATTCGTCGATGATCGGTTTCACCATCCGCACGAGATGGCGCTCGTCGCGATACGTGCGCGTCGGCAGCAGCCAGTCGTACTTCGACCGTAACGTCGCAAACATGCTGAACGGCTCTTCTTTTTCGTGGATCACTGACGCGAATGGCAGCATGACTTGTTGGGCGATCAGCAGCGACTCGAGCGGTGTGGATCGCGCGCGCGTCAGGTCCGCGATGACGAACCGAGAAAAACCGGCGATCAACGCTACGGTCTCGATGAGATCGCGGTGCTCGGGCGGCGGGAAGTCGAAGATGACCGGCGCGAGGCCGTGGCGCGCGATCTCGAACTGCAATGCCTTGAGTACCGCTTTGCGCCGTGCGCCGAAATTGCCGAGAATCAGGACGACGCGGTCGATCATCGCGTCCATGATCATCGCCAGTTGACGCTGATCCTGGAGCAGATGAATGAGCGGAACCGCCTGCAGGTGCCGCACGCGAACGGTCATTGTCTGGATCGCTGACTCTGCGTCATCGCTTACGTCTTCGAGGGGATCGACCCACTGATGCACCTTCAGATCGTCCTGCCGCGTCGCTGCGTCCACTTCGATTCCCACCGAGCTCGTGCCGGTCACGGTGGCGTCCCTGAGGTCGGCGCCGTGGAGACGCACACCATTCAGCACGGCGTGACTCAGGTTAGCACCGCGAAAATGCGCGCGCTCGGCCCTCGCCATCGTCAGGTTGGTTGCGACGAGACGGCTCCGTTCGAGGTGTGCGCCACGGAGATCGGCGTAACTGAGATTGGCCAGGTCCAGTGAGGCGCCGCGAAGATCGGCGCGGGCAAGCCGCGCCTGCCACCACTGGATGCCGTCCAGCGTGGCTCTCGCGAGAATCGCATCTTCGAGGGAGATGTCGCCCAGGTGTGCACCCGAGAGGTTCACGCCGCGCAAATCGGGCCGAAGTGCCGGATGATCCTTACGCCATGTGTTCCAGCGGCCCGGCGTTTCTTGCTCGAGCGCGTCGAGAAGGCGTTCTAGGTGCGCGCGACTCCCGCGAAACTCGTCCTGCAGGTCGCGAAGAGGAGGGAGTTCCACATTCATTTGACCTCCCGCAGCAGGACGGGCTGAAGCCCGTCCTAACGTCATTTCACCGCAATCGCCCGCGCCTGCTTCATGTCCGTGAATCCTTTGAACGCCTTCTCGATCGCGTCCTGCATCAGCGTGCGCATGCCTTGTTGCATCGCGAGCCGGCGGAGGTCGTCGATCGTCGCTTTGTGTTGGATCGCTTTCTTCAGCTCATCCGTGCCGACCAGCAGCTCGTGCACGCCCATGCGGCCTTTGTAGCCGGTGTTGTTGCAGTGCGTGCATCCTTTCGGAGTGTAGAGCGTCAGGTCGTCCGCGTACGTGATCCCGGTTTCCCGCCAGTAGTCGTAGCCGTAGGCTTCGATGATCTCTTCGAACTCCTCCGGCGTGGGGTGATAGCCCTCCTTGCACTTCGGACAGAGCACGCGGATGAGGCGCTGAGCCATGACGCCGAGGAGCGCGTCGGCGAAGTTGAACGGATCGATGTTCATGTCCAGGAGACGCGTGATCGTCTCCGGCGCGGAATTCGTGTGCAGCGTGGAGAACACGAGGTGTCCCGTGAGCGACGCCTCGACGCCGATCGCCGCGGTCTCGTGGTCGCGCATTTCGCCGACCATGATCACGTCCGGATCGGCGCGCAGAAATGAGCGCATCGCCGCGGCAAACGTGAAGTCGATCTTCGGCTGCACCTGCACCTGGCGCAGTCCCTTCTGCGTGATCTCCACCGGGTCTTCCGCGGTCCAGATCTTCATGTCCACCGTGTTGATGAACCCGAGGGCGGAATGCAATGTGGTCGTTTTGCCCGAGCCAGTCGGGCCGACGACCAGCGCGATTCCGTACGGCTTCGCGAGCAGTTCCTTGAACCTGCGGAGGTTGTTTTCGCTGAAGCCCATCTTGTCGAGCGGCAGCGGCTTCGACGCCGCGAGGATGCGCATCACCACGTCCTCGTTCTGGTTCGCCGTCGGGATCGTAGCGACGCGCAGCTCGATCGTTCCCCTCGAATACTTGAAGCGGATCTTGCCGTCCTGCGGCTTGCGTTTCTCCGAGATGTCGAGCTTGGCCATGATCTTGAGGCGCTGCACGAGCGCATTGCGGTGCTGGCCCGGCACTTCCATGAACTTCTGGCAGTCGCCGTCGACGCGCAGCCGGATCGTGCACGGATTGCGCGGGCCGTCGGGCTCGACGTGGATGTCCGACGCGCCGCGGGCGAAGGCCTCGATGATGAGCTGGTTGGCGAGCTTGACGATCCCGGAGTCGGTCTCGTCGAGCTCGGGCTCGTCCTTCGGCAGGTCTTCCAGCTCGACACGTTCGCCTTCGCCGAGGGAGTCGAGGATCTTCGCCCAGTCGGCGGACTCGCTGCTCGTCGAGCCGTCGGCTTCGACGCGCTCCGCATACGACTTCGCGATGTACGCGAGGATGTCGTGTTTCATCCCCACCCAGAACTCGTAGCGCGGCGCGAGCTGCATCGCGCGGATGCCGTCGATGCGCGTGAGGTCCTGCGGATCGTCGACGGCGATCACGAGCACTCCCGGACGCCGTTCCACCGGCGCGGCGACGTGCTTCTTCCAGATCTCGGACCCGACGCGCTCTTTCAATTCCACGGGGATCACGCGCTCGCCGTCCCAGCTGAAGAACTGCGAGGAGTAGTAGGCCGCGAGCGAGCGTCCGATCTCGTCTTTCGGAACGTTGTAGTCCTCGATGAGGACGCGCTCGACGTTCGTGTTGTTCACGCGCGCGTTGCCCGCGGCCTGATCGAGGTCTTTCTCCGAGATCAGGCCCTTGTCGACGAGCCCGCCGAAACGCGAGGGCTTACCCGTCCGCTGCACTTTGTGCTGGTTGTAGAAGGCGATGCCGAGGATGCGTCCGATCTCCTCTGCGCCGTCTTCGTCCTGCGAGGTGAACGCCGAGCCGTGGCGCTTGTTGATGAGCTGGATCACGCCCATCAGGTACTTCTCGAACATGATCGGCACGGCCAGTACGGCCTTCGTGCGGAAACCCGTCTGCTTGTCCCAGCGCTGATCGAAGCGGAGGTTCTGGTGGAACTTCTGCAGCTCGGCCGCGTCGTACGCGTCCTTGATGTTGATGGTCTTGCGCGCCAGTGCGGTGAAGCCGGCGATGGAAGAGAACGACTTCGGGACGCGGATCTCCTTCGGGACGTCGCCGACTTTGTGCAACGAGTACAGCTCCTGGTTCTTCGTGTCGATCGCGTAGATCGTCAACCGCTCGGCATCGAGGAGCTCGAGGATTTTGTCCTTGAGCGTCATCAGGATGTGCGGGATCGACTCGGCGGAGTTGATCTGATTCGCGATCGAGCTGAGCTTTTTGCGAAACTCCAGCTCCCGCTCGAGCGAGGAGGAAGACGTTGCTTGGACCGTCATGAGGAAAGAATAGCAGGGGGGAATCCAACCCGACTAACGCGCGGGCGTATGATCGTCGGCATACGACCATGTCTCTCTCCCCCGGTACGCGCCTCGGGCCGTACGAGATCATTTCGCGCGTCGGCGCGGGAGGAATGGGGGAAGTCTTCCGCGCGCGGGACACGCGTCTCGACCGCACGGTCGCGGTGAAGACGCTGCCCGCTGAGCTCGCGGGGAACGCGCAGCTCCGGCTGCGCCTGCAGCGCGAGGCGAAAGCGATCTCCGCATTGACGCATCCGAACATCTGCGCGCTCTACGACGTCGGCGAGCAAGACGGCATCGACTTCCTGGTGATGGAGTTCCTCGAAGGCGAGTCGCTCGCGGACCGGCTCCTCCGGGGCGCGCTGCCGCTGAAGGACGCATTGCGTTACGCGATCGAGCTCGCCGCCGCGCTCGAGCGCGCGCATCGCGACGGCATCGCGCATCGCGATCTGAAGCCGGGCAACGTGATGCTGACGCGCGGCGGCGCGAAGCTCGCCGACTTCGGTCTGGCGCGTGCACCCGCGATCGAGACGGCGACGCCATTCGATGCCACGCAACAGAAGCCGCTCACGGCCGAGGGAGCGATCGTCGGGACTTTTCAGTACATGGCACCCGAGCAGCTCGAAGGTCAACAGGTTGACCAGCGCTCGGACCTCTTCGCCTTCGGCGCAACGCTCTACGAGATGATCACCGGCGTCCGCGCGTTCAGCGGCAAGACGAAGACGAGCCTGATCGCGTCGATCGTCGCGGGCTCGCCGCGTCCCATGAGCGAACTGCAGCCGGTGACGCCGCCCGAGCTCGAGAACCTCGTGCAGCGCTGTCTCGAGAAAGACCCCGACGCGCGCTGGCAGAGCGCGCACGACGTCAGGCTGGAGCTGGAGTGGATCGCGCGGCAGCTCGACGCGCCCGCAGCGCGCGCACAGAGGCGCTCGCGCGTGCCGTGGACCGTCGCGGCGATCGCGGTCGCCGTCGCGGGCGCGGCGAGCTTCGTTGCATGGCGGGCAACGCGGACGGCACCCGCTCCACGCGCGCTGCACGTGCAGATCCCGGCGCCGCGCGGCCACGCCGTCGTCCAGTCGGAGCAGTATCTCTCGATCTCGCCCGACGGGCGGTTCATGACCTTCGGCACGCACGACGACGAGCGCATCTGGATCCGCTCGCTCGCCGGCGACGATGCGCGGCCCATCGAGGGAACGGCGTTCGGGAATCACCCCTTCTGGTCGCCCGACAGCCGCCAGATCGGATTCTTCGCCGATGGAAAGCTGAAGAAAGTGACGCTCGACGGATCGCCGCCGGCCGTGATCTGCGACGCGGCGCAAGGGCGCGGCGGCGCGTGGAATCGCGACGGCGTGATCCTCTTCAGCCCTCGGCCGCGCGACGCGATCTACCGCGTCCCGGCCGGTGGCGGCACGCCGGCCGCGGTGTCGAAGCTGGACACCTCGCGCGAGTCGACGCACCGATGGGTCCAGTTTCTCCCCGATGGAAAACACTTCTTCTACCTGGCCGCGTGGCACGAGACCGTCGGCGCCGCGCGCGATACGGTTTACCTGTCGTCGCTCGATGCACCGGCCGAGCGCACGTCGCTGCTGCAGGTACGCTCGAACGTGGTGTATGCAGCGGGCCATCTGCTCTTCGTGCGCGAAGGGCAACTCGTCGCGCAGTCCTTCGACGTGAAGCGGCTGGCGCTTTCCGGCGAGCCGTTCCGCGTCGGCGGCGCGCCGTTTTACCACTCCCGCTACTTCCGCGGCACATTTGCCGCCGCCGAGGACGGAGCCCTGGTCTACACGGCCGCGGCGCAGCCTGACGACTTTCGCCTGATGTGGTGGGAAGCGGGCACCGAGAAGGAGGCGCTCCGTCCGAAGGTGAAGCTGGACTGGTTCTCGCTCTCGCCGGACGAGCGGAGCATCGCCGCGATCGTCATCGACCCGCAGACCGATTTCGGGGACATCTGGCTGTTCGACCTCACCCGCGGAGCGTCACGCCGCATCACCACCACGCCCGAGGTGAATGAGTACGCCGTGATGTGGTCGCGCGACGGGAAGACGCTCCTCTTCAGCCGGAGGCGCGGGCGGCGCTCCGAACTGGTGGCGGCGGATCTCGCCTCCGGTTCCGAGCGGATTCTCTTCTTCGATCCCAGACGCGACGCCTACGCGAGCGACATCTCTTCCGACGGCGCGTGGTTGCTGATGACCCTCTGGCAGGAGACCGGCACCCATCCGGAAGTAAACGTGTTGCCGATGCGGGGGAACTCACCGCCGCGCCCCCTGGTCCCGGGACTGCCCAGTCAATTCGGCCGGTTTTCGCCCGACGGGCAGTGGGTCGCGTACGCGGTGAATCCGAATGAACGCTCGCAACTTCGCATCGCACGCTTTCCGGACGGCGCTCACGAAACGCAGCTCGACACCGAATACGCGTGGACCGCGCAATGGATCAATGCCGGCGAGGTGCTGGTTACCGGCCCTAGCGGCCTGCGCATTCTTCCCCTCACGCGCGAGGGCAACGCGTGGATTGCAGGGACGACTCGCGTCGCGCGGCCGGAGCTCCGCAACGTGACCCTCACCGCCACGAACGACGGCAAGCGGTTTCTCGATCTTGTCCTGGATCCGGCCTCGCCATCGCAGGCGACGACGCTCGTGACGGGATGGGCGAGCCGCTACGGCCGGCAATGATGCGTGCGTAATCAAATCCCCGTCACCCGCACCACTTCCTCGAAGCTCGTGATCCCCTCGGCGAGCTTGCGCAGCGCGCTTTGGCGGAGCGTGCGCATCCCGCGCTTGACGGCGAACTCCTTGATCTTGAGGAAGTCCTCGCCGCGGTCGATGAGGTCGCGGATGGCGTTGTCGATCGGCAGGATCTCGAAGATGCCGGTGCGGCCGAAGTAGCCGGTGTTGCGGCAGCGCATGCAGCCCGCGCCTTCCTTCACGATGATCCGCTTCCCTGGAGGCGCCTGCAGATTCAGCATCGCCGCCTCTTCCAACGTCAGCGGGCGGTTGCCCTTGCAGTCCTCGCAGATCTTGCGCACGAGCCGCTGCGCCATCGCGCCGATCAGCGTCGACGAGATCAGGAACGGCTGAATGCCGAGGTCGATGAGGCGGGTGACCGACGACGACGAGTCGTTCGTGTGCAGCGACGAGAACACGAGATGTCCGGTGAGCGCGGCCTGCACCGCGTTCTGCGCCGTCTCCTGATCGCGGATCTCGCCGACCATGATGATGTCCGGGTCCTGGCGGAGGATCGTCCGCAATGCCGAGGCGAACGTGATCCCGACCTTCGTCTGGACCGCGGTCTGATTGAAGTCTTCCCACACCATCTCGATCGGGTCTTCGATGGTGGTGATATTGACCTCCGGCGAAGAGACGCTTTTCAGCGCGGAGTAGAGCGTGACGGTCTTGCCCGAGCCGGTCGGACCGGTGACGAGGATGATGCCGTGCGGGCGCGTGATCCAGTCCGCGAACGCCTTCATCTCGTCTTCGTAAAACCCGAGGCCGCTCAGCTCCTTGATCATGACCTCGGGGTCGAAGATGCGCATGACCATCTTCTCTCCGAACGCGGTCGGGAGCGTCGAGACGCGCAGCTCGATCTCCTTCCCTTCGCGCTCGGTCTTGATGCGGCCGTCCTGCGGGCGGCGCCTCTCGGCGATGTCCATGCGGCACATGGTCTTCAGGCGCGAGGTGATGGCGAGGTTGACCAGCTTCGGCACGCGCTGGATGTCGTGCAGCACGCCGTCGATGCGGAAGCGGATGTTCGCGTGCTCGCGCTTCGGCTCGATGTGGATGTCGGACGCGCGCGAGTCGTACGCGTGCTGCAGCAGGAAGTCGACGGCGTTGACGATGTGCGCGTCGCTGGTCTCGATCTCAGAACCCGACTTCAGCTTGATGTATTGCTCGAGGTTGCCCAGGTCGATCG
Organism: Thermoanaerobaculia bacterium; assembly: GCA_035999335.1. Lineage (GTDB taxonomy): Bacteria > Acidobacteriota > Thermoanaerobaculia > Gp7-AA8 > Gp7-AA8 > QHVT01. The sequence continues at coordinate 688 of DASYGV010000191.1, read as the reverse complement.
CGCCCTTGCTCAGGTCTCGCTGCGCTTTCGTGACCGAGGCGCGGAAGCCGTACTGCTCGTTGATCACGCCCATCACGTCCGACTCGGCGGAGACCACGAGCTCGAGCTCCTGCTTCGCCATCGGGTGATAGGAATCGATGGCGTTCGTGTCGAACGGGTTCACCATCGCCACGACCAGCTTCCCGTCGCGGATGGCCACCGGAACGATGCGGTACTTGCGCGCGAAGGGGCGTGAGATCTTCGACTGCACCATCTCCACGTCGAGCTTGAGCGTGTCGATCTTGAAGAACGGCAGGTGCGCCTCTTCGGCGATCAGGCGCGCGAGGAGGAAGTCGTCGATGCGCGTGCCGTTGCCGCTGGCGTCGGTGAGGTTCATCCCGATGATGATCTTGAACGGGCTCGCGTCTTCGTCCGCGCGCGACTTCGAGCCGGCGCGCTGCTGCGCGAGCCGGAACTGCCGGTCCGCGTTTTCGATCTCCGCGCGCTGCTTGTCGTCGATGAAGCCGGCGCCCAGGAGCAGGTCCCCCAGGTAGGCGACCGTGATGTCGCGGGAGACGCGCGGGATCGGCACGTTGGTCAGGGTGGTCATCGCCGGGAATGTTAGCTCTCTAGGAGTGCGGTGGCGAGGCGGAAGGATGGGCGGGAGCCGCCGCTCTGGTATGTCGCCACCGTACCAGAGCGGTGGCTC
>DASYGV010000185.1:0-29896 GCA_035999335.1 Thermoanaerobaculia bacterium | reverse complement strand
CCCCCCCCCCCCCCCCCCCCCCCCCCCCCCCCCGCACTCCTAGAACAGCGCGACTTGCACGGCCATCGGCGTCGTCACCACCGGGCGGCGGCGCACATCGCCCTTCTTCCGGCCGAGCAGCAGGAAGAGATTGCGGCGGATCCACTCCTGCGACTCGCGGTGATAGCGGAACTGGCGCTCGTGTTGATGGAAGCGGCGGTTGTGATGCGGTCCGAGGACGTGATGCAGGTACTCGTGATGGATCACCGACTGGACGAAGAACGGCGGAATCCCGCGCGCGTTGAGGATCGGATGGATGCGAATCTCGGTCGTGTGATGGTTGTACGAGCCGAGGCGGATGCTGCGGCGCCTCTTACGCGAGATCTGCTGTCCCCATCGAACCGGCAACGGCGGATATTTGGAAAAGTACGTCCGGTGCACCTCGTCCGCCAAAAACGCGAGGTGATTGTGGTTTTCGGGGACGAGAAGAGGAATGCGATGCGGGCCAGTCGCGGGCATCGCCATCATTCTACAGGACTCTTCGCGATCAGCTCTTGAACCTCTCCATGACATCGGAGACGTTCGCCATCGCGGCCGCGGAGATCAGCGAGCTGCCGGCGGCGATGATCTCGTCGCTCTTCTTCATGCCCAGCCAGACGCCCACGCCCATGCCGATCACCACCGCGGCGATCGGAAACGCGCGGATCTGATCGCGCCACGCCTCCGGCAGCATGTTCTCGATCTCGTCCAGAAGTGCCTCGGGTGCTTCCGCCATCTTCGCCCCCAGCTTCGCGGCGCCGTCGCGCACGCTGCTCTGCTCGTCGTAATCGAGACCCGCCGCGGCGCGCTCGTGCTCATCGGAATTACGTGGTGCCGTCATACCTCTCACTCCTCATCGTCGCGGCGGAGCAGAAGACCAATCAGGAATCCGACGCCGACGGAGATCAGAAGCGCCTTGCCGGGATTCGACCGCACGTACGTGCGCACCTGGTCCGTGATGGCGCCGAAGTCGACGTCCTCGACCTTCTCGCGCACCGCGTTGTAGCCGTCGCGGACGGCCCCCGACGCGTTCTCGTATTTTTCGTTGACGAACTGGCGCGCACGTCCGAAGCGGCCCTCGTCGTCGCTCTCCGCTCCCGTGGCTCCAGTGGGGGTCGAGTTCTCGTCCATCCGGTACCTCCTGTGAAGCCGACAATATCATTTGGTCCAAAATACAATCGCCAATACGTGCGAATCTCGCTCCAACACGTCAGCCACGATTACGGTCCTTCGGACGAGTCCTCCTCCGTCCACGTCCTCGACGACGTTTCACTCGACATCGCGTCCGGCGACTTCGCGGTGCTGATGGGCGCGTCGGGGAGCGGGAAGTCGACGCTGCTCAATCTCATCGGCGCCGTCGATCGCCCGACCAGCGGCAAGGTCTTCCTCGGCGAAGTCGAAACGTCGTCGCTCGACGAAGGGAAGCTCACCCAGCTCCGCCGCACGTCGATGGGCTTCATCTTCCAGTTCTTCAACCTCATCCCGACGCTCAACGTCTTCGAGAACGTCGGGTTCCCGTTGTCGCTCGCGAAGAAGCCGAAGCGCGAAATTCAGGAGCGCGTCGACGCGGTGCTCGCGAGCGTGGGACTGCAGCACCGCGCGAAGCACTATCCGAACGAGCTCTCCGGCGGCGAGATGCAGCGCGTCGCGATCGCCCGCGCCATCGTCCACCGCCCGCCGCTCATCCTCGCCGACGAGCCGACCGGCAACCTCGACTCGGCCAACGGTCACGCCGTCCTCGAGCTCGTTCGCGAGCTGCATCAGTCGCTGCGGCCGACGATCGTGATGGCCACGCATTCGACCGTCGCGGCCGAGTACGGCGACTACATCGTCCGCGTTGCAGACGGAAGAGTGCAGCGGTGATCGTCCGAGCGCTCGTCCTCCGTCCCATCCTCCGCGAGAAGTTCCGCACGACCCTCACCATCCTCGGCATCGCCGTCGGCGTCGCGGTGGTCGTCGCGATGCAGCTCGCGAACCAGAGCGCGCTGCGCGCGTTCCGCGAATCCGTCGACGCGATCGCCGGCCGCGCGAACTACCAGATCGTCCCCGACGTCGACACGCTCGATGAGCGCGTGCTCCTCTCGCTGCGGCCGCTCTGGAGCGAAGGCGCGCGCTTCGCGCCGGTGATCGACGTCGAGGGGATGATCTCGCCTGTCATCCTGAGCCGGCGCAGCGCGGCGAAGGACCCCCTGCCGGTGCACGAGGACCGCTCCGTCGGCAGGGGGTCCTTCGCCGTCTCCGCGGCTCAGGATGACACCGCGCAAGAGCCCATCCGCATCCTCGCCGTCGATCTCCTGAGCGATCTCCATTTCCGCGACTACCGCTACGCGCGAATCGAGACCGGCGCGAAGAACGACGAACTGGGCCAGTACTTCGCGCTCTTCGGTCCCGACGCGCTGATCCTCCCCGCGCCGTTCGCGCGCGAGCGCGGCCTGAACCTCGGCTCGCGCGTGGAGCTGAGCATCCTCGGACGCAGGCAGCCGTTCGTCGTCCGCGGCCTGCTCGAGAGCGAAGGCCCCGCGGCCGCGTTCAACGGCAGCATCGCCGTCTGCGACATCGCCACCGCGCAACGCGCGTTCGGCCTCACCGGAAAGCTTTCGCGCATCGACCTCATGCTGCCGGACGAACGCCTCGTGTCGCGCATCCAGCTCCCACCCGGCACGCGCATCGAACGTCCATCACGGCGCAATGAGCGCGTGGAGAAAATGCTGCGCGCGTTCCGCGTCAACCTCTTCGCGCTCGCGGGCGTGGCGCTCCTCGTGGGGATGTTCCTCGTCTACAACACCGTGCTGATTTCGATTCTCCGGCGACGCAAGGACGTCGGCGTGCTGAAAACCGTCGGCACCGCGCCCCGGCAGATTTTCGCCGCGTTCCTCGCGGAGGGTCTACTCTTCGGCGTCGTCGGCTCGATCCTCGGCATCGTCCTCGGACAACTTCTCGCGAGCAGCATCCTCGGCGCGGTCGGACGCACGATCAACACGCTCTACGTCACGACGGAGCCCGATGCAGTGACACTCACGCCGGGCGTGATCGCCCTCGGCATTGCAGTCGGGACGTTGCTCTCACTGATCTCCGCGATGCAACCGGCGCTCGAAGCATCGCGTGTGCGGCCAACGGCGATGATCCGTCCCGGCCTGCAGCAGCGCATCGCGCATCCGCGTCTCCTCGCGATCCTCGCAATCGTTTGCTTCATCGCCAGTGCGCTCGTGTCGCGTTTGCCCGCGATCGGCGGCATCGCCGTCGCAGGCTACATCGCGGTGCTCCTCGTCGTCGCCGGCTTTTCGCTGCTCGCGCCAGCGATCGTCCGCGCGACCTCGCTCCTGTTCTCGCCGATCCTCGAGCGCGCGTTCGGCATCGTCGGACGCCTCGCCGCGGTGTCGCTGCCCGCGTCGCTGCGACGCACCTCCGTCGCGAGCGCGGCGTTGTCCCTCGCGACCGGAATGATGGTCGCCGTCGCGCTGATGGTCGGGAGCTTCCGCGAGACCGTGCGCATCTGGGTCGATCAGACCGTCAGCTCCGACCTCTGGCTGCGGCCGTCGAAGGGACTCACGAACTCGCAGGTCGCGCTCTTCCCCGCCGAGGTGGGCGACGCGGCGGCGAGATTGCCGTTCGTCGCGCACGTCGATCGCGTGCGTGGCAAAGATCTGGTCTACGGCGACACGATCATCGCCCTCGGCAGCGCGGACTTCGACATCGCCGCCGAGCGCGGCTTGCCGATGGTGACGCCACGCTCGGCGAAGCAGGCGCTCAACGACGCGGTAAAACAGAACGGCGTGGTCGTCTCCGAGAGCTTCGCGCTCAAGTTCGACAAACGCGTCGGCGACACGATCGAGCTCGCGCGGAAGCGGTTCCCGATCACCGGCATCTATCGCGACTACTCGAACGACCGCGGCGTTGTGGTCATGGACCGGCCGCTATTCGTCCGCACATTCGACGACGACGCGATCAACACCATCGTCGTCTTCTTGAAACCGGGCGTCACCGTCGAACAGGCGCGGCGCGCGCTCGAGCGCGACTTCGGGCCGAAGCACAACGCGTTCGTCGTCACGAATGCCGAGGTGAAGGCGGAGGTGCTGCGGATCTTCGACCAGACCTTCCTGATCACGTACGCGCTGCTCGGCGTCGCGATCGTCGTCGCGGTGATGGGAATCGTCAACACGCTCGCGGCACTGATCCTCGAGCGCTCCCGCGAGCTCGCGCTGCTGCGCATCGGCGGCCTCTCCATCGGAGAGCTGCGCACGATGATCGTCCTCGAGTCCACGCTCCTCGGCGTCGCCTCGACGGCCGCGGGACTGGTGATGGGCTACGCGCTGTCGTGGATTCTGATCTACGTAATCAACCGCCAGTCGTTCGGCTGGACCATTGATTTTCACACGCCCGTCGCGCTCATCGCCGCGTCGCTCACGGTGACACTCGTTGCTTCGGCGCTGGCAGGCCTAGCGCCGGCGCGCCTCGCTCGCCGCATCGACATCGCGACGGCGATCAAGAGCGAGTAGACTCGCGCGCACGACCCACGTTTCACAACAGGAGGAGTGACCATGCGACCTCTGCTCGCGACCGTACTCTCTCTCTTTTCGCTCGCGCTTTCCGCGCAGCCCTCCCTCGTTCTCGTGAACGGCAGGATCTTCGACAACCCGGACGCCCAGGCGATCGCCATCACCGGCAACACCATCACCGCGGTCGGCTCGAGCGCGGAGATGAAGGCGCTGGCAACGCCGGTCACGCGCGTGATCGACCTGCAGGGCCGGATGGTGATCCCCGGCATCAACGATGCGCACACGCATCCCGGATTGCACACGCCGTCGTTCGTCGCCAACAGCGACATCACCACCACCTGGCCGCTGATCGCCGCCGCCATCAGTTCCGCCGTGGACGAGACACCCGCCGACTTGTGGATCACCGCGACCGCCGGTCCTGGCATCCTCGACGACGCGACTCTCACGAGGCAGACGCTGGACAAGCTCGCGCCGAACCGCAAGGTGTTCATCGGCGCGTTCACGGGCCACGTCTCGGTGCTGAGCAGCGCCGGCCTCGCGGCTCTCGGCATCGCCGACAACGCGTCGAATCCCCCGGGGGGCACGTTCGGCCGCGACGCGCAGGGAAACCTCAACGGCCGCGCGGACGAGTACGCACACTATCTCGCCGAACGCCGCTTCGCCGATCTCGCCACCGACGACGAGCTCGTGACCGGCATCCGCTCCTTCGCGGACGAGGCCATCCGCCTGGGCATCACCACCGTCCAGGCGATGCCGGTGCCGAGCGAACAGCGGTTCTCGAAAGCGCTTCGCGACGCGGCAGTTCCGCTGCGCGTGCGCGTCATGGCGTTCCCCCTGGAAGTGCCCGCGCGGCCGCTGTTCCAGAGCGGCGGCGCGGTCAAGTTCATCCTCGACGGGACGCCCATCGAGCGCGGCGCCGCGTTGCGCACGACGGCTTACGCGGACGGTTCGAAAGGCCGCGAGAACTTCCGCGATCTCGCGCCGTTCGTGAAGCTGGCGGTCGACAACAATCAGCAACTCCTCTTTCACGCGGCCGGCGATCGCACCGTCGCCTCGGCCCTCAATGCCTTCGGCACCGCGGCCTTGAAACGCCCGCGCATCGAGCACGGCGACGGCATGCAGCGCGATCTCTTCCCGATCGCGCTGAAAACGGGAGCGGTGGTCGTCGTCAATCCGACGCACTTCCCGTTCCGCAACTTCTATCCCGCCGGCGAATACATGCTCGCCGCGTCGATCCGGAAGGCGAGAATCCCGCTGGCCATCGGATCGGACGGGCCGATCAATCCCTACCTCAACCTCATGATCGCCAGCGCGCGGCCCGATCAGCCGCAGGAGTCGCTCACGCGCGAGGACGCATTGCGCGCATACACGAGCGGCTCGGCGTTCGCGGAGAACCTGGAGACGAAGAAGGGCAAGATCGCGCCGGGCATGCTCGCGGACCTCGCGGTGCTCTCCCAGAACATCATCGAAGTTTCGGTGAACGCGCTGCCCGACACCCGCAGCGTGCTGACGATCATCGACGGAAAGGTCGTGCACGAGGAGTAGCGCCATGAAACACATCGCCGCGATCGCGTTGTCGTTCGTCCTCGCGCCGCTCCTCTCCGGCGCCGAGCCGTCTCTGATCCTCACCGGCGGCAGGATCTTCACCGGCGATACGGCGTATCCGTCCGCGGAAGCACTGGCCATCGAAGGGAACCGAATCGTCGCCGTCGGCACGAATGACGAGATCCGCGCGAAGGCCGGAAAAACGACGCGGGTGATCGACGTGAAGGGGAAGTTCGTCATCCCCGGCTTCAACGACGCGCACACGCACTTCGGCTGGAGCGGCGAGTCGTTCCTCGCGAGCCGGGACTTCCGCGCTTCCTGGGACGCCGTGCGCGCCGCGATCACCGCGGCCGCGGACGAAACGCCGGCCGACATGTGGATCAGCGCATACGTCGGCCAGTCCGTCGTGCTCGACCCGAACTTCACGAACGAGGCGCTCGACAAGGCGGCGCCCGGACGCAAGGTGGCGGTCAGCTCGCTCGGCAGCCACAGCATGACTCTCAGCAGCGCCGCGATGGCAGCCCTCGGCGTTGCGCCGGACGCAAAGGATCCAGTGGGCGGCTGGTTCGGCCGGGACGCCGCCGGCAAGGTGAACGGACACGCGTACGAGTACGCGCTGTGGCCGATCACGCGGAAACTGGCCGGCCTGGGCACGGACGACGAGATCGTGGAGTCGATCCGCACCTACTCCACCGCGGCCGTCCGCCTCGGCGTCACCAGCGTGCAGAACATGTCCTTCGTGCCCGACGACCGTTTCGTCGCCGCGCTGAAGAAGGCAAATGTTCCGCTGCGCGTACGCGCGATCGTCTTTCCCTCCTCGATCGACGATCCGATCTCGAAACGCCCGGGCGCGGGCCTGAAATGGATCCTCGACGGCTCGCCCATCGAGCGGACGGCAGGCTTCCGCACGGCGGCTTATCCCGATGGAACGAAGGGCCGCGAAAACTTCAGCGACGTCACGCCGCTGATCCGCAAGGCAATCGACAGCAAGCAACAACTCCTCGTTCACGTCCTCGGCGACAAGGCCGCGGAGTCCGCGCTGCGCGCGATCGCGAAGACCTCGCTCCAGCGCCCGCGCCTCGAGCACGTGCACAACCTGCCGTCCGATCTGCTCCCGCTGGCTAAGCAGACCGGTGTCATCGCCGTCATCAACCCATGGCACACGTCGTTTCGCGAGTACTACCCGAAAGAAGGCGAGTACCTCACCGCCGCGTCGATCGCGAGCGCCGGCATCCCGATTGCCATCGGCTCCGACGGCATCCCGAGTCCGTTCGTCAACTTCCAGTGGGCCATCGACCGCAAGGACGAAAGCGAACGGCTGTCGCGCGAAGACGCACTACGCGCGTACACGAGCGGCTCCGCGTTCGCGGAGCTCAAGGAGAAGGAGAAGGGCAAGATCGCGCCAGGCATGCTCGCCGACATCGCCGTGCTGTCGCAGAACATCCTCGAAGTGCCGGCGAACACACTGCCGAGCACGCGCAGCGTGCTGACGATCATCGACGGGAAGATCGTGCACGACGAGTAGGCTCGCTCCAGTTTATCCCGCGCGTAGACGCGGGATCTCCGGTGCCCCCGCGAGGCGGTAGAATTGAGACGTGAAAATCGCAACCGGCACCGTCACACACGGGACGATCGTGATCGAAGGCGAACCGTTCTCTGAGGGCGAGAGGGTTACGGTACTCAGTTACGACGACAGCAAACCGTTCCGCGTTTCTCCTGAAGAGAAACGACTCCTGCTCGAATCGATTGCCCAAGCCGACCGCGGCGAATTCGTTGATGCTGACGAGCTCCTTGCAGAGCTGGACGCGTCGAACTGATCCGTGGCTTTTCGCGTAACACCGACGCCTCAGGCTGCCCGGCAGATTCGGAGCGAGTCGCAATGGTGGCGACGCATCGCACAAAAGCGCCGAGCTTGTTTCGCGACGAAATTCGAAGAGCGTTCGCGCTGATCGCCGAGTATCCGGAAGCAGGCTCAGTGACTGACGATGTCGACCTCATCGGGTTGCGTCGGGTTCTGCTGGCCGGCACCCAACACTACGTCTACTATCGCGTGAATTCCTCTGCGAAGCGCATTGAGATTCTGGCCGTGTGGAGCACGAGTCGCGGAGAGCCACCTCCGATTGCATGACACCGACAAGGAAGGCTCTACGAATAGATCCCCATGACATTGCGCGCCTCCTCCCCGAAACACGTTCATCGAGAGGGCACCGGAGATCCCGCGTCTACGCGCGGGATAAGCTAAGAAAAGCCCGCTGCCGAAGCACTTCGTACAAAGCGATCCCCACACACGTCGACAAGTTCAATGACCGCACGTGCGGCGAATGAATCGGCATCGTCAGCATCCGCTCTCCGTACCGCTCGTGAATGTTCGCGGGCAATCCGCCGGTCTCGCGTCCGAAGACGAGCACGAGGTTCTCAGCACTGCCGAGGTCCGCGTCCCAGTACATACGCGACGCTTTCGTGCTGAAGAAGAACGGTTCGCCGAGGTTCGGCAGCTCGCGCTCGAACGCCTCCCACGACGGCCACACGCGCAGATCCACGTGCTCCCAGTAATCGAGTCCCGCGCGGCGCACCTCGCGCTCGTCGAGCGAAAATCCCAGCGGCTCGACGACGTGCAGCGTCGCGCCGGCCGCGAGGCACGAGCGCCCGGCGTTGCCGGTGTTCCAGTGGATCTCGGGGTGGACCAGCACGACATGGAGGGACATCGGAGAAGACTACTCGCTCGCTCGGGCCCATTCATTGAATGGAGGTACCGATGCTTCGACGCAACCTGATGATCGCCGCGATCGCGGCCCTGGCTCTGACCGCCTGCAAACCGACGAGAGCACCCGAGCTCGTGTCCGATCGCATCAGCGTCGTGACGCGTGGCACGGGTCCCGACGTCATCCTCGTTCCCGGCCTGACCGGACATCGCGACGTCTGGGCCGACGTGGCCGAAACGCTGGACGACCGTTACCGGCTGCACCTCGTGCAGGTCAACGGTTTCGCAGGCTTCGCGCCGGGTGCCAATGCCGGCGGGCCGGTGTCGGCGCCGGTCGCAGAAGAGATCGCGCGCTACATCCAGGAAGCGCGCCTCGAGCGCCCCGCGGTGATCGGCCATTCGATGGGTGGCTCGATCGGCATGATGCTGGCCGCGCGGCGTCCCGAGCTCGTGGGGCGCCTGATGGTCGTCGACATGGTGCCATTCGTGGGCGAGATGTTCGCCCCGCCGGGGGCCGGGGCGGAGGGCATCCGCGCGGCCGCCGATCAGCTCCGCGCGCGGATCCTCGCGGACCCGCCGGGCCAAGGTCTCCTCGCGGAAATGTTTCAAACCATGACCTTGAACGCGAAGAAACTGCCGACGCTGACGCAGGGCGCGCGCGCGAGCGACAAGCGAACGGTCGCCAATGCGTTTCACGAATTGATCGTCACCGACCTCCGGCCCGAGCTGCATCGCATCAAGGCACCGGTTACGGTGCTCTACGTCCTTCCGCCGAATGTGCCAATGCCGCCGGAGCAATTCGACACTTCGATGGCCGGCCTCTACGCCAATGCCCCGAACGTACACCTGGTGAGGATCGAGAACAGCCGCCACTTCATCCAGTGGGACCAGCCGGCACGCTTCGTCGAGGAGGTGGACGCGTTCCTGTCGCGTCGTTGAGTCACCGAGACCCGCCCTTTGTGAGACGATACCCCTCTGCCACCATGAGGCTCCGTCTTCTCCCGCTGCTCCTTCTCGCGGCGCTCCCCGCGCTCGCGAAGCAACGCGCCGTCCGCCACCCCGCTCCGCCCGCCACGCCCACCTTCAGCAACGAAGTCGTGCGCATCCTTCAGCAGAACTGCCAGACCTGTCATCGCGCGGGCGACATCGCGCCGTTCCCGCTGTTGACGTTCGCCGACGCCAAGCCGCGCGCGGCGCTCATCAAGTTCATGACCGAGACGCGGCAAATGCCGCCCTGGAAAGCCGCCGACGGCTGCGGCGACTTTCGCGATGAGCGCGTCCTGTCCGACGCCGAGATCGAGACCCTCGGCAAGTGGGTCGCCGCCGGCGCGCCCGAGGGCAATCGCGCGCAGCTTCCTCCGCCGCGCGAGTTCCCGAGCGGATGGGCCCTCGGCGAGCCCGATCTCGTCCTCGCGAACAGCGAGCCGTTCACGCCGCCTCCGCACACTGACACCTATCGCTGCTTCACGCTCCCGACCAACCTCGTCGGGGACAAGTGGGTCGGTGCGGTCGACACGCATCCCGGCGATCGCGCCACCGTCCATCACGTCCTGACGTTCATCGACACCACCGGCGTCTCCGTCGGCCTCGACGAAGCGGATCCGGGTCCCGGCTACACCTGCTTCGGCGGTCCCGGATTCGACCCCATCGGCACCCTCGGCGGATGGGCGCCGGGCGCGCGTCCGCTGGAGATGCCGGACAACGTCGCGTTTTCGCTGCCCGCGGCGTCGCGCGTGGTCATGCAGGTGCACTATCACCCGCATCATGGAGACACGATGCCGGACCGCACGGAGCTCGGCATCTACTTCTCCGACGCAACTTCGCCCAAGGAGATGCGCATCCTCCCGCTGATCAACGACACGTTCACGATCCCGCCGCACGACGCGAACTATCGCGTCGACGCCGCGTTCCCGATCGCCGTGCCGTTTCCGCTGAAGCTCTGGCTCATCGCCCCGCACATGCATCTCCTCGGACGCGAAATGACCGTGACGATGACGCCGGCCAACGGCCAACCGACGTGCCTCATCCGCATCGACGACTGGGACTTCAACTGGCAGGGCGCGTATCGCTACGTCACGCCGATCGACGTCCCCGCGGGCGCGCGGTTGTCGCTGAGCGCGTACTACGACAACTCGTCCGCGAATCCTCGCAACCCGAACAACCCTCCGAAGCCGGTGTCGTGGGGCGAGGCGACCACGGACGAGATGTGTCTCGCGTTCCTCGGGGTCACCATCGATTGACGCGTCGCAGGCGTGAGATCAACTCGTGCATCGGATGCGACGCAATCGCCGCGATCTTCGCGACGCGCCAGCGCCAATCCGAGCCCGCTTTCCGCAGCAGCAAGTTGAACTCGTTGCCCAACACGGAAGTGTTGCTCCACCGCACGAGCTGGAACGCGATGCCGTAACGATCGCGCAAGTGCTCCAGCAAGTCGATCAGATCCTGCAACACCCACACGTGGTTGTGAACCGCAAATCCTTTTCGCCGCTGGTCCGAAACCCAGTCGTCGAACGCGGCGCTCCCCGGTGTCAATCGCTCGACGTGCTCCGCCCATTCGAGCAGATGACACTCATTGCGCACCTGCGGATCCGCACTCGAACGATGATCCGCTTCCAGATGCGCGAGCGGCGTGCGGCTGCGCCGGTGATCGAACGTGTACCGTTTGTCGGGAAGGCTGAGCAGCAACAGACCATCGGGCTTCAGAATGCGATGCCATTCCGCGAGAGCGCCGATCGGATCGGTAACGTGTTCCAGCACGTGATTCGCGACCACAAAATCGAACGTGCCATTCGCGATCGCCTCGAAGCGCTCGCTGTCGCTGAGGATGTCCGGGTGCCGGCTTCCCGGATACATCTCGTCCACCTGCTCCGGCCGAAGGATGTCGGAGTACACGACGTCATTCGCGTACGGGAGCGGCATCGGATTGCCGAGGGCGCCGATCTCCAGACCGCGGCCCGTCAGATATTGCGAATAGCGGCGACGGCGCCTGTCGGTGATCGCCTTCATGAGCTCATCGAGTCTATGGCGAGCCAAGTAGACGCGTACAATCTCCCCACCGCACCATGTCTACTCCCGCGCCCGAGCCGTCGAGCGTCCTGCGCTTCGATCTCGCGATCCAGCGCAATCATCTGCTCGTCTACACCCTCGCGCTCTTCACCGCGTTCGCGGGACGTGCGCTCGGCGTGTTCCCGCTGCGCGTCGACTTCGCGCTGGGGATCTGGGCATTCGCGTGCGCGTGCGCTCTGGCGCTGGGCGCGCTCTACAAGCGCGGGCTCGATCGCCGCTATCTCAATGCCGTGTGGATGGCGAACGACATCATCCTCCTCACGATCTGCGTCTACGCGACGGGCGGCATCGACAGTCCCTGTTTCATCTGGTACGCGGCCACTGCTTCTGCGGCCGCGTTTGCGGGCGGACGCAAAGCGGCGTGGATCGGCAGCGCCGCGAACACCGTCGCCTACCTCGGCCTGCTGTTGTGGATGGGACAGATCTCGTTCTTCGACGCGCCGATGGGCCTGGCCGTGACGCGCATGCTCTTCCTCGTCGGCGCGTCCTACTTCTTCCTCATCGGCATCGCCGATCTCTCCGAGAAACGACTGCGCGTCCGGCAGCTCGAAGCCGAGGAGCGGGCGAAAGCGCTCGAGCTCGCGGATGCCAACCAACGCATCAAGGAAGCGGACAAGCTGAAGAGCCAGTTCCTCGCGAACATGAGCCACGAGCTGCGCACGCCGATGAACTCCATCATCGGCTTCTCGGAGATCCTCGTCGAACGGCTGGACGGCAAGATCGAGCCGAAGCACCTCGGCTTCCTCGAGCACATCCGCACCTCGGGCACACACCTCCTCGGCATCATCAACGACGTGCTCGATCTCTCGAAGATCGAAGCGGGGAAGATGGAGATCTACCCCGAGTACTTCTCCATCGCGCCGGTCGTCGACAGCGTGTGCCAGCTCATGCGGGGCATGACCCGCGCGACGCAGAAGATCGTCGTCGACATCCCGCCGGATCTCCCGCAGATCGAGACCGATCTCGCAAAGTTCAAGCAGATCCTTTTCAACCTGCTCTCCAACGCGGTGAAGTTCTCGCCGCCCGACAAGACGATCGCGATTCGCGCGTGGCTCGACGCCGGCACGATCACGGTTTCGGTGCGCGACGAAGGCATCGGCATCGCTCCCGAAAATCACGAGCTGATCTTCGAGGAGTTCCGCCAGGTCGACGGCACCGCGCGCCGCGAATTCGGCGGCACCGGACTCGGGCTCGCGCTGGTGCGGAAGTTTGTCGAGCTGCAAGGCGGACACGTCACCATCGAGAGCCGCCTCGGCGCAGGGAGCACGTTCACGTTCATGCTCCCCGCGCGCTCGCGCGCGGCAGTCGTCTCGCGCACGCCGGAGATCGCGGTGCCGCCGGCCCTACGCGTTCTGGTCGTCGAAGACGATGCGAACGCGTTCGAGCTGATCGCGTCCGCGCTCCGCTCCGCCGGCTACTTCCCGATCCGAGCGCGTCACGGCGACGAGGCCATCCGCCTGGCGAAGGATGCGCGTCCCGCCGCGATCACGCTCGACCTCGTGCTTCCCGGCATGGACGGCTGGGAGCTGCTGAAGCGTTTGAAGAACGACGTCGCGACGCGCCAGCTCCCGGTCGTGATCATCTCGATGGTCGACAGCCGCGACCTCGGCATGGCCCTCGGCGCGGACGACTATTTCGTCAAGCCGGTCGACCGCGCGCGGCTGCTGGAGTGCCTGCGCGCGATCACCGCGCGCAACGGATCCCGGCGCATTCTGGTCATCGACGACGACGTCACGATCCACGAGCTCCTCGACGAAGACTTCACGTCGATCGGCTACACGGTCCACAAAGCGTTCTCCGGCGAAGACGGACTGCGCGCGGCCGAGGAGCATTCGCCCGACGTCATCATCCTCGACCTGATGATGCCCGGGATGAGCGGCTTCGAAGTCGCCGGCGCGCTCAAGCAGAACCCGCGCACCGCGAACATCCCGATCGTCGTGCTGACGTCGAAGGAGATCTCGAACAACGATCGCGCGCTGCTGCACACGAAGGTGATGAGCTTCGTGCAGAAGGGATCGTCGGCGCAGGAGCAGTTGGTGCGCGAGATCCGTCGAGTGACGACCCTGTCATCCTGAAGCCGCGCAGACGGCGAAGGACCTCCTCCGATCACGGGATGGATTCGCCCTCTGCGGGGCTCACCATGACAGCTGCATTGTTGTGGAGATTTTGTGGAGTGCGGAGGCAGCGCCTCCGCTTTCGAACAACGCGAATAGGAAAGCGGAGGCCCTGCCTCCGCACTCCACATCACGGCTCTCGAAACGCGCGGTCGTATCCCGTCATCTCCACATACGCGTCGCCGCGCACGGCCACGCCGCCGAATGTGCCGCTCACATCGCACGCGCCTTCCCAATACGTCACGCGCGTCGAGCCCTTCGTGAGCAGCTCCTGCGCGTTCAGCAGCGGATTCACCGTCAGCGCGACGTTGAACGACGGCACCTCCACGCGCCAGCGGATGGGATACGTCGCGCCGCTCTTCGAAGACTTCCACCGCGCAAGCGGCGCGATGCGCAGTTGATCGCGACGGATGTGGATCACGCGGCCGTCGCTCGCAATCAACGATCCCGCCGAGGTCGTGTCGGGCGTGCCGTCGGTGCGGCGGATGATGTAGAGCATCAGCTCTGCATCGTTGTCGAGCTGGATCGAGAACCAGTCCCATCCCTGCTGGTTCTCGCGCAGCGCCGCGCTGCCGAACTCGTGGTCCATCCACGCCTGTCCCGTCGCGCGCTGGCCGTTGATCGTGCCAGCGGCCTCGAGACGCGTCATCGAGTAGTAGTGCGAGGCGAAGCCGACTCCCTGCGCCTTCACACTGACGCCGTTCTCGCCGTGCACCGCGGGAGGCTTGCGCGTGCGCAGCACGAGATCGAGCGCATCGTCACCCTGCTTCGCGACCAAGCGCCACGATCCGTCGGGATTCGTCGTCGCGCGCCACGCTTCGTTGAACACGTCGAGCCTTCCCACCGCGGCGTCCGCCGTGAAGACCGAGCCGCGGTTGAGCTTCTCGTAGTAGCGAAAGTCTTTCTGCGCGACGTCGGTGATCGCGAAGTGCGCGGGCATGAGGTCGTGGAGGTCCCACTGAGTTGCGCGTTCCGCGTTGCGAGTCACCCCCGCCCGGAAGAACGTCACCTCGAATCCGTACCGTCTTCCGCTTTCCGTCCGCAGGTGTCCCGTGTAGTACCACCATTCCGTGCGGTACTCGGGATGCGCCCCGTGGTCGCGCGGAAACGCGAACTCGTAGCCGGGGAGCGCGGGCCGAAATGCCGGGGCGAGGAGCAGAAGCGCGAGCAGAGCGGTTTTTAACAGTAGAGGTTCCTCAGGCGACAGGCATGGCGAAGGCTAGGCCAATCAGCGCTACCGGCCGTGCCGGTTATAATCGCACCTCCCATGGCCGAACAGCCCGTCGGCGCCCGCGCACGATTCAAGACCCTGGCCCAGGAAACCAACGTCGCCATCGACGCCGACGACCTCCTCGCGCTGGCGCGGCGCTATGCCGATCAGGGGATGTTCGACGAGTCGATCCATCTCTACGAGATGGCCGAAAAGCTCAAGCCCGGCTCGGTCTCCCTGCGCATCAATCTCGCCCGCGTCCGCGATCAGAAGAAGTTCGCGGAAGAGAGCCGCTACTCCTCGGTGAAGACCGAAGTCGTCGGCGAGCGAGGGCGCGACGAGATCGATTCCTCGCAGTACGTCGGCCTCGCGCAGTACTACATGGCCAAAGATCAAACGTCGAAGGCCATCGAGCTCCTCGAGATCGCCAAGCTGAAGACCCCCAACAACTACCGCCCCTTCGAGATCCTCGGACGCCTCTACTACGGGCAGGGCGAGTGGGAGCTCGCGCACGAGGAGATCCAGAACGCGCGCAAGCTCAACCCGTTCGACCGCGGCCTCGCCGAGATCTCCGGGCGGATCGAGTTCGAGATGAAGAACTTCGACCGCTCGCTCGAGGACTTCATCGACGCGTTCCTTCTCGCCACCGACCAGAAGGGCGAGTCGACCGAGCCGGTACGCCGGATGATCAACACCCTCAAGCGCATCCATGCGATCGAGCCGAAGGAGCTCAACAAGCGCATCAAGGAGCGCGTCGAGCAACTCCAGCTCGCGACCGAGCGCCTCGAGTTCCGCAAGGAGAACCTCTTCCGCCTCGACCCGCGCAAGGACATGAAGGACATCCTTCAGAAGATCACCCGCGCGGAGGAGAAGCGCGAAGACCTCATCACCACCTCGCACGAGCTGCGCAAGCTGACCGTCTTCCAGCACATGAAGGACGAGCAGATCTTCCGGCTCTCGAAGCTCGCGCACGTGCAGGCCTTCTCGACCGGCGACTACGTCTTTCGCGAGGAAGACCGCAGTATGGATTTCTACGTCGTCAAGGACGGCCGCATCGAGATCCGCAAGGAAACCCCCTTCGGTCCGCAGATCCTCGGCAACCTCGGCGCCGACCACATCTTCGGCGAGATGAACTTCATCGACCGCACGCATCGCTCGAGCGACGCGCTCGCTGTGTCCGACCGCTCCGCGAGCTACACGTTTTCCTTCAGCGCGCTCGACCAGATCATGGACGAGGACAAAGAGCTCGCGGTCGGACTGCACTGGGCGTTCTGGCGGTCGTTGACCGAAAAAGTGCGCGACGCGAACGAGCAGTTGAAGCTCTTCTTCCAGGAAGACGCGAAGCGCGGCCAGGGCCGCAAGCGCGATGCGGGCAAACGCGACGTGCAAGCGGTGACGGTGAAGTCCGAGGACAAGGTGGATCTCTTCCGCGAGCGTGGCTTGTCCGCGGCGGAAATGAAACTGCTGGCGACGTTCTCGAGCGAGGAGCGCTTCCGCGAGGGGTCGATGATCTTCCGCGAAGGCGAAAAGGGCGACAAGCTCTACATCGTCCTCGACGGCCGCGTGCGCATTTCGAAATTCATCCCCGGCGTCGGCGAGGAAGCACTGACGGTGCTCGACCGCGGCGACTTCTTCGGCGAGATGGCGCTCATCGACGAGAAGCCTCGCTCCGCTGACGCAAAAGCGCACGAGCAGGACGCGACCGTGCTGTCGATCGACCGCGCGACGCTGAACGAGATCCTGTCGATGGATCCCCACGCGTCATTGCAGTTCCTCAACCTGCTGTGCCGCATGATCAGCCGCCGCCTGCGCGAGATCAACGAGAAGATCGTGCAGTGGAAGTACATGAGCGGCGGGTTCTAGAGGGCGCGAACTACCGGAGCGCTGGCGTCCCCGCCGGCTGTCGTGGCGGCGTCCCGCGCCGCCACCCGACCCCCACGAGCCGTCCCTCGACCCCACGGGCGGAGTCGATCCAGGCGACGCGTACAGTCGATGAACCCTACGCCCACAGTCCACGCACCGAATTGGACAGACCACTGACTCTGAGCTTACAGTCCACGCACCGAATTGGACAGACCACTGACTGTGGCCGTACAGTCCCCAGACCCTGAGCCTACAGTGCCTCGACTGTACGCCTATGGAGACCGCAGCGACGCGTACAGTCGTCGGACTGTAGGCGTATGAACGACCAACCGAAGCGTACAGTCCATGGACTGTACGCTTACAGTGCCGCGACTGTACGCGTCGCCGCGGGGCGCCGGATGTCCGGCGTCGGACGCCGTGGCGGTCCCTCGACGGACGGTGGCAAGAGCAACGATGTTCGTTGCGACGACGATCTGCCGCCGGCCGGAAGGAACACGGCACTTGCGCAACCATCCCGCGACGTCGGATTACAGACGCCGAATCACCGGCTCTGCACAATATCGCCTGAGTCTACGCGGCCGGACTTCACGCGAATCCGGCGGCTTCCGAGAACCCGATCGTAATTCTCGAACACCGACGGCAGTCCTTCCGAACTGGTGTCTACGCCGGTCTGCATCTCGAAATGCAGGTGCGGGAACATCGAGCTGCCTGAGGCGCCGATGGCGGCGATCACGTCGCCGCGGCGCACTCGCTGTCCTGCTTTGACGCGGCTGCTGCCCTTCTGAATGTGACCGTACAGGCTGTACTCCCCGTGGCCGTGATCGATCACGAGGTAGTTTCCCCAGATCTTCATCGGACCATGCGTCGCGATCGTCGCGGGATCGAACGTCCGATCGTCCGCCTCGCTGTCCACTACGGCGGCAACGACACCGTCCGCAACCGCGCGCACCGGCGAGCCGAATCCGAACCAGCTCTCGTTCTTCTCCTTCGGCCCCGAGGACATGTTGCCGTCGTCGTCGACAGGCACGAAGTCGTAGCTGTAGCGCATGAAATTCGTGCGAAACCCGAGTTGCTGCAAAAACGGGATCGTGTAGTCCCATCGGCGATGGTGTGCGTAGAAATCGTGGCCGTCGTACACGATCATCCGGCTCGCGAGCGGAAGAACCAGCCGCGCCTTCGCGCGATACACCTCGGGTTTCACGGTCGCGTTTGCCGTGTACAACCGGCTGCCGTCTTTCGATCTCAGTCGGAGGTCGAACCTCACCGTGTGCAGATCGACATCCGGCGCGAACTCGTGAAACGGATTGAAGATCAGCGTCTTGGCGCCGGCCGGCACCTCGGAAACATCCGCGGTGCGGATGCTCGGCCGTGCGCCGTTCCCGTCGATGAACTTCCGGAGGACGAGCTTGCCCGCGCGGTCGAACACCGAGACCTGAACCTCGTCCACGTCCAGCGCTTCGGCCGTGTGATTCTCGACGATCAGGTCGACGCTCAGTGACTGCCCGTTCGCATCCGCGGAAATGAGTGCTGGCTGTGGCGAGACGTGTAAGCTGACCTCCGGCGCATCCGCGGCGGTCATCGTCAACAGAAGAGCGGTAACAAACATGGGGACATCTTACGGGTGCTCCACTCACAAGTTGCACGCGGGCAAACGTCTTGCTGGATCTCGTCGCATGCGTCTGCTGCCCTATCTGATTCTCACTCTACTGAGTTGCCAAATGTCGGCTCGACCGCACATCCTCATCGTCACGGCGACCCTGGGATATCGTCATGAATCCATCCCCACCGCGGAGCACGTGCTCGGGCTCATCGCCGCGGAGCAGGACGTCGACGTGTCGTTCGCGCGAACGGAGGACGAAGTCCGGTCGCGACTGACACCCCCCGAGCTCGCGAGCGTCAACGCAGTCTTCTTCGTGAACACGACCGGAGAATTGCCTTCGACGGTCGCGGAAGCGCTCCTGGCCTGGGTTCGCAGCGGCGGCACATTCGTCGGCGTCCACAGCGCCTCGGATACGTGGCATGGAGTGCCGGACTACATCGAAATGCTGGGCGGCGAATTCATTGGACATCCTCCGGAGACGACGGCCACCATCATCGTGGATGACTCGACCCACCCGGCGACGCAGTCATTACCGCCACTGCAGTTCCTGTACGAGGAATTCTATTACTTCGGAAGCGTCGACCTCTCCCGACTGCGGATGCTGCTCTCCCTTCGCGCACGCCCTGAGCCGCCGAACGATACCGGCTACTTTCCGTTGGCGTGGGAGAAGCGGTTCGGCAACGGACGCGTTTTGTATACCGCATTGGGACATCGCGAGGAAGTGTGGCTGTCGCCGTGGTTTCGCCTGCACATGAACGGCGCTGTTGAGTGGGCGGTCCACCCAACTGCAGCGCGCCCGAAACGCCGCGCCGTGCGTCATTGACGGCGAGCCCTCCGTGGTCTCTGTGCCTCTGTGGTGATCGGTCTCTTTCGTTGTGCAAGTGCCATACTCCCCGCGTGATCTTTCTCGCCGGGTTCGCCGCCACGTTCCTGCTCTTGTGGCTCCTCTTCTTTGCCATCGGCCCGGGCCTCGAACACGTGCTGGCGCGCGCCGCGCACCGGACGGCGAAATTTCGTTATCACGATTACCTGCCGGTCTTCGTCCTCCTCGCGGCGGGGATCGCCGCGACCGCGTTTGCTGGGGACGCGTTCATGGACATCGCAGAGCGCGTCCAGGCGGAGTCACCGAAGCTGCGCGAGATCGATGCGCGCACGCACGAGTGGGCGCGGTACACGCGCACGGGCGGGTCGACCGCGTTCTTCACGACGCTCACGCTCATCGGTACGCCGGTCGGCATCGGCATCCTGGTCGCGATCGTCTCCGCGTTGCTCGCGCTGAAGAAACGGTGGCGCTGGGCCGCGTACCTGATCGTCACGACGAGCATCGGCGGCCTGATCAACCTGCTCCTGAAGTCATTCTTCGAGCGCGCGCGTCCCGAGCTCGCGGAAGCGTTGCGCACTGCGCACGGATACTCGTTTCCCAGCGGACACGCGATGGGCTCGACGGTCTTCTTCGGCGCGCTGGCGTATCTCGCGTTGCGTGTCCTGCCTGGCTGGCGCCAGCGGTCGGCGGCGATCGCCTTCGCTTGCTCCATGATCCTCGCCATCTCCGCCTCGCGCATCTACCTCGGCGTTCACTGGATCTCCGACATCGGCGCCGGCATCGCGGCGGGCCTGATCTGGATCGTCACGGCGACGGTCGCGTACGAGACGATGCGGCGGATCCGCATGGTGCGCGCGTTGCGGGCGACGCGGGACACTCTGTCATCCTGAGCCGCGCAGACGGCGAAGGACCCTCCGGATGCACGATGAGCGCACGAATCGGGGGGTCCTTCGCCGCGCTGCGCCGGCTCAGGATGACAGCGCGCATATCTCACGTGCAGTCGACCAGCACCTTCAAGATGCCCGGCTGTTGCGCATGTTCGAACGCGGCGATCGCGTCGCGCAGCGGATATCGCGCGTGGATCAGGTCCGTGGGATCGACCTTCCCTTCCGCGAGCAAACGAAGCGCGGGCGCGAACGGACCGCAACGCGAGCCGAGGAGCGTGATCTCATCGACCACCATCGCCGACGCGTTGAACGTCAACTCGCCGGCGTAGGTGCTCTTCATGACCAGCGTGCCGCGCGACCGCAGGGCCTTGCGCGCCAGGGCGAACCCCGATGCGGATCCGCTGCACTCGACAGCCACGTCGAAAGTGCGGGGCGCGATCGCGTCCATCTCGATCGTCGCGATGCCGGCGCTCTCGAGGAGCGCGAGCTTCGAAGCGTGACGCCCGGTCACCGCGAGACGGCACCCGGTGAGCGCGAGCGTACGGGCGATGAACTGTCCGAGCTTGCCGTCGCCGACGACGAGAACGCGGTCGGACTCGCGGATCTCGATCTGCTCCTGAATCTCGAGCGCCGCGGCGAGCGGCTCGGTGAACACAGCGCGCTCCGTCGAGAGATGTGCGGGCACGACGTGGAGATTCGCGGCGGGCAGGATCAGCCACTCGGCGAACGCACCGTTCCGTCCTGCGATGCCGAGGACGTTGCGGTTCTCGCAATGCGTCGCGCGTGCGTTGCGGCAGGATTCGCAAGCGCCGCACGTCGCGTTGATCTCGCCGACGACGCGTTCGCCGCGCAACTCCTCCGGCCCCTGCTCCACCACGCCTACGAACTCGTGACCCGGAATCCCGGCGTACGGGTAGTACCCGTGCGTCAGCTCGACGTCCGTGTTGCAGATCCCGGCCATCAGCACGCGCACGAGCGCTTCACCGGGCGGCGGAGTGGGGATCGGGAGATCTTCGCGAAGGGTGAGCTGACGATCTTCGAGCCAGAGTGCACGCACGGGGAGAGGATAGGTCAACTCACGTCTTCGCTGCGCACCTCGCGCGGCGCGTAGAGCTCGCGCACGATGCGCCCGATCGACATCCGGTCGAGCGCCGCGGTGGTGCAGGTGTTCAGGGTCGTGAACAGAACGCCGATGGCCGCGCGCTCGCGGTCTTCAGGGCCGATGTCGGGAAGGAGGCGCAGCACGCCTTCCATCTGCGCCACGACTTCCTCGATGGAGATGCGGTCGGGATCACAGGCGGGGACGAAGCCGACCCAGTCGCCGCCGGTCTGGGCGACGAGCTTGGCGTCTTCGAGCCTGCACAGCACGCGGACCATCTGCGAGTCGGTCGTCCCGAACTGCTCGGCGAGACGATACGCGGACGGCGGCTCCTCGCGCCGATCGAAGCGGCGCGAGATCTCGATGAGGCCGCGCAGGCCGAAGTAGAGGTCGAACTGCGGCTGGTCCTGCACCTGCTGCTCGGTCGCGCGCAGCACGCCGTAGAGGTTCTGCCAGACGTAACTGACCTCGACGCCGAGAAGGACCACCACCCACATCGTCTCGATGGCGATGAGAAAGATCACGGCGAGGCCGATCGTGCCGTAGATGAGATTCAGCCGGCCGCTCATCAGGTACGCCGAGTAGATCGAGAACAGGTAGCGGACGAGGGTGAAGAGCGCAGTCGTGACGAGCGCGCCGACGATCGCCGCCGGAAGGCGCACGCGCGTCGACGGCACGAGCCAGAAGAGCATCGTGAAACCGATGAACAACACGACGATCGGCACGATGATGAAGATCAGCTGGCCCTCGAAGAGGACGCGCAGGTAGCGGTTCCGCTCCAGCATGCTCGTCGTCGTGAACGAGAGGCCCATCAGCAGCGGACCCCAGAAGAAGAGCATGGTGAACGCGATGATCTTCTGGCGATACCCGCGCACGCTGCGCACCTTCCAGATCTGATTCACGGCCCCCTCGACGGCGAGGAAGAGCCGGAAGGCGATGAACATGAACAGGATGGCGCCGACGGTCGAGGCGGTGGCCGCGTTTTCGGCGAAGCGCGCGAGGTGATAGGTGATCTGCGGCGAGCGATACGGCACGACGGCGTTGAGGATCGTGTCGATCTGTACCTGGAAGCCTGGGAAGAGGTTCGCGAAGTAGCGCTTGAGGATGTGCGTGAACGCAACCAGGAGCGGGAT
Organism: Thermoanaerobaculia bacterium; assembly: GCA_035999335.1. Taxonomy (GTDB): domain Bacteria; phylum Acidobacteriota; class Thermoanaerobaculia; order Gp7-AA8; family Gp7-AA8; genus QHVT01. The sequence continues at coordinate 7,341 of DASYGV010000185.1, read as the reverse complement.
GAGCGAGAGGAGCGTGGTGTACGCGAGCGACGCGGCGCGCGAGGTGCCTTCGATGTTCCAGAACTCGCGCACGACCTCGCGGACGAAGAGGAAAAACTCGACGATGGTCGCGCGCGCGCGCTTCTGGCCGAAGCCGTGCCGGCGATACACGAGCAAGGCCGGATCGGTGAGCCACGACCAGACGATGTTCTTCGCGGAGAACAGGCGCGTGTGCCAGCGATCCCGCCACCCCGGCTCGCGGGGGTCCTCGGTCATGGGGACATTGTAGTTGGCGGTTGGCGGTTGCCATCCGAATTGCATAATGTTCAGCGTGCCTCCCGATCGCGTTCACATCCCTGACGTCATCGAGCCCGACGAAAAGCTCCCGCGCGATCTCGTCGCGCTGCGGCGCTTCGCGTTCTACATGGACGAGGCGTTCTCGATCCCGGGCACTCCGTTCAAGGTCGGCATCGACGCGCTCCTCGGCCTGATCCCGGGCATCGGCGACATCATCGGCAGCCTGCTGTCGACCTGGATCGTCATCGGCGCGCTGCGGCATCGCGTGCCGGCGCGGGTGATCTTGCGGATGCTTCTCAACATCGGCATCGACTTGCTCTTTGGCTCCGTGCCGGTCGCGGGCGACGTGTTCGACTTCATGTACGAAGAGAACGTCAAGAACATGCGGCTGCTCGAGAAGCACCGCGACCGCCGCCGTCCGCCGCGCTCGGCCGCGGCCATCGCATTCGTCGCGATCCTGATCGTTCTGCTCGTGCTCGCCTTCGCGATCGGCCTCGTGGGCGCGGTCATCGCAGGGGTGTTCTGGTTGATCGGGCAGCGGCCGGTCCTCTGACCATGGCTCTCGTTTTCTTTCGCCGACGCAGGAAACCGCGCTATCCGGGGCGCCCGCCGCTTCCGATGGTGCGCCGCCGCAAGCCGATGCGTTACCACATGCGCCATCAGTTCGGCGTGCGCGAGCTCGCGTTCCTGCAGACGATGCACGCGCTCACCGGCATGGATATGTCGGCAGGGAACCGCGTCGAAGTCCTGAAGAACGGGGTGCGGTTCTTCCCGTCGATGCTCTCCGCGATCCGCGGCGCGAAGAAGACCATCAATTGCGAGTTCTACATCTACTGGGACGGCGAGATCGGACGCATGTTCGCCGAGGCGCTGGCGGAGCGGGCGCGCGCGGGCGTGAAGGTGAACGTGATCCTCGACGCCGTCGGCTCGGCGAACATGTCGCACGACCTCACCGAGTTCATGCAGCGCAACGGCATCAGCATCGAGTGGTATCACCCGCTGCGCTGGTACACGCTCTCGCGCGTGAACCACCGCACGCACCGCAAGCTCCTCGTCATCGACGGTGAGATCGGCTTTTGCGGCGGCGTAGGGATCGCCGACGAATGGCTCGGCGATGCCGACACAAAGGACCACTGGCGGGAAACGGTGATCCGCATCGAAGGACCCGCCGTGATGCAGTTGCAGTTCGCGTTTCTCGACAACTGGGTCAAGAGCCGAGGAGAGCTGCTGACCGGGCTGGATTACTTTCCCAAGATCGAGCCGCGCGGCGACTGCATCGCGCAGGTCGTGAAGTCGTCGCCGTCCGAGGGCTCGTCGGCGGCGAAGCTGCTGTACGTGGTGTCGATCGTGTCGGCGAAGAAGTCGATCTACATCAACAGCGCATACTTCATCCCCGACTCCGACACCATGCGCGCGATCGAGGGCGCGGTGCGCCGCGGCGTCGACGTGCGCGTGATCGTCCCCGGCGAGATCACCGACATCCCGATCGTGCGCCACGCGGGCCGGTTCTATTTCAACCGCCTCCTCCGCCGCGGAATCCGCATCTTCGAGTACCAGCCGACGATGATGCACGCGAAGACGATGGTGGTAGACGGGATCTGGACGACCATCGGCTCGTCGAACTTCGACGACCGCTCGTTCCGCCTGAACGACGAGGTGAACGTGAACGTCTACGACGAGGGCATCGCCGCGCAGATGGAGCAGATGTTCTTCGAGGACCTCGCCCGCAGCGAAGAGATCACGCGGCCCCGCTGGCTGCAGCGGCCGTGGATGGACCGGCTGAAGGAGCGGGTGGCAGGGTGGCTGAAGCCGCAGCTGTGATTGGACGAATAGGACCAATAGGACGGATAGGACTCATACGACAGTCCCATGAGTCCTATCTGTCTCATAAGTCCTATTCCCACTCACTGTGCACGAAGGGCGCGTCCGCGCCTTTGTCGTTGCGCTGGTATGTGTGCGCGCCGAAGAAGTCGCGCTGCGCTTGCGTCAGGTTCTGCGGGAGGTCGGCGGTGCGGTAGCTGTCGAAATACGCGAGCGACGCGGAGAACGCGGGGACGGCGATGCCGCTCGTCTGCGCGAAGGTCGTGCAGCGGCGCCAGGAGTCCTGCGCGCGGATGATGTCGTCGCGGAAGGCTTCGTCAAGCAGGAGATTTGCGAGGTCTTCGTCGCGCTCGAACGCGCGCATGATCGGGTCGAGGAACTTCGCGCGGATGATGCAGCCGGCCTTCCAGATGCGCGCGATCTCGCGCAGGTCGAGGCCCCACTTCCACTCGCGCGAACCGGCGCGAAGGAGCGCGAACCCCTGCGCGTACGAACAAATCTTCGCCGCATACAACGCATCGTGCACGTCACGAATGAATTGCTCGCGATCGCCAATAGCCCCGGGGTTCAGCCCGGGGAAAACATGCGATGCGACGACCCGCTCGTCCTTCATCGACGACAACACGCGCGCGTCGATCGCCGCGGCAATGGTCGGAATCGACACGCCGAGGTCCAGTGCGACTTGCGCGGTCCACTTGCCGGTTCCCTTCTGCCCAGCCTTGTCGAGCACCTTGTCGACCAGGGGCGCGTCACTTTCCGAATCGCGCACGCGAAAGATCTTCGCCGTGATCTCGATGAGGAACGACTGCAGCGGTCCTTGGTTCCAGCTCTCGAAGATCTTCGCGAGCTCGTCCGCACCGCAGCCCAGGCCGCGCCGCAGCAAGTCGTACGCCTCGGCGATGAGCTGCATGTCGCCGTACTCGATCCCGTTGTGGACCATCTTCACGAAATGGCCCGCGCCGTCGGGACCGCAATACGTCACGCACGGCCCCGAGTCGCTGCGCGCGGCGATGGCCTCGAAGATCTCGCGCATCGCCTCCCACGACTCGCGCGTGCCGCCGGGCATGAGCGACGGGCCGAAGCGCGCGCCCTCCTCGCCGCCGGATACGCCCGCGCCGACGAAGTGCAGCCCGCTCTCGGTCAGCTGCTCCGCACGCGCCTGCGTATCCTTGAACCAGGAGTTGCCCCCGTCGATGACGACGTCGCCCGGCTCGAGCAACGGGATCAGCTTGCCGAGCATCTCGTCGACCGGCGCGCCGGCCTTGATCATCATCATGATCCGCCGCGGCCGCTCCAGCTCGTTGACGAAGTCCACGAGAGCGCGCGTCGCCGTGAGCGGCTTGTCCGGATTGGCCGCGCAGAACTTGTCGGTCGTCGCCGGCTCGCGGTTCCAGGCCGCGACGCGGAACCCGTGATCGGCGACGTTCAGGGCCAGGTTCGAGCCCATCACGCCGAGGCCGATCATGCCGAACTGCGAGCTCATGCCTTCACCATCTTGACGGCTTGCGCGAGCTGCTCGAGACCCGCGTCGACGTCCTCGCCGAGGTCGATGCTGACCGCGCGGCGGCCGCGGGTGACCAGCGATTGAAAATCTCCGATCGCCTGCGCGCGCACGAGCGCGCCGAAACCGAACTTCTCGCCCGGAATCGGGACGTCTTCCCGCGCACCGCCCGTGAGCTGGAGGAAGACGCCGTTGTCGCCGCCTCCTTTGTGCAGCTGGCCGGTCGAGTGCAGGAAGCGCGGACCGTAGCCGCTCGTCGTCGCGACGCGCAGCTCGCGCGCGACGCCCAAGCGGATCGCCGCGATCTTTTCGTCGCGCGAAATCGTCTCGCCGAAGTACTGCGTGAGCGCGACGTAGTCGCCCGGCTTCACGCTCGCGAGAAGCGACGCGATCGCGTCGGTCTCGGAGACCTCCACGCGCTTGCCCGCCGGTCCGCCGGCGCCGGCCATCGTTCCTTTCTCGGTGAACTCCGCGAGCAATGACTTGGTGTTGTCCTTCGACTCCTGCACGTTCGGCTGATCGAACGGATTCACGCCGAGGATTGCGCCGGCGACGGCGGTCGCGAACTCGAAGAGGAAAAAAATCTCGCCGAGATCGAGCGGATCTTCGAGGACGATGTCGATGACGGGATGACCGGCCGCCGCGAGCTCGCGCAGGCGCTGCGTCTCATCGCTACCGCGCAGGCGTACAGCCACGAAAAGGCGATCGTTGCCGTACTCGTTCGCGTTCAACGCGGGCTCGCCCGCGATCGGAACGATCCCCTTCCCTTCCTTGCCCGTGCTCTCGGCGATGAGCTGCTCGACCCAGAGGCCGAGCGTGTCGAGCGGACGCGGCGTGATGAGCGTCAGCTTGTCGCGGCCCTGGAGCGCCGCGCCGCCGATGGCCGCGCCCAGGAGCGCCGGCGCGTTCTTGCGCACCTGCGGTAGATGCGAGACGTGCACGGCGTGCAATGCGCGATCGAGCAACGTGACGATGTCGACGCCGGTCAGCGCCATCGGCACGAGGCCGAAGAACGACAGCGCGGAGTAACGCCCGCCGATGTCGGCGCGATTCACGAAGATCTGGCGGAAGTTGTCGCGCTGCGCGTCGGCGACGAGCTGCGTGTCGGGATCGGTGACGGCGATGAAGTTCTCGCCCGCGCGCTCGCCCTTCACGGACTTCACGCGGTCGTAGAAGTAGCGGTGGAACATCATCGGCTCGGTGGTCGAGCCGGATTTCGAGGCGACGATGAACAGCGTCTTCGCCACGTCGATGCGCGCCTCCAGCATGCGCACGGCCTCGGGCACGGTGGAGTCGAGGACGAGCAACTCCGGATATGGGGCGCGGGCTTCCAGCCCGCCGGCGACGGGCATCGTGCCCGTCGCCGCTTCAGGCGCCGCAGCTTCGTTCTCGCGCGAACTGCTGCCGGGCACAATGCCCGGCAGGGGCGGGCTGGAAGCCCGCCCCCCCATGTGGCCGAACACTCTCCGCACGACCTCGGCGCACAGACTCGAGCCGCCCATGCCGAGGACGACGACGTGGTCGAAGCCCCCGTTGACGTTACGTCTCAGCTCGTCGGTCAATTCGACGATGCCCTTCGCGTTGCGCTGCATCGATTCGATGACGGGCAACCAGCCGAGTGCGTTGTCGATCGTCTTGCGGTGCGCGTCGTCGGACTTCCAGAGCGAGCTGTCCTTCGCGTGAATGCGGGCGACGAACTTCTCCTTCTCCGCGCGCGCGATCGCGTCATCGGCAGCGACGCCGTGCAGCGTCACGCGGTCGGCCAGTCCGCGCACGACCGAGTCGCGGCGGGCTTCGATGGTGAGCATCAGCTGCTCGAAGGACTCGTTGAACGACTTCACTCCCTCGGCCGTGAGCTGCTTCGTGATCGCGTCGAGACTGAAGCCCTTCGCTTCGAACTCCTCCAGCACGCGTTTCGCCTCGTCGACGTCCTGCTCGATCGTCATCTGCACCTTGCCATGGTCTTTGAAGGCCTCGTACGTCGCGGGCGGGACCGTATTGACCGTGTCGGGCCCGATGAGCGACTCGACGTAGAGCACGTCGCGGTACTTCGGGTTCTTCGTTCCCGTCGACGCCCACAGCGGACGCTGTACGCGCGCGCCTTTGTCGCGGAGCTTCAGGAAACGCTCGCTGGTGAAGACCTGCTTGAAGAGCTGATAGGCCATCTTCGCGTTCGCGATGGCGATCTTCCCCTGCAGCTCGGTGACGCCTTTCGCCTCGAGCTGTTTGTCGGCCTGCGTGTCGATGCGGCTGACGAAGAAGCTCGCGACGGACGCGATGTAGCCGATCGACAGTCCCTGCGCGGCGCGCTGCTCGAGTCCGCGCAAGTAGGCTTCGATGACTTGCGCGTAGACGTCGTTGCTGAAGATCAGCGTGACGTTGATGTTGATCCCGGTGGCGATGGCCTTTTCGATCGCCGGGATGCCTTCCGGCGTCGCGGGGATCTTGATCATGACGTTCTTCCGCTCGACCAGCGTGAACAGCCGCTTGGCCTCGGAGATCGTGTGCGCGGTGTCGTCCGCGAGGAGGGGCGAGACTTCGAGGCTCACGTAGCCGTCGTCGCCTCCCGTTTTCTCGTAGACCGGCGCGAAGACGTCCGCGGCGTTGCGGATGTCCTCGATCACCAGCTCGTCGTAGATCTCGTCGCGCGACTTCCCCTGCGACGCGAGCGTGCGCAACTGCCCGTCATAGTCCTCGCTGCCGCCGATGGCCTTTTCGAAGATCGTAGGATTGGAGGTGAGACCGCGGAGGTCGTCCTGGTCGATCATCTTCCGGAGCTTCCCGGACGTGACGAGCTTGCGCTCCATCTGATCGAACCAGACGCTCTGTCCGGTCTTCGCGAGCTCTGCAAGGGGGTTGGTGCTCATGTTCAGGCCTCCGGGTGGGTAAGCATATTCGAGTCCTCTGCCCCTCTGTCATCCTGAGCCGCGAAGACGGTCGAAGGATCTCCTGCGTTGAAAGCAAGGCGTGCTTCCGGCAGGGGGGTCCTTCGCTGTCTGCGCAGCTCAGGATGACACTGGTTCTTCTTCGACGCCGGCCTTGCGAATCGCGTTCAACGCGAGCCTTCCGATGAACACGGCAATCACGATCGCGCCGACGGCGGTGACGAGAAGCAGGACGCGGTTGCCGCTGCCGGTGAGCGCGGCCGCGCCCGCGGCGCCCGCGTAGGTGAAGGCGAGCGTGCCGGGGATGATGCCGAGGAAGGTGATGAGGACGTATTGCGGGAGACGCACGCCGGTCAGTCCGAATGCGTAGTTCACCCACGTAAACGGCGGGAAACCGGAGAGGCGAACGAGCCAGAGGATCTTCGTCCCCTCGCGCGTGATGGCGCGGTCGAGCGCGCGGAACTTCGCGTTGTTCGCGGTCATTCGCTCGACGCGATGACGTAGCACAGTGCGCGCGAGGATGAACGCGAGCGTCGCGCCGATTGTCGCGCCGACGATGACGACCAGCGAGCCGGCGACGAAGCCGAAGATCGCTCCCGCGCCGAGGGTCAGCGCAAGCGCCGGGACGATGAGCACGCAGCAGACGGCGTACACGACAACGTAGACGACGTAGCCGAGGGAGCCGATGCCGCGCACCCAGGTCTGGAACTGCGTGATCCACTCGCCGACGGGAAGCATGCGCACTGCAAGGACGAAAGCGACGACGATCGCGATCGCGACAGCGATCTTCAGGATGCGCACGATGGAGGATTATAGGAGTGCGGTGGCGAGGGGCGGTGGTCGGCGGAAGCCACCGCT
>DASYGV010000182.1:0-26675 GCA_035999335.1 Thermoanaerobaculia bacterium | reverse complement strand
GCTCCATCGCCGACACTCGCTGTTCCACGATCGTCCTCGTCCGTAGCGCCATGCCCCTGCATGCGCACGTTGCCGATCAAAGTGTCAACTATGTCCCTAGAACTTAGTGTCCACTATGTCTCCGGGTTGAACCGGGCCGGCCCGGCCGGCAGCGTTTGCGTGCCGAGCCGTCGGCGCGCGCGGCGACGCTGCACGTCTTGCGTCGTCGAGTTTCCTCAATCAGCGCTGCCGGCCGCGCCGGCCCGCCGGAGGCCCCCGGTCCGTTTCTGTCGCCCGATTGAAACGGTCGCGAATCGGACAAAGTCGAACTAGGAGAGCGCCGCCGGCCGTGCCGGCTAAGGCGTGTAGCGGCGCGCCTGCACGACCTCGGAGGTATTGATGCTCATTTCCGCGAGGCGGCGGATGACCGCGAGATCGTTCGACGACTTCGCCCGCTCGTACGCGCGCCGCAGCATCTCGACCTCGGCGGGCGTCGTGTGCGCGGCGATGGTGAAGCCATGATCGGGTTGCTCGGGAGTCATCGTCATGACTTCGCGCCAGCGTCCGGCATGGTAAACGTGACGGACGAACGTGGTCGGAGCGCCGGTTTGCACGGATTGTGCGGCGAGGGGAGGGATGCCGCGCGCGTTCGCTTTCTGCTCGTCGAGCGCGCGCTCGACGTGGTGCTCGATGATTCGCCGCAGCGTGAGTGACGAAACTCCGACCGCGCGGGTGATCGTCAGACCGGAGTGGAAGGCGGCGCGATTCCCGCTGCTGTCGGCGGAGCGATGCAGCGCGGTCCGCACGATCGTGCAATGCAGCTCGAGCGGCCGTCCGTCCCACTCCGCGCGGACGACGCACGACTGCGCCACGCCGCCGATCTCCTCCTGATGCATCACCCGCACGCCGCGCAGCGACACGTCGACGATGAAAACGCGCGTGCCGTCGATGGTCGCACGAAGCGGCTTGGTCAGGCGGACGCGTTGGACGCGGCGCCGTTCGGGGTTTTCGGCGAGCTCGTTCATGTCGACAGGACGACGCGTTTTATGAGGGACCCGCACTCACTGTAGGCCGATTTGCTGCGGCCCGCAATCCTTTCCTGCATTCCGTCAGCGTACGGTTTGGAGTACGCTGTTCGCGGGTCCAGACCAAGGGGAGCCACGATGAACATCCGCACACAGGGCAGCGGAGAGCGCGACGCGTCGCTGCTCGCCACGCTGAAAACGCTGGAGCCCGAGCTCAAGCGCGCGCTGTACAACGGATTCGAGAAGGTGCACGCGACCAGAGCGGCGCTCTATCTTGCGGTCTCGCAGCATGCGGGAGACACGCTGTACATCGCGACGTCGTACGCCTTCGAGCCTGCCGGCCGCGAGGTCATCGACGGGCGGGACGCCGTGGTCGCGCGCGTGGTCGCGACGCAGGGACCGGTCATCGCGAACGGCATCGGAGGCGATGTCGCGATGTCGGAAGTGCTCTTCCGCCACAACCATCAGCGCCTGCTGGCGGTGCCGATCTTCGGCCGGGGACGACGCCTGGTCGGCATCATCGACCTCCGCGACAAGGCCGCGAAGAAGCCGTTCGACGCCTCGGACATCGCGCTCGCGAAGTCGATCGCGGACGAGATCGTGGCGGTGCTCTCGGCGAAGCAGCTCTACGGCGTCGGTCCGATCAAGCTCGTGCGCGGGAACTCAGGACGGTTCCCGATGGTGCGCGACGATGCGATGCGCCCGCGGCGAAGCGGATCGTTCGGCGCTCTCGCCCTGGGCACTGCGCAACGGCGCGAGAGCGGCGCGTTCACCAGCACCGGTGTTTCGATGCGCGCGCAGTCGATCATTCGCGCGGCGCGCGAGCGGATGGCGCGGCGAGTCGAAGGCACCGGAACGCGGCGCAGGATCGCGACGATCGAGGAGCTCCAGCGGCTGAAAATCTTCCTGCCGGCGGCGCTCGCGTATCCGGGCGTCGTCGCCGCGGCGCTGACCACCGTCATGAGGCCGGAGCGGCAGGTGATCGTGTCGGCGGGGGAGCTGTCGCAGGACGCGATCGTCTCGATCAACCATCAGCTCGCGTCGTCCCTCGGACGCGGCGAGGACGAGCCCCTGAACCCGCAGGCGGTGACGTGGAACGTCAACGAGTCCGCGGCGCCAATTCCGGCGACGCGGGTTCGCGTCGCGGCGAGCGTGCCGGTGGCGACGCGTACGTTCGAGGGGCTGATGTTCTCGGCTGCGTTCGAAAACACGCCGGAAGATCACGTGCGCGAACAGGTGCGCGCGTTTGCGATGGCGTTCGGCGAGGCGGTGACGGGACTGGTCGGGCGAGGGGAGTGGGTGGCGCAGCGCCTCGCAATCGCGGAGCGGCTCGTGGAGCCAGACTTTCAACGGCTCCCGGGGCTCGGCGAGCATTGCCGGCTCGTCTCGGGATTGTCGTCGCGATTCGCGACGGTGTTGAAGCTGCCGCAGGAGACGGTCGAGGCGGTGCGCATCGCCGCGCTCGTGCACGATGTCGGTCTGCGGCTGCTCGACTACGACAACATCGCGGCGAAAAACCGGCTGTCGCAGGAGCAGATGGAGGCGGTGAAGGAACATTCGCTCGTCGGCGCCGCGATCGTGGAGCCGCTCCTCGGACCGGAGGTCGCGGAGATCGTGCTGCGCCATCACGAGCACTACGACGGGAAGGGCTACCCGAGCCGGGTCGCGGGCGCACGCATCCCGATCGGCGCGCGCATCGTCGCGATCGCGGACGTGTGGGCGGCGATGACGAACCCGTGGACGTACGCGGCCGCGGTGCCGGAGCAGGAAGCGATCGTGCGCCTGCGCGAGGGCGCGGGAACGCAGTTCGATCCGGTGCTGGTGGAGTCGTTCGTGAGCTCGCTTGGCGCGATCGTGTGAACCCCCGGTTGAAACCGGGGGCTATTATTGGCATTGCGCGCGACTGGGGCCGCCGAGCGGATTGAAGTCGAAGAGATTGTGAGGCTCGAGACTCACTCCCTGCCAGTGGACGTTCGTGATGCCGGTCATGAGGTTCGGCGCGTCGCCGGGCGCGTGATCCTCGTCGTGCGGATCGTGATGCGCCGACGAGCGATGCCATAACACGACATCCGTGTTCTCGACCGATTCGCGGTCCGCGACTCCCATCCCGGGCAAACCATCGCCGAGGAGGTACTGATCGGGTTGGAGGTATTGGATGTGTGCGCTGTCGAACAATGCATCGCGCTCGGACTGTTTGAACCGCGTGACGGCAAAGTCGGACTGCGTGAATTTCTCCTTGCGCGTCCCGCCGGCCGACTGGCCGAAATGACGGGACAGACCGGGCGCTGCGATCTGCATCGTGTAGCCGATCTGGTTCCCGTGAGCGTTCAAGGTCGTGTCGACCACGCCGATCGTGGAGAATTTCTCCGGATTCCACTGCGTGACGCCTTCCTCTCCGCCATTGAACGGCTCGTGGACATCGCGCGACACCTGCGACGCGTTTGCGGCCTCGACGTGCGTCAACTGGATGGCCGAATCGCCGCCGGAGCCATTGAGGTCGACGTCGATCCGCCACAGCACGTCATGCATGTGGGCCTCCGTCGTGCTTTGAGGAGGAACGAAGGGATTGTTGAAACCGGTCGCGCCGAGGCGGAATCCGATGCTGCCGTCGTCGCGCAGGCGATACTCGATGATGAAGTCGTAGTTCGAAGCATCCTGCACTCCCCACAGGACGAGCTCCTGCCCTCGCCGGCTGATGCTTCGCCCTTCCTTGCACAGCCATGCGATGCCGCGGTCGTTCGTCTCGGCGACGACCTGCGGCAGGTTCTGCCCCGACAGGAAGAGGACCTTGCCATTCGGACCCGCGTCGTCGGGAGTCACTTCGCGGATCGATTGCGCGGACGTCGTTTCCTGATCGTAGAGTCGCAGCGGCAGTTCGTGGTACGGCACGAAGATCTCGGCCACGCCTGCTTCGCGCAGGATGCGCATCCACTCGCCGTTCGGAGTGCGGCGCAGGTCTGTGGGTCCGAGGACGAGGCCACGCCGGCCCTGGTTGGAGATGCAGGTGCGCCAGGCTGTCTCCGCGTTCACGACTTCGATGCAGGTGTGGGGTTGTGCCGTGCTGCAGATGTCCGTGCCGCACGGAAGGATCCCCTGCTGCACCGGTCCCTTCCGGACCGCGCGCCGGCGAACGCTCTCCGTCTCCTGCGAGGCTGCGGTAACGGCGACGAGAGCGATGAGGACTACGCGGCAGATCGTTTTCATGGGTGGTCTCGGTGAGACCGAGAGTAACCGGGAATTGCTGGAATCAACACTTCGGCGACTTGCGCTTCTTGCCGATCGCGCTGCGTGCTTCGAATTTCTTGATGTAATCGGGCGCGAACGGAATCTTGCACGCCCCGACCAGATCGACGGCGACCTTGCCGATGCCGTTGGCCGTATCGACCGCGAGCTTGTGGAGCGGTTTGACGTGGCAAGCCACGGCGATGACGAAACTGTTCATCACGTATTTGACGCGATTGGGCTGCTGGTGGATCGACTTCATCACGCGCTGCAGGAGCGACTTGATCTCGGCAAGGTCGAGCTCCGCGTCCTCCTTGATGGCGACCATGCTGCCGTAAGTCTGCCAGCCGGCGGAGGCGATGGTTTCGTCCTTGGATTCGATCCACTTCAAGGCCATCTCTCGACCATGCGGACTCGCGGACGCGACCCACGGGACCGTGAATTCGGCGACCATGCCCCAGCTGGCGCCTTCGATCCACTTTTGCAGGTCCTTTCTGGTCATCTTCGCGTCGTCCGCGATCAGTCCGGCGAGGTACATCGCGTCGGCGATGCCGGTGTCGTAGAGATCCAGAGCGAGCTGGTAGTCCACCTTGACGCGCTTCTGGATCTTCTTCATGTCCTCGACCTTGACGCCGAGGCACGGCTCCTGGGCGCCGTGAGTCATCCAGGTTTTCCTGGTTTGTGCGTTGCCGAGCTTCTCGAGCTCGGCGACGATGTCTTTGGCGGTCATTCGCTTTCGGGCAGTTTAGCTCGCTCGGAGCGCGGCGAATTACCGGGCAGGCTCGAATAGCTCGATCGGATTGCCGTCGGGGTCGAGCAATTGGATCTGCTTGCCTCCCGGGCCCACTTCCATTTCATTTCGAAAGTGAAGGCCTGCCTGCTGGAAAGCCTCGATGCACGACGGAAGGTCGGCAACGCGAATGACGATGCGATTCCAGCCGCCGGGCTCCTGACGCTCACCGTCGGGGAGAGGACGGGAGCCCGAAGCGCCCGGCCCGCTCAGCAGGAGTGGGAGCGCTTCCAGCGAAAGAGCTGCAAAAGCGGGAAGCTGCTTGTGCTCCAACTTGAAGCCGAGGTGCTCGGTGTAGAAGTCAATCGATCGCGCAACGTCCTTCACCTGATAGCGAACGCCGTGAAAGCCGCGGATCAAGTCTTTGGGCCGTTTTTCCTTCACACTTGCAGCTGTCTCGGTCATTGTCCGCCTCAGGCGGGACGGCTGCATCGAATGTGCCGAGCTCGAGAAGGCCGTGCTCGCTCGTCGCGGTTGGAAATGCGACTCGCACGCGACGATCGTAGCTCGCGGGGGAATGGCGGCGCGCGTTCACGTTGGGTCGAGCGCGTTGTTGGTTCGGACGGCGCTCAAGAACTTGAGAAAGGCCAGTCGCTTCTTGCAGGTAGGGCAAAACTTGTCTTTGCATATTCCGATTGTATCGACGGCACGGAGATGCTGAGGAAACCCGATCCGACGGTCGCGAGGCAGGCCGAAGTACGCGGGATCGTACGATCCGAAGTCAACTTCGCAGAAGTCGCAAAGGACCAAACCATCCACTCCGAGAACGCGAACCTCCGAGTAGGTGTGCTTGCGGAAGTGACTTAGTTCGTCTGCACTCCACCCGCAGTCGTGACAGGGTGTTACATCACAAACTTCGAGCGTCGTGCTGCATTCCGGACAGTGTGTTTCTTGCAAGGGATCAATCGCTCCCAAAGACTTCGTGGTCGACGATGTCCCAGGCCTGTGCGCTGCTCGGGTCGGCGCGATGCACCGCCAAGCGTATCTCGAGCTCTCGGGCCAGCTCCTCAGAAACTGGCAGGAGGGTTGGATTCTCGACGATCGAATCCCAGATCTCACCGATCAACTGGAGTCGCTCGGGAAGCGGGAGCTTCCGGATCTCTGCGATGTTTTTCACGCGGCTGATCTTACACCCGGCGTCTAACGGCCCTGCGCTTCAGCGGCGTGACCCGCGACGCGAATGGTAATTGTTCAACAACAACTCTGACGCACTTGAAGTGTTCTTGCGATACTTGTTTTGGAAAAGCAATCGGGGCAGAGGACTACTCGTGACTTGCCGGATTTCGATGTGCGGCGAACTAGGCTGACCGTGTGGGGTTTCCTTGAGGTCGATGCCGCGCTGCGCTGTAGATAGCGCCAGCGATCATCCCGACGACGAAGCCAATCGGTCCCGCGAAGAAAATGCCGAATGCCGGCCCCACTTCTCGCATGAAGTGCGGTTGCGGTATAGGGAGCTCAGGAACAACGAAGCCGAGGATCGCAGAGATCACGCCAAGAAGCAGGCCTGAAAGGAATCCAAAAAGGACGGAATAGACTGCTCGCCTCGGACCGACAACCACAGCGATCCAAGAGGCGGTGCTGAGGAGCAGAAATGGAGAGTCGTGAAGAACCTGGATGGGATCGAGTTCACCAGACCGTACCCAGAGTGAAGCCTTGTAGATCACCACGAGCGTGAAGATTGTTGCGGCGCCTGCGGTGATTGCTCGAATCGCCGTGCGCAGTATCTGCATGATCGTGACTTTAGCATTGGCTGGCCGCTCCAACTCTTTTTGACCGTCACCCCGCGTCGTGTTGGCGAATTACCGTTGTGCCTCGTCGGCAGGGTGCCGACAATGGCAGACGAGAGGGTTCCTACTTGATCGTCACGCCGGCTACGTCCGGCGGGTCGGGGTACTTCATCTTCAACTTCTCCAGCGCCTTGACCACCTCGCTGGCCACGATGAAGTCACGCATCACCTTGCGGTCCGCAGGCACGATGTGCCAGGACGCCCATTGCGTCGAAGTCTTCTCGAGCACTTCCTCGTAGGCGCGCATGTAGGCGCTCCACAGCTTGCGCTCCGCGAGGTCGCCGTGCTGGAACTTCCACCGTTTCGTCGGATCGTCGAGGCGCGCCTGCAGGCGCTCGCGCTGTTCCTCGCGGCTGATGTGGAGGAAGAACTTGAGGATGGTCGTGCCTTCATCGGCCAGCATCCGCTCGAAATTGTTGATCTGTTCGTAGCGCTTCTTCCAGACGGCTTTCGGCACGAGCGAGTGCACGCGCACGACGAGCACGTCTTCGTAGTGACTGCGGTTGAAGACCACGAGCTCGCCGCGTCCGGGCACCTGCCAGTGCACGCGCCACAGGTAGTCGTGATCGAGCTCGGTCTCGGTCGGCTTCTTGAACGAGACTACGTGGATCCCCTGCGGGCTGGTTTCGCGCAGGACCTTGCGGATCGCGCCGTCTTTCCCCGACGTGTCCATGCCCTGGAGGATGATCAGGACTTTGTGCTGGTGCCCGGCGTAAAGGAGCTCCTGCAGCTCGCCGATGCGATCGACGAGTTTCGCGGTGGCCTCCTGCGTCTTCACTTTGTCGCCGGGAGCGTTGGTGTCGATTTGTGAGAGTTTCATCGGCGCGGTTTCTTTTTTGCGAAGCGGTCGAATGGTTTTTGCGGAGCACGCGGGCGGCGATCGTCCGCGCGCGGCGGCGCGGGACGGCGATCGTCAGTGCGTCGCGGTGCGGGACGACGGTCGTCGAAGCGCGGTGCCGGTGCACGGCGTTTGGGCGGTCCCTCATCGCGGGTCGGTGCGACGCGGATGTTCAGCGCCTTTCCTCGGAATTTCTTCCTGCCGACTTTCTCGATCACCGCGTCGACGAACCGCTCGGGGATGCCGACGTAGGTGACTTCGTCCTGGATGTCGATGGGACCGATCTCGCGGCCGGGAACGTCGGCTTCGTTGGCGATCGAGCCGACGATGTCGGCGGGACGGATGCCCTCGCGGCGGCCGATGGCGATGGACATGCGGATGGTCTTGTCGGGTCGTCGAGTCGCCGAGTCTTCAAGCCGTCGAGGAGGTTCTTCCACTCGACGACTCGACGACTCGACGACTGGAAGACTGATTTCCTGTTCCCGCGCTTGCACGAGCGCCTTTGAACCGTTCGCGATCCGCGCCGCCGCCGCGGCCACGTCCGCCATGTCGAACGGCCCTTCCTCGGCGAGCTGTTCGACGAGCTCGACGTAGGCCTCGAGATCGCCGTCCTGGATCGACTTGCGCACAGTCTCCTTGAAGACTGAGATGCGCTTCGCGGCGACGTCCGCGCGCGTGGGGAGTTTCATCGGCTTGATCGGGTTGCCGGTGAAGCGCTCGATCTCGCGCATCATCTTCCGCTCACGCGGGGTGATGAACATCGTCGCGACGCCGCTGCGGCCCGCGCGGCCGGTGCGGCCGATGCGGTGCACGTAAGCCTCGACGTCGTACGGGATGTCGTAGTTGATGACGTGCTCGATCTGCTCGACGTCGAGGCCGCGCGCGGCGACGTCGGTGGCGACGACGATCTCGACCTGGCCCGCGCGCAGGCGGCGGATCACGGCCTCGCGCAACGGCTGGCTCATGTCGCCGTGCATCGCGACGGCAGCGAAGCCGCGTGCCTCGAGCTTCTCCGCGAGGTCGGCGGAGCCGGTCTTCGTGCGCCGGAAGATCAGCACGGCCTCGGCCGGCTCGAGCTCGAGGATTTGCGTCAGCACCTCGAGCTTCTGCCCCTCGGACACGTTCAGGAATCGCTGTTCGATCGAGGGCGTGTTGACCTTGTGATGCTCGATCTCCACGCGCTCCGGATTGCGTTGGTGCCGCTTCGCGATGCGCAACACCTCGTCCGCCATCGTCGCGGAGAAGAGCGCGGTCTGGCGCTCGGCCGGGAGCGCGCCGAGGATCTTCTCCATGTCTTCGATGAATCCCATCTTCAGCATCTCGTCCGCTTCGTCGAGAACGACGACGCGGATGTGCGAGAGATTTAGGCTGCCGCGGTCGAGGTGATCGATGAGGCGTCCCGGCGTGCCGACGACGACGTGCGCGCCGCGCTCGAGTCGCTTGAGCTGCGGCACGATCGGCGCGCCGCCGTAGACAGGGATCACGCTCACGTGCTCCATCTTCGCGGCGTACGAATGCACGGCCTCCGCGACCTGCATCGCCAGCTCGCGCGTCGGCGTGAGCACGAGGGCCTGGGTGTGTTTCTTCTTCGGATCGATCTTCTGGAGGATCGGCAGTGCGAACGCGGCGGTCTTGCCCGTGCCGGTCTGCGCCTGCCCGATCAGATCGCGCCCGGCGAGGAGGAGCGGGATCGTGCGCTCCTGGATGGGCGTCGGCGCTTCATAGCCGAGGGAGGTCAGGACTTCTACGATCTCCGGGCGGAGACCGAGTTCGGCGAAGGTGCTCATAGGCGGGATCATAGGACGAATAGGACGAATGGGACGCATAGGACTTATGAGTCCCATGCGTCCTATGAGTCTTATCCGTCCTATGAGTCTTATCCGTCCTAGAACCTATACACGACCGCGTTGATGTGCATGCCTGCGCCGACCGAGGCGAACACCACCACGTCGCCGGCGGCGATCTCGTGTCCGTCCAACCTCTTCTTCAGAATCAGGTCGAGCAGCGTCGGCACGGTCGCGACGGAGCTGTTGCCGAGCCAGGAGATCGTCATCGGCATCACGCCTTTCGGCGGATCGCTGATGCCGTACAGCTCGTACACTGCCTCGAGGATGGCCTCGTCCATCTTGCCGTTGGCCTGATGGATCAGCACCTTCTTCACGTCGCGCAGATCGACGTTCGCGCGGGTGAGCGCCTCGCGGATGGCTCCCGCCACGGTGTTGAGTGCGTACTTGTACAGCTTGCGCCCTTCCATCTTCAGGAACAGCGCTTCGAGAAAGGCTTCGGGGTTGTAAGACGTGCCCATGAACAGCATGCCCGAGTGCTCGAGCGTGTCGGAGCGAACGGCGCGCGAGAGGATGCCGATGTCGTCGGAAGTCTCGAGCGCCTCGACGATCACCGCGCCCGCGCCGTCCGCGTAGATGAGCGAGTCGCGATCATGAGGGTCGGAGATGCGCGAGAGCGTGTCCGCGCCGACGACCATCACGCGCTTGTTGTCGCCCGCGCGGATCATGGCATCCGCCACGATCACGCCTTGCAGCCAGCCGGGGCAGCCGAAGATGAGGTCGAACGCGGCCGCGTACGGATTGCGGATCCCGAGGCGCGACTTCACGCGCGCGGCGAGCGCGGGAACGAGATCGGAGCGGGGATTGCCGGCGCGCACGTCGCCGAAGTTGTGCGCGACGATGATGCCGTCGAGCGTCTCCGGATCGATGCCCGAGGAGTCGAGCGCGTCGCGTGCGGCCTCGTATGCGATGTCCGAGGTCATCATCTCGTCCGGCGCATAGCGGCGCTCGCGGATGCCGGTGATCGACTCGAACTGCTTCAGGATCTCGTCGTTGGTCTTGTTCAGCGGCTGCTGATCGGTGCCGCGGAAGTCGTAATCGAGAAAATGCTCGTTCGGGACGCGGACGGTAGGGATGTGGCTGCCGGTCGCGGCGATGACGGTGCGAATCATGACGGCGAAGAATAGTAGAAAATGCGCGACGCGACATGCGCCCGCATCTCTTCGGCTTGCTTCCCGGCGATCTCGCCGCGCATCTGCGGGCGAACGGCATTGCCGTTCGCGATGCCGAGGCGCGGCGGGTGATCGCGCACTCGATCTCGCTGGGGCGCGACGGCTATCCGGTGTCGCGGCCCGTGCCTCGCAAGGTCGAGCAGGCGATCGACGTGCTCGTGGATCGCCGTCCGCTGGAGATCGTCGAGCGCGCGACGGACCCGTCGGATGGATTCGTGAAGTATCTGTTCCGGCTGCACGACGGGGCGGTGGCGGAGGCGGTGCGGATTCCTCTCGAGAAGAAGGGGAGGTTCACGGTCTGTCTCTCCAGTCAGGCCGGCTGCGCGATGCGCTGCGATTTCTGCGCGACCGGACGCCTCGGACTCACGCGGCATCTGGAGGCGTGGGAGATCGTCGCGCAGTTTCTCGCGGTCCGCGCGGAGGCTCCCGGCGTCGTGACGGGCGCTGTGTTTCAGGGGCAGGGCGAGCCGCTGCACAACTATGAGCCGGTGATGCGCGCCGCGGAGATCCTCAGCGATCCGTGCGGCGGCCGCATCGCCTCGGAGGCGATCACGATCTCGACGGTGGGTCTCGTTCCTGCGATCCGCCGCTTCACGCATGAGCGCCGCCCGTATCGCCTGATCGTGTCGCTCACGTCGGCGATCGACGAGCGGCGTCGCGCGCTGATGCCGCTGGCCGCGGCATGGCCGGTCGCAGAGCTGGCTTCGGCCGTGCGCGAGTATCAACGCGCGAGCGGCGGACGCGTGACGATCGCGTGGGTAGTCCTCGGCGGAATTAACACGGGCATCGATGAGGTGGAGGCGCTGCGGTCGTTGTTCGTTGGTGTGCCGTTGCGCCTGAATCTGATCGACGTGAACGATGCACGCGCGGACGGCTATCGCCGCGCGACGCAGTCCGAGCTCGCGTCGTTCCGCGATGCGTTACGCACGCTCGAGATGCCGGTGGTGCGCCGGTACAGCGGCGGGGCCGCGAAACATGCGGCGTGCGGGATGTTGGCGGCGCGGGTTACCGCCCCCATTTGATGCGCGTGTAGGCAATGCGGAATCCCTGACGTTCGGCGTTGCGCTGCGACGCGCTGCCAGGCAACGCGCCCATCGTCGCGAGATCGCATCCTTGTTCCGCGGCATGACGCAGACGCGCCTCGAGGAGCGCTTTCTGCGCGCCCTGTTTTCGCTGCGACGGGATCGTGCTCGCGCCGGCGAGGAGCGCGATGCCGTTGTGGATTGCGATCGCGCCGGTGCCGATCGCGCGGCCGTCGAGCTCCGCGAGAAACGCGGAAGCGCCGCGCGCGTTGGCGGTCACGCGTCCGAGGGCGTGCATGAACTCGTCGAGACCTGCGGTCTCGCTCCATCCCTCTGCGGCCGTTGCGCTCCACAATTCTTCCTCACCTTCATCGATGATGCGCGTGCGGACTGGGGAATTGCTTTCCATCAGGACGATCGGACGATAGAGGATGCTCGTCAGCTCGACGGGGCGATATCCGCGACTGCCTAGGACTTCGAGCGTTTCCGGCGGCGCGAGCGGGGAGACTTCGTGAAACACCGGCGCTCCGCGCGATAAGAGGAAGTCCTCCAGCTTCGCGAGATCGTCGGGTGTCGGCGGCGCGAACAGGCCGAAGCCGAACGTCTGTGTAACCGGCGACTGCACGCCGTCGAACAACGCGTACGTGCCGTTGACGTCGATCCACGCCGCGCCGGTCTCGGGAAACAATCGCGCGCGCGACTCGACCAGCGCCGCATTCGTGTTGGCCTCGCAGCGATCGAGGCGACGGGAGAGACTCACATCTGACAACGGGTAGTCCATCCAGCTAGTCCTCTTCTTCGAGTGCGTTGTAGGCGCGGATCAGATCGACGCGGAACCGCAACTGCTCGTCGTACTCCTCATCGGTCCTCGACAACCGCAATTGCACGATGAGCTTCGACGCCGCACGCCGCGCTTCGGCATGCGTGGGAAAGGCGAGCACCGCGGCCTGATCGGGGTTGGTGAGGAAACGCGCGACCACTTTACGTCCTTCGACGCGGACCAGGCGGCGGAGGAAGATCTCGCGGCGGAGGCTCATTTCGGATTGCAGGGCGCGCCGAGCATCGACAGACGCCGGTTCGGCGTGCGCAGGAGCGATTTGCGGAACGCTTCCTTTGCTTCATCGCAGCGGCCGGCGGCGGCGAGGAGCTCGCCGAGGAGCTCGTGTGACGGCTTGAGGACGTCGGGCGGGCCGGACGGCGCGCCGGCCGCTTCTTCGAGCGTGACGGCGCGTTGCGCGTGCTCGATCGCTTTCTTCAGCTTTCCTCGTTTCTGCTCGATCATCGCCTTGACGGTCCACTGCATCACTTCGTTTCCGAGCGTCACGTTCGCCCGATCGAGCTCGCCGCGGCGGATGGCTCCGAGCGCGCGCGCGAAGAGCGTCGCGTCGCCCGCGGACGCATATCCGGCCGCGCAATGTTGCGCGTCGTCTTCGCCTGCGGCGGTGATGTCCACCGGCTCGCCGGTCTCGACCGCCCACGCCGCGAGCATGCGCGCGCGCGTCGACCTCTCCCGTTCGCTCATGCCCTTCTCGCCCGACACTTCGTCGAGCAAACGCTTCGCATCCTCGCGACGGTCCTGTTGCAGGTAGATGTAATGGAGCCAGGTGAGGCTGTGCAGATCGCGCTTGCTCGACGGCAACTTCGCGCGCTCGACCCACGCGACCGAGGCGGCGTACGACTCCTCGTTCGACTTCGCGGCGTCGTCCCACATGCCGAGCTGTAGAAAGATGTGCGACGGCATGTGCAGCGCGTGATGCGCGGACGGCGCGACGTTCGCGTAGCGTCGCGCGGCGCGGAGCCCGAGGGGAGCGTGCAGCGGATCGTCATACGCGTGGATCATGTAGTGCAGGATCCCGGGATGCTCCGGCGCGCGCGCGAGCAGCGGTTCGAGAATCGCCGCGGCGCGCACCTGACGACGCGCGTCGTCGGCGTCGCGAGCCAACGTGCCGAGGATCGAGAGCGCGTGGAACGCCTGCAGCTCGATGTCGTCCGGATACCTCGCCGCGAGTGCCCCGAGAGCTTGTTCGTAGGCGAGGTCGCGCGTGCGCTTGTCGCCTTCGCCATAGAGCACGTCGAGCGTCGCCAGCCACTCGCGCTCGCGCGCGTTGCCGGCGTTTTCAGGAAGCGCTTTGAGGATCGCACGCGCTGCTTCGCGGTCCTGCTCCATCCAGATCGGATGGTTGTGCGTCAGCGCCTCGCCCCAGTAGGCCATCGCGAACGACGGCTCGAGCTCGCGCGCGGCGCGGAAGGAGTTTGCGGCTTCTTCGTACCAGAAGCTGTGCAGTGCCGCGACGCCGCGCTCGAACTGTGCCTGCGCATCCGGGTTCGTGGCGGAGGTGGGGAAGGCGAGAGAGCCGAGATCGGCGGCATGCACGGAGAGCGTGACAGCGAGGACGAGCAGCAGACGGTGCATGCCGCGATGGTACAGCGCCCTACGGCGTGTCTTCGACGGTAATTCTCGCAAGCAGACGGATCAACTGCCGCGTCTCGCTGTCCACGCGGCGGTAGACCTCGCACAGCATGTCGATCTGGTCGCGCGCCTCGGTCGCGAGGACGGTGAAGCCGTTCTCCGGCGGCTGCGGATCGCGCGTCCACTTTTTCTCCCAGCGTCGGTTGCGAAGCGTGCAACGGACATAGCCGGAATGTGCGCGCGCCTCCCCGGCGACGATGCCGGAGCGAAACACTGGCATGTCGCGCTCGGTCACCGGTCCGAGGCCGCGGAGGTTCGCGACCTGTTCGGCCATGGAGCGCGCGATCGACGTCTTCATCAACTCCCGCAGCGCCTGCAGCACTTCGGCCGAAGGATCCGTGAACGAGAGCCCGGACTGGTAGACCGTGCCGCCGGTGTCGCTCGCGAAACGATGCACGCGGCACGCGACGACCGTCGCGGGAGCCTCGATGCGCGTCGACTGCCAGTCGAAGACGAGCGCGGATTTCCGGCCCGGAGTCAGCGGCGCGAAGTGCTCGACGCGCGCGCCGAGGTCGTGGATGTCGACGATGACGACACCTTGTGCGCCGTAGCGCGCGATGAGCGAACGCGTGAGACTGAGCCGCGGCTTCCGTCGCCGCTCAGGACGCGACTCGTTAGGAGTCGTTTGCGGCATGTTCAGATGGTAGTGCGCGCGCGGCCCGTGACGTTATCAGCGTATGCCGACGCTCGGGGCCACCGGGTGAAGGTGAGGTAGGGAAACGCGCGCCCGGCGTCCCTCCCAGGTATGCGGAAGACGATATTGATTTGCCTCGCTTTTTCATTGACGTCGCTTTTCCTGTTCGCAGCCGAGCCCGAGCCCTCCATGTCCGCCTGTGGCGCGGAGTGGGGTTATGCGGACAGCAATGGTCCTCATCGCTGGGGGCAGATGAACAAGGAATGGGCGGCCTGCGACAGCGGGCATACCCAGTCGCCGATCCGGATCACGCAGTCGCGGTACAGTCCGATGACCATGAGGCTCCAGTACGGCGACTTCCCGATCGCCGTGCAGAACACCGGGCATGAGCTCAAGGTGTATCCCCTCGCCGAGGCATACGCCGCCGATGTCGACGCCGCGGGGGCGACCAACAACCTGAAGCTGATCCAGTTCCACTTTCACGTGCCGGCCGAGCACCTGATCGGCGACGAGACGCGGGCGGCGGGAGAGCTGCACCTCGTCCACGAGAACCGCTTCAAGGAGACCGTGGTGGTGGCGGTACTCATCCAGAGCCAGCCAAACGACAACCCCGCGATCGCCGCGTTGCTGAGAGAGATTCCCGCGGCGTGCACGTCGGTCAAAGCGGATTCGTTCGGAGGAATGGAGGATCTGCTGCCCAAGGACCGGTCCAAGTTCTACCTGTACACCGGCTCGCTGACCACGCCGCCGTGCTCGCAACCGGTATTTTTCTTCGTGATGCGCAATCCCATCGGCGCGTCAGCCGCGCAGCTCGGAAAGCTGGCGATCTCCCCTCTCCCGAGAGGCAACTACCGGCCGACGCAACCTACCGGCATGATGAGGGACCTCCTGGTCCAGCGATCGTTCCAGTAGCCGAACCGGCAAAGCCGGCGGCGCATCACACCGGATGCGCCGTCGGCTCGTCCTCGATCTCCGTTTCCTCTTCCTCGCGCCCGGACTGAAGGCGGTCACGTCCCCGCAATGGCGTTCGCCGCGTCCTCCGCGGCATGGAAGCATGCCTCGATACTCGCGCCGCGGAGGTAATCGCCGGCGAGCCAGACGCCCGGCAGTTCGCGCAGCTCGTTCTGCAGCGCGTTACGGAAGCGGCCGACGTGACTGGTGTAGGCGCAGAGGCCGTGCTCGAAGCGTTGTCCGATGAAGGCCTCTCGATCGGCGCGGCCGACCGGCACGTATCGATTGAGCCGTTTCTCGGCGAGATCGAGCAGCGCTTCGGTATCGGTACTTCCGTCGAGCAGCTCGCGGGAGCTGCGGCCGCTGAACGTGTAGCGGACGACGTCGAGATCGTCGACGCCGTAGCTGCCGGCATTGCTCAGCGGCTCGTCCTCGCCAAAGACGAGGGCGCGCATAGCGGGCGTGAAAATCGGCCGGCGGTACTTCGCAAGCACGAGCGCGACCGGGTAATACCGTACCTGCGCGAGGAGCTCGGAAAGCGCGGGCGAGGCGTTGGCGACGATCCGTGCCGTGAGGTGCGCCGTGGTGGCCACGACGACGCCTTCGTACACATGCGCCGCGACTTCGCCGCTGCCATTCGAGTACGACACCGCGACTTTCCCTCCCTCGACCGACGCCAGCGACTGCACCGACACGCCGGTGCGGACGGCCGTGGTCTCGGCGAACTGATCGAGCACGCGCTTCATGCCGAGCGAAAGCTGATCGTACGAGTCGAGAATCATCTTGATGTTGCTGCCGAGATTCCCGAGGAAGACCTCGTCCGGTTCCGCGCCGTTCATCCGCACGGTCATCGGACGCAGAATGCGCCGGCAGAACTCGTCGCCGAAGTAGCTACGTGCGGGACGGTCGTCGAAACGGTCGCCGAGGCGGTCGAACCAGGGCGAGCCAAGGAAGCCGTTCGCCTCGTCGCGGCGAATGGCCAGGACCATTCGCGCGAAGCGAAGCAGATCGCGCTTCGAGCAGTTGCGGAGGATGTCGAACAGCGAAGTCCAGCGGCGCTTGCTGTCGAACGTGACGATCTTGCCGTCCTTCACTTGCGACGAGTTGATGCCGAAGTATTCGTACGGGTTGTCGCCGAGAGAGGCCGTGAACTCGCGGAAGCGGCGGTAGCGGCGGCCGATGTTTTTTCCGCCGAAATCGAGCCAGCGATCGCCGAGGCGGCACGAGCCGATGCGTCCGCCGATGCGGTCCGACTTCTCGAGGATCTCGGCGTCGATGCCGGCGCGGCGGAGGTAGTACGCGGCGGCGATGCCGGAGATCCCGCCGCCGATGACGGCGAACCTGCGGCTCACGCCCGCTCGCTTCCCGCCGTGACGCGCTGCGTGGAAACGAGCAACGGCTCCAGCGTTGCCACGGCCGCCATGCCCACGCGGCATTCGGCGAGCGGGTGGCCGTTCTGCGTGAAATGCACGTCCAGCGTCAGCGCGCACCCGTCGAACGGCGCGGCGGCATGCTCCAGCACGCGGGCCGTGACTTTCACGAGCTCTCCGAGCGCGGCGAACTCGTGAAAGTGCGCGTCGAACGACTTGAAGACGATCTCCCGCGGCACGAAGCCGAACCAGCGCGCCGTCGCGGCGATGCCGACCTGATTGCAGGCCTCGAGCAGGAGCATGCCGGAGACGTGATCGAGCTTGTGCTCGAAAAAATACGGATGCTCGGGATCGACGACGACGTGGGCCTCGAACAGGTCCGGCTCGCGCTGCGTCACCGAGGTGATGACGACGTTCTGCAGTTCCCGCCGCCCGACCTGTTCGGGCGCAATCGGGATCGGATGGATGTCGCTGCCGTTGCCGCCGGCGTGTCCGTTACCACCGCTGCGGCGCAGGCGCTCGTACATCTTCTTCGGAACGAACATGAACTCGCCGCCGCCGCGCATGACGCGCTGGTCGCCGGAGTAGATCTGAATGTCGGCGACCAGGCCGGTCAGCTCTCCCGAGCGGCGGTACGTGCGATCGGTCAACTGGATGTCGAGGATGACGTTGCAAAGCTCGCGGGTGATGGTCCGCGGGCCGAGCCTTTCGACCACGTTCGTCACGTGCTGGAGGATGTAGGAGAACGACGGCGAGACGCCGAGGAACTTGTGCGAGAGCGCGATGCTCGACTGCCGCATCATTTCCGTTCCGAGGAGGATGCCGCTGCAGTTGCCGGCGATCTCGTTGAAGTAGATGTGCGACTGCGGCAGGCGCGCGCCGCAGAGGAAGCGGTCGTCCTGCATGCGCACGACGTCGGTCACGAGCACGTGATCGATGAAGTTGCGGTGGACGAGTTGCCGCGAGATCGTGGAGTCGAAGTTGATGTCGCGGGCCCGCAGGCGCAGTTCTTCGTGCATGAAGCCATCGCTGCTCATGGCGGTGTCCTCCCCTGGCCGACCTCGTTTTCCGCGGGCCGGCGGAAAAGCCTTGCTCGATCGAAGCGGTTCTCGGTTCCCTGCATGAGCCGCCGAAGGTTACCGCGATGCAGCCACAGAATGAGAAGCGCCGCGGCGATGGCGACGACGATGACCGTGGCGCTCGCCCGCCGCGGGTCGAGCCACAGCGCGAGCGGCAATGCCGCCGACGCGATCAGCGAGCTGACGGAGACGTACCCGGTCAGCAGCAGCACGACGATCCACGTCGCGACACACGCCAGGACCGCGGTGGGAAAAAGCACGAGCAGAAATCCGGCGGTGGTGCCGACCCCTTTTCCGCCGCGGAAGCCTGCAAAGAGCGGAAATGCGTGTCCGAGGACCGCGGCCAGTCCGGCCAGAAGGCTGAGCGTGAGAGGATCGACGGAGGTCCGGCTCTGCACCCAGGCCGTCAGCGGCAGCGCCGCGGCAGCGGCACCTTTTCCTCCGTCGAACAACAGGACGCAGAACGCCGGTCTCAGTCCGAGGGTGCGTGCTACGTTCGTCGCGCCGGCGTTGCCGCTGCCGTGCTCGCGGATGTCGAACCGCCGGCCACGAATCAGCTTTCCGACGAGGATGCTCGACGGGATGGAGCCGAGCAGATAGCCGGCCACGAGGACGAGCGCGGCGGCGATCATGTTCCGAGGAAGCTCATGACGATCGCTCCCGGACCGATGTGGGCGCCCATGACCGCGGCGACGTCGTTGATGTACAGGCTCGCGCCGGGAAACTCGCCGCGCACGCGATCCGCCATTTCCCGCGCGCGATCCGGCGCGTTCGCGTGGGCGATTCCGAACCGGTAAGCATGGCGCGCTTTCGCTTCCGCGAGGAAGATCTTCCACATCACATCGAACTGCTTCGGCTTCGCCGCCGTCGTCAATTTGATGACCTCACCCTCGGACCCGATCGAGAGGATCGGCACCCGGCGAAGGCTGTTCGCGAGCAGGCCTTTGAGCTTGCTCACACGGCCGCCGCGAATCAGGTAGTGCATGGTTTCGACGGTCACGAAAAAACGGCCGCGCCCGACCAGATCGTGGGCGAGCGCCTTGAGCTCGTCGAATGTCGCACCCGCCTGAATGCGCTCGCCGAGCTCCTGGAGGATGAGTCCCGTGCCGACGCTCACCGTGCGGGCGTTGACCACCTCGATTTCCGTCTCTTCCGGGATCTCGCGGCTCATCGCCTGCGCGCACTGGAAAGTGCCGCTGAACTTGCTCGACAGGGTGACGGTGAGGATCGAGCGGTAATGGCTGGAGAGGAACCGGAACATGCGCGTGAAGTCGGACGGCGGCGGTTGCGACGTCATCGGATGCACGGGCGACGTGGCCAGACGCTCGTAAAACTCGAGTGGCGAGATGGAGATGCCGTCGATCAGCCGCTCTTCGCCGAAGCTGAGGCGGATCGGCACGATGTGGACGTTGAGCCGTTCGACCTCGCTGCGCGGCAGATCGCAGCTCGAATCGGCGACCAGCGCGATCGTGGCGGTGGTCCGATCGACGCTCCGCTGACTGTGCATGTCGTCGGCCTTCTCGTCGCTGACGGTGCCGTAGTGGCCGAGGAGATCGAAGACCGCTTGCGGTCCATCGGTGTGAATGTGCAGCTTCAGGCGGGACCGCGTCCCGGCGAGAATGAGACTGTCGCCGTGGCCGCGCAGCGCGGCCTCGATCTCGGGGCGCGGCAGCGAGTCTCCCGCGACCATGCATTCGGTGCAGTAGCGGAAGCGGCTCGCGGCCGACGACTCGATCGGCGCTGATTGCACGGGCACACCGGCCACGCGCGGCTCGACCGCGCCGGATTCGATGTAGCGGCCGATTCCCTCGAGAAGATAGAGAAAGCCGAGGGCCGCAGCATCGACGACGTTCGCGTCGGCGAGGACTTGCAACTGCTGCGGCGTAGCCGCGACGGTGGTGCGCGCGCAATCCAGGGAGTCGACGAGCGCGGAAACGAAATCGCCGTCGAGATCGGCGCAATCGCTGAAGCGCGTGCCCCATTCGCGCAGAACGGTCAGGATGGTCCCTTCGCACGGCTCGGAAAGCGCGGCGTACGCATATCGCGTGGCCCGTCCGGCCGCGCGTCCGAATTCCGCCGCGGTGACGCGCTCGTACGGCGCCAGCTCTTCGGCGAGGCCGTGAAAGTACTGCGCGAGGATGACGCCGGAGTTCCCCTGGGCGCCGGTCAGCGCCGAATCGGCGACGCGGCGCATCAAGTGCGCGAGAGAGGTCGTGTCGAGGGGCTCGATCTCCTGGACGATCCGCTCGACCGTGCAGGCCATGTTCGTTCCGGTGTCTCGGTCCGCGACGGGGAAAACGTTCAGTGCATTGAGTGCGCGCTCGCGATTGAGGAGCGCGTAGCAGCCGGCGACGAGCGCGCGCTTCAATCGGCGCCCGTCGAGATAACGGACCTTCTGCCCGCGATTCGGCATCGGGCGTGTTGTGACGGTTTGCGACTGCACGCGTCAGTTCCTTTTCGGGACTCGCCGACAACCCACAGATGTAGTTGTTTGAGGAAGATAAGCCTACCTGTCCCGGAATTGCAAGGACGGAACTCCGTCCGCGGCAAGGCCCTACAGCCAGCGGAGGGCGAAGTCGATCAGTTTCTGCTGCAGTTTTCCGCGATACGGGGGATAGAGCCACTGCAGGGGAGCAAATTTGAGACGCGACTCGACCACGGCTCGCGCGTTGGAGAACGCGTCGAAGCCGAAACGTCCGTGCCCCTTGCCCATGCCGCTCTGGCCGACGCCTCCGAACGGAAGCTCCGGCTGATAGTTGTGAATCAGCGTGTCGTTGACGACCGTGCCGCCGGCCCGCGTCCGCGCGATGACGGCGGAAGAAACGCGCCGGTCGCGGCTGAAGATGTACATCACGAGCGGGTGTTCGCGGCCGTTGATGAATTGAATCGCTTCGTCGAGCGAGCGGTACGTCAGGAGCGGCAGCAGCGGTCCGAAAATCTCTTCCTGCATCACCGCGGCGTCCGGTTCGACGTTCGTCAGGACGGTCGGGACGACGGCGCGTCCGCGGAAGTCGCCTCCTGCAGCGACGCGCGCTCCCTGCCGGACCGCCGCGTCGAACAGGTTCTTCACGCGCGCGGCATGACGGTCGTTGATGATCAGTCCTCGGGACTCGTCTCCGTGGCTCTCCATGCAGGCGCGTAGTTTTTCGACGAATGCGGAGGCGATGCTTTCGTCGACGAGGAGGTAGTCGGGGGCAATGCAGATCTGGCCCGAGTTGTAAAACTTTCCCCAGGCGATTTTCTTCGCCGCCTCGTCGAGGTCCGCGGTGCGGTCGACGATGACCGGCGACTTTCCTCCGAGCTCCAGCGTCACCGGCGTCAACTGCTCGGCCGCCGCTTTCATGACCCGCCGCCCGACTGCGGGGCTGCCGGTGAAAAAGATGTGGTCGAATTTCTTCCGCAGCAGCGCCTCGGCCACCGCCCCATCCCCTTCGACGAACGCGATCTCGGCTTCGTCGAACACTTTCCCGACGATCCGCTTCATGCACGCGGCCGAATGGGGGGCGAGCTCGGACGGCTTGACCATCGCGCAGTTCCCCGCCGCGATCGCAGAGACGAGCGGCACCAGCGTGAGATTGAACGGAAAGTTCCAGGGAGAGATGATCAGGACGACGCCTTTCGGCTGGGAGACGATGCTGGACGCGGAGCCGATCAACATGAGGCGGCCGCGTACGCGCCGCGGTTTCATCCACGACCGCAGGTGCCGCATCGCATGCCGCGCTTCTCCGAGCACGCCGAGAATCTCGCCGAGATCGACTTCGACGGGCGGCTTGCCGGAGTCGGCCCACAACGCAGCCCGAATGTCGTCGCGGTGGGCGAGAAGCGCGTCGTGAAGTCTTCTGAGCTTCTGCTTTCGTTCCTTAGCGGTCGACCGCGCGACGTTCGCGCGATTGCTCTGCTGCGCGTCGAAGAGCGCGTCGATCTCCGAGCGGAACGGGAGAGGCTCCGAACTGGACACGAGAGGCTGATTGTACGCGTGACCTCTACGAAGTGAGATGCCGATCGAAGAATCGAGCCACCTCGGTCATTGCCTCGACGCACTCCGGCACCGGCGCGACGCCGCCGGATCCGTCCGGGATGAAGAACAGGAACTGGATGTGCGAGACCGCTTCGAACACGTGCAACTCGGCGTCGACACCGCTTCGGCGCAGTTTGCGATGGGCGAACGCAGCGAGACTGAGGAAAAGATCGCGCGTGCCGGTAATGATGATCGACGGCGGAAAGCCGCTCAGGTCGCCCTCGAGCGGGGAGAGCAGCGGATCGTCCAGCCGATTGTCGTGCGCGTAGAGCTTTGCGGCGAGTCCGAGCAGACCGTCGTACGTGATCAGCAGATTGTCGGTCGTGTCATTGGCGAACTGGCTGTCGGCGATCTTGTCGATTCTGGCCCATGGGGAACCGAGGAACAGGGCCGCCGGCAAAGGAATCCGTTGATCTTTGAGAGCGAGAGTCACGGCCATGGTGAGCCCTCCGCCGGCGGAGGAGCCGAACATGGCAGCGTTCGCGGGATTGTGGCTCTCGATCAGCTCCCTCCACACGGCCACGACGTCCTCGATGGCGGCGGGGAACGGAGGATGTTTGGGCGGCATGCGGTAATCGACCGAAAGAACGGGCGACTTGCTGTAATGAGCAATCAGCGCCGCTTCGGCAAGCCCCGATTCGCCGGCGCCGAAGACGTAAGCGCCGCCGTGTGTGTGAACGAGCAGCCGCTGCTCGTGTCCCGGCGCGATCTCGGCAGGGGTGACGCGATAACACGGGACGGTGGCGATCGTGACCGGCTCGGTTTTGACCTTCAACGATTGGCAGAGGAGTTGCGACTGCTGCGCATTATCGTGGTCGTAATCGCGGATGACCGCGTCCCATTGCGCACGGTTCTGCGGCTTTCTCAAAAACCAGTCGGCAGCAGGAAACGCGATGACCTGTTGCATTTCCGGGCTCACCGTCTTCGTCGTCGGCACGCGAAGGAAATGCTCGGGAATCATCCGGCCCGGAGGTGGATCACTCATGGTGTTCTTACCTACGCCGGCCAGGAGCAAATGTCAACGCGGCATGTCTGTGGGCATCCCCTCGAGCCATGCGCCTCTTCCGCGGCGTCGACGAGGTCCTGCGTGACGCCGAAGCCGCCCTTGCCGGGCTCGGCTAGCTCTTCGCCAATTCTCCGAAACTGTACATTGACCTGGTCGCTTTCCGGACATACGTTTTTCCTGATTCGCCCAAATGACGGAGGTTGCTGATGGCCATCAAGAAGCCGATCCAGAAGCCGAAACCGAAAGCCCCGCCCGTGGACGTGGGCGCGATCCAGAAGAGCCTGACCGCCCTCGCCAGCCGGCTGAGCGGCAAGGCGCCGCGCAAGCGCGGAAGCATCGTGCTGCACGCGACCGACCTCGGACAGGAGATCGCACTGGACGGGAACCGCATCGCGGAGCGAAGCGGTATGGCGCCGCCGCTGGTGCGCATCTCCGGGCCGTCGAACGTGCTCCAGTCGATCATGACCGGCGAGAAGGAAGCGAGCCGCGCGTTCGTGGCCGGCGGCATCCAGGTCTCCGGCGACCTCGGCTACCTCGAAGCGCTCCTCAAAGACCTCGGGCTCCTCAAGTGCGGATAGAAGAGGAGGAAAACCATGGCTCAGCTCCAAGGACTCGTGCAGAGAGTCAAGGTGACATCCGGAACGATTCTGGCGTGGGCCTACATCGGCCCGACGCCGAACAACACGACGCTCCTGATCGTGACGCAGAACAGCAATGATCCGATCGACATCGCCGCGCGCGCGAGCATGGCCGAGGCGTTGAGCAGCGCCGCGGCTTCGGGGAAACAGGTCATTGCCACCTATCCCACCGGCAGTTCGGAGATCGACTTCGTCGAGATCCTGCTGGCCTGAACAGGGAGCACACATGCCTGAGACCAGCGGTTTGGTACAGCGCCTGAAGTGGGACAGGGCCTCGCGGACCGTGTTCGTCTATCTCGGCCCGTCGCCGACGACGACGCGGCTGTTCGTGATGGTGTTCGACTCTCCCGATGAAGTGCAGCTGGCGTTCCAGCGCACCGCAGCGCATCTTCTGGCGAAGGCACAGGCAGCCGGCTTCGCAGTCACGGTGTATTACGACAACTCGTCGATCATCACCGGCGTCGAAACGTATTCGACTGCCGTTCGCGTCGACGCGCTCGAGGTGACGCAGGCGATCCAGAATCTCTATCACTCGGTGACGTTGGTCGCGCTCAAGCCGACCGTCGTCCGCGTCTATCTGAGCTACAGGGCGAACCCGCCCATCACCGTGCGCGGCGAGCTGCGCGTGAGCCCATCGGCGGCCGCAACGGTGACGATCCCGTCGATGAACACCATGGTGCTCGATTCCGCACAGGCGGGCCAGCTGACGGCGGCGCGCAACGACGTTACGCGCAGCCTCAATTTCCTCGTCCCCGCCGCTCAGATCGTGGCCGGCTCGCTGAGCGTCGAGCTGGTCAGCCTCACCGACGTCGCCACGAACACCCCCCTCGACCTCGGAGCCAATTCGCCGGTGGACGTCACCTTCGTCGACAGCCCTCCTTTCCGACTCCGCATCCTCGGCATGAGCTATGAGATGGGCGGACAAACGCACATCCCGCTGGCGTTCGACTTCAGCATGGTGAGCTCGTGGCTCACGCGCGCGTATCCGGTCGCCCAGGTGATCAGCTCGCAGGCGATCGTCGCGGCCACGGCGGCGCCGCCGTTCGGTTGCGGCGACATCAACGCCCAAGTTGCGGCCATGCG
Source organism: Thermoanaerobaculia bacterium (assembly GCA_035999335.1). Classification (GTDB taxonomy): domain Bacteria; phylum Acidobacteriota; class Thermoanaerobaculia; order Gp7-AA8; family Gp7-AA8; genus QHVT01. The sequence goes on along the minus strand of DASYGV010000182.1, from coordinate 1,747 downwards.
CGCACTGGACATGGCGGCAGGCGGCGACAATCGCACGCACTACTACGGCCTCGTCGCCGACGGCGGTTTCTTCATGCGCGGCTGCGCGGCCGTGCCGGTGGCAGTGCCCGACCCCGCGGCAATCGGCTCCGGCCCGACCGGTGACGGCACCTGGGGTTGGGATTTCGACAATTGCTACGGCGACTGGTACACCGGCCACGAGCTCGGCCACACACTGGGCCGTCAGCATCCCGGTTTTTGCGGGGAGACGCATAGCGATCCTGCGTACCCGTTCGCGAATGGCCAGCTCTCGGACGCCGATGAAGCATACGTCGGCCTCGACGTCGGCGACGCGGCGCTGGCTCTGCCGATGACGGCGTTGCCAGGCACGCAATGGCATGACGTGATGACGTATTGTGACCGGCAGTGGCTGAGCTCCTACACGTATGAAGGCATCCAGACGCGTCTCGTGGCTGAAGATGCACTCGGTGCAGGCGCAGGACGACCGGACGAGCGCGTCCCGAAGAAGAAGATGACGGCGGCGCAGCGGGCGCAGCGCATGGACGTCTCCGGGATCATGGCGAACCTGATCAGCATCGTGGCGACGGTCAATCTCACCCAGCGGACGGGGAAGATCCGTTACGTGAACCCGCTGTCGAAAGGAGAGGTGTCGCTGTCGGTTCCCGAGAGTCCTGTTGTGCTTTCGGTCAAGACCGACGACGGCCGCGTTCTCTTCGAGGTTCGCGTCGGCGTGAAGCCGCTCTCGGACTCGACGCCGGAGAATCTGAACGGGCTCGTCGACGCGGTCGTTGTCGCTCAACAGGACGCGAACGTGATCGAGCTATCGATCGACGGCGAGGTCGTCGACACTTACCGCGGCAGCCAAACGCCTCCCGCAGTGCGCGAACTGCGGCCCGCCGAGGAGGGGAAGCTGGCGTGGGATGTCGAGCGGCTGCCGGCAGGCGCGCACACCTACAGCGTGCAGGCGAGCACGGACGGCGGCGCGACGTGGCAGACGCTCGCAGTGGGGCTGAAGTCGCCCGCGATGCCGATTGATCGCAGCCAGTTCGCCGGGGCGCGGGACGTGCTGATCCGCATCATCGCCACGGACGGCTTCCGCAGCTCTGAGCGCGTGTTCCCCCTCGGCTCCTCGTGATTTCTTCTGTGGGGCGGCGGGAGGAAAACTCCCGCCGCCCTACGCCCACATAGCGTCATTGCACTCCGTTGCGCAGTTCGTTGATGTGGATTGCCTTGATCAGCGTGCTGCCCGCATTGATCGGCACGTCGGTGAACCCCTGTGCGGGGAGGCTGAGTGCGGATCGGGCAGGAGTGAGCCCGTTTCGCAGATTGGTCACGTGTGCACCGAGGACGGTGACGCCGGATGCCGGCGCCGGAGCGGTGAACGAGATGGCGGACTGACCCGCTAGCGCCCGCACTGCATTCACGGCCGTCAGGAGCTGGGTGAAGTGCACGGACTTGATAAGAATGCCGGAGAGACTCGAGTCGGTGAAGATGACCGTCGTCGCGAGATCGATGTTGCTGTCCGCGGACTCGAGTCCGTTGAACGAGCGCACCATGTACAGATACGCGGTGTTGGCGGAGACGGTCGGATCGTTGAGGAACGTGGTGCCTGATGAGCCGAGCAGCGTGAACGCGAAGCCGTTGCTGCTGCGGTACACGTTGTAGTTCGTTGCGCCGGCGGCGGCGTCCCAGTCGACGAAAACGTTGTTCGACAAGGTCGCGAACGCGACCACGTTCGCAGGCGGAT
>DASYGV010000180.1:0-98646 GCA_035999335.1 Thermoanaerobaculia bacterium | reverse complement strand
GACCGAGTCGGGGATCTCTTCGATCGAGCCGCGCCATTCGCGGTCGAAGCCTTCGGCGCTCACCTGCACGCTCGATCCGAGCTTGACGCGCGCGACGTCGAATTCGTCGATCTCCGCCTCGATCCGGGTCTTCCTGAGGTTCGCGACGGCGACGATCGCGTCGCCGGCGGCGATGGTCTCTCCGGCGTGGACGTGGCGGGTGATGACGACGCCGTCGATCGGCGCGGTGATGACGGTCTTCTCGACGAGCGCGGAGAGGCGCGCGACTTCCGCGGCCGCGGAGGCGCGGCGCGCGCGTGCGGCGTCGAGGTCGCGGTCCGCTTTCTCCCACGCCTGCTTCGAGCCGACCGCAATCTACGTGAGCACAGGCTACATCAAGGGATTCAGCCTCAAGGACATCATCCGATTTGAGGTAGACGACTCCGCCTTCCGCGTGCATCGCCACTACCACCGAGGCGATCTCCGCACGCGCGTAAGTCAGATTCCCAACTGGGGACGCTTATTTTGGAATCGCCAACGCCGTCGCCACGCGCTTAAAGTTCTACGTGGTGAAACGAGTGAGATACTCACATCCGTAGACCGCCGGTCAACAACCAAAACTACCCGAGGCTGGGGTGTAGATTGATCGAATGAGAATCGATGTCACTTTCGAGTTTAATGACGGTGGGATGTCGGCATTTCCAGCCGGGCCCAGCGCTGTTCTGGGGCTTCCGCCCCTCACCATCGACCGCGGCAAGAGAGTCCCTCTCGTTTATACGTTCGAAGGTGTTGGCGACCTTGAACCGATAGAAGATAGCTCGGGCGATCTCCATGGTGGCCTGTGGGACGCCTTCTACCGCGCCATTCTCACAGTCGGCCCGGACCTTCTCATCGTCGGTCGAGACGTTGCCATCGGTTTCATAGCGAATTGGCTTTTTAGTATCGCGACGAAAGGCCGCGCTCCCAGGATCACGATCAACAGAAAAACCGTCTCAATTGACATCACCGTGATTCGCGCCGCCATCGAGGAGACGACGATGACCCTGAAGCAGCGCTTCGACAAGTTTTGCGAGCAGTTTCCGGGGGCGGTCGCGATCGACTCTCTGCCCAAGCCGCCGAAGAAAGTACAGAAGGGCGATTACCTTTTCGAGAAGCAGACAATCGTTTGCGAAGTGAAATGCCTTGATGTTGATATGGAAGACAAGCTCCTCGCCATCATGAAAGCCGACGGCATCGATCCTGAGAAGCTGCCGAAGGGCCGCCATATCATCGAAGATCTCTATTTGGCGCTGTCAAAGAAAGCGAAGGGCAAGAATCGTTACAAGAAGCTCATAAAAGAACTTACGACGTCGGTGGGAGACGCCATCAAGGACGCCGCGAATCAGATTCCCGACACAAAGAAGCACCTCAAGATCCCGAATGCGGACGGCCTCCTCGTTATCTTGAACGAGTCCGTGAACATCATCGGCCAACCGCTGGTATCCGAGCGCTTGGGGATAGCGTTCAAAACCAAGCAAAAGAATAGCGAGGGTCAACCGTACCACTCGGCCGTGACCCGGATTCTCCACATTGGGGAAACAAATGCCGCGCCCACCGCGACGGGCGACATGCGCGTCAACACCGTGATCACCAATCCGCACGCGAAACCCAACCAAGACGTAGATGCGTTCGTCAAGAAGCTGGCAAAGGCGTGGGCCGAATTCAACGGCCATCCTTTCCATGAAGCTGGTTCCGAGATCTACGAACTGATGGCTAACTCGAAACTTTACATCGATGTTCTCTAGCCACTTATCCCACCTCCGCTCTTCCGTGGAGTTGCACGCGCGTTACGATGAAGGCAAGCCTCCATGCCTTCTCCCGCCCCGGTAACCATCGACCCCATTCAGGTTGATCTCGACGCCGACCGCCGCTGGCGCGAGCGTCGGCATCCGCAGTGGACGGAGAACGACCAGCTCTACCGCGACACCGACATCACGAACCGCCTCACGCAGCGCCAGAGCGAGAATGTGCCCTTGATGAAGGCCACCATCCGCACGCTCTCTCTCGCGCCTCAGAGCCGGCCGACGTGGAGCTTGAGGATTACGACAACGACGGCTTGCGCGAGCTGCTCATGAACGCCTACCTGGACAAAGTCGGCGAGGACAACAAGTACGAGTTGCTCGATGTGGTGGACAAGAGGAACGTCGGGCTCTACGGCCGCTCCTGGTCAAAGCTGAGCATCCTCGACGGTTTCCCTCGCATCACGATCCACGACCCCTTCGACGTGCTGATCGATCGCTACGCCCTGCCGTCGGACATCGACGGCACTGCTCACCGCATCACGCATTTGGGCATCTACCGGTCGCTCTCCGATCTTGAACTGAATCCCATTTATGACAAGGCTGCCATCGCGCGACTCAGGCAGTTCTTCGCGACGAAGCAAGGACTCGTTTCAACGAATCATTCGATCTTCACCTCGACGCGCTGTCCGAGCTTCAGCGGCGTCGGCTCCGCGAAGGCGACTTTCACGAGCAGCACGCGCGTGTCGATCGGCTTCGACGGGTCCTGCGGTTTGAGGCGGCGGTTCACGACCGAGTCGGGGATCTCTTCGATCGAGCCGCGCCATTCGCGGTCGAAGCCTTCGGCGCTCACCTGCACGCTCGATCCGAGCTTGACGCGCGCGACGTCGAATTCGTCGATCTCCGCTTCGATCCGGATCTTCCCGAGGTTCGCGACGGTGACGATCGCGTCGCCGGCGGCGATGGTCTCTCCGGCGTGAACGTGGCGGGTGATGACGACGCCGTCGATCGGCGCGGTGATGACGGTCTTCTCGACGAGAGCAGAGAGACGCGCGACTTCCGCGGCCGCGGAGGCGCGGCGCGCGCGTGCGGCGTCGAGGTCGCGGTCCGCTTTCTCCCACGCCTGCTTCGAGCCGATGTCCACCTGAAACAGGTTCTGCGCGCGCGCAACCTCGGACTCGTAGAGCCGGATGTCGGCATCCGCTTCGCCGACGCGTGCGCGTGCGACGCCGAGGGCGGCGCGCGTGTCGTCGGCCTTCAGGATGGCGATGGTCTCGCCGCGGCGAACGTGCTCTTTCTCGTCGACGGTGAGGCGCTCGATCGTGCCGGCGACGTCGGTGCCGATCGTGACTTCGGAGCCGGGATACGCGACGACCCGGCCTTCGGCGACGACGCGAGGCTTCTCCGCGATCTTGTCGACGCGCTGCGGCGCGGGCTTCGACCGCGTGGCGTTCACCTGCACGACCGTGGCGGCGAGGATGAGGATGGCGAGGATGGGGTAGAGAATGCGGTTCATACGAGTGCTCCGTCCTGAATCTTCACGACTCTGTCTGCGATGGTGCGTACTTTCGGATCGTGGGTGACGATGACCAGCGCGCGGTTCTCCTGCTTCGCGAGCGCGCGGAACATCTCCAGCACCTGCGTGCCGACCTGGGAATCGAGGTTCGCGGTGGGCTCGTCGGCGAGGAGGATCGGCGCGCTGCCGGCGAGCGCGCGCGCGATCGCGACGCGTTGCTTCTGACCGCCGCTCAGCTCGCGCGGGAGAAAGTTCTGGCGATCGCCGAGGCCGACCGCCTCGATGACGCGCTGCGCTTCGATGCGCGCGTCTCGGTTCTTCAAGCCCTTCACGTTCAGCGCGTACTCGACGTTCTCGATCGCGGTGAGGGACGGGAAGAGGTTGAACTGCTGGAACACGAATCCGAGGGAGCGCTTGCGGATGTCGGCGAGGCTCTTCTCGCTGACGGCATTGCCTTCGATCACGACCTCGCCGCTCGTCGGCGTGAGGATGCAGCCGAGGATGGAGAGGAATGTCGTCTTGCCCGAGCCGGATGGTCCCTCGAGCGAGACGATCTCGCCGCGCTCGACGTTGAAGTCGATGCCGCGCAGCACGCTGATGGTCTCGCGTCCTTCCTGGAACGATTTTTCGACACTGCGGGTATGGAGGATGGACATTGGTTTCTCCTTTGGAGTGCGGAGGCAACGCCTCCGCTTTCGAATCACGTGCGGAAAACGAGCGCGGGATCGATGGTGGCGACCTTGCGGAACGAGATCATCGCCGCGCTCAGACACAGCGCGATCGCGCCGAGGAGGACGAGCGCGTAGAGCTCCATCGGGATGATCAGCTTCAGATCGATCTTCGCCATCACCGGCCGCAGCGCGAACGCCTGCAGTGCGCCGAGGGCGAAACCGGCGATCGCGGCGATCAGGGCCTGCTTGCCGAGAATGCGGTAGATGTCGCCGTTGCCGCCGCCGATCGCCTTCACCGTGCCGAATTCGCGGATGTGCTCCATCGTCGAGGTGTAGAGCGTCTGCGCGACGACCACGATGCCGACCAGGCATCCGAGGAAGACGGTGATGTACATGTTCAGTCCGAGTCCCGTTGAATCGATCCAGTACTTGCGCGAGCGCTCGGACCATTCGCGCTTCGTGAAGACGTCGTTGTACGGAAGGCGTTTGCTGATCTCCGCGCGCACGGCCTGGGCGTCCGCGCCCGGCGCGAGCTTCACGAGGATGTAGGTCGTGTTGCCGCGCAAGTCGCTCTCGTTGAGGCTCTGCGCGAGGCGATAGTCCATGAACGTCAGCGGCGTGGTCGTGAACGATTTCGCGTCGACGGTGCGGCCGATGATCTTCAGGCGCCGGCCGAGGACTTCGCGATAGTCGCCGGGCGCGAAATGTCCCCAGCGCTTCTTCGCGGAGTCGTCGAGGACCATGTACGGACCGCGGCGGAGATCGGCGAGATCGCCTTCGACGACGCCCTGCGGGAAGTTCCAGTTCGCAAAGCTCTCCAGCGCGTACACCTCGGTGCCTTCGATCGCGCCGCTGGGCAGGTTCACGTTCATGAACCAGACGATCAGGTTGTCCGCGCGCGCGACGCCGGGAGTCGAGCGAACGCGCTTGATGTACGTCTCCGGGAAGGCGTGTGCGAAATCGACGTTCGGCGTGTTGCGCGAGGTGACCCAGAGGTCCGCGTCGATCTGATCGATCGTCAGCGACGCGTTGTCCATCAGTCCGAGGAACAGACCGACCTGCACGAAGACGAGCGTGACCGCGAAGGCGACGCCCGAAACGGTGATGAAGAAACGCAGCTTGTCGTGAAGAAGCGATTTGGTTGCGAGATCGACGCTCATTTCAGCAACCCCCGCTCGATCATGTCGACCACGAGGTCCGTGCGCGCTTCGATCGTGCGCCAGTCGACCCACTGATCGTTGCACTTTGCGATCTCGAGGGAGATCACGCCGTGGATCATCGACCAGATCGACTGCGACACGAGATCGATGTCCGTGAGCTCGTCGCGCATCCGGCCGCTCGCCTGCAGGTCGACGAGCACGTTTCTCAGAAACGCATAGGCATCCTCTTCCGGATTGCCTTTGCCGCTCATGTCCTGTTCGTGCGGCGGCTTCGGCGTCATGAACATCACGCGGTAATGACTCGGGTTCTTGAGGCCGAACTCGACGTAGGCCTTCCCCGCGGCGCTGAGGCGCTCGACCGGATCGGGGATCTGCGCGATCACGGTGAAGGTGTGCGCGAAGTTCCGGAAGTCGCAGTCGCAGAGCTCGGCGAGCAGAGATTCCTTGTCGCGGAAATGGAAGTAGATCGCGGTAGGCGAGTATTCGATGCGCTCCGCAATGCGGCGCATCGTCACCGACTCGACTCCCTCGGTCGCGAACAGCTCGCGGGCGGCGTCGAGGATCCGGGTTCGGATCTCTTCGCGCTCGCGTTCTCGACGTTCTCTCGGTCCCAAACCATTCCTCCAAAACTTAACAGCGTTAAGTTAGGGTTGAACGTTAGAAACGTCAAGGACCGTTTTTGGAAGCTCCCGTCCTAAGGCAGCCTGGAAGGTCAGTCCGCGAGCCGTTTCATCAGCTCGTTGACCTGGTCATAAACGCTCTGTACCGACGCCTCGACGAATACCGTGGTCGCGTCCGGCATCCGCTCCTCCACGCGGATGAGGCCGAGGATCTCATCGGTAGCAAAGAGGATATCGGCGAGCTTGTCCAGAACCCGTTCAGACATCGGGAGGTGTACAGCTGTGGTCGTATCGATCTCGATAAAGGCTTTTTGATTCACTCTACTGAGGAGTGATTTATGTACCGAAATCCCTACCCTCCCCCCCATAGGAAATTGCAGTTACGTTTCAGTGAACAGAACGTAGGGCGCGGCTTCAGCCCGCCCCAGCGGAGGGGAGGCGGGCAGAAGCCCGCTCCACGTTTGTTTCCATTCGCCGATGAACCCGATCCGAACTGCCATTCTCTTCGCGCTCGCCCTGCCTCTTCTCGCGCAGGACATCCCGCCGTCCGTGAAGCAGTCGTTCGACACGTTTCGCGTCGACGCGGTGCGTGCGCACCTGAAGTTCCTCTCCAGCGATCTGCTCGAGGGTCGCGGCCCCGGGACGCGCGGCGACGCACTCGCCACGGGTTACATCGCGTCGCAATTCGAAGCGATGGGTCTGAAGCCGGCCGGCGACGACGGCACGTATTTCCAGAAGGTCTCGCTCCTCGGCATCACCACGGACGAACCGAAATCCAAGGTCACGTTTCGAAAAGACGGTGCGGATCTCGGACCGCTGAAGTATCGCGATCAGTTCGTCGGCGGCAGTCAGTCGCAGAAGGAAAACGTGAGCTTCGATTCCGAGGTCGTGTTCGTGGGACACGGAGTTGCCGCGTCCGAGTATCGGTGGGACGACTACAAGGGCTTCGATCCGAAAGGGAAGACGCTGGTGATGCTCGTCGACGATCCGCCGGCGACGGAGAAGGAGCCGGATCTCTTCAAGGGACGCGCACGTACGTACTACGGCCGCTGGACGTACAAATTCGAACAAGGCGCGGCGCGCGGCGCGGAGGCGGTGCTGCTGATTCACACCGATCGCGCGGCCGGTTACGGCTGGCAAGTCGTGCGGAACTCGTGGACGGGCGAGCAGGCGTACGTGAAGAACGCGCCAGGCCAGCACGCGCTCTCGTTCGCGGGCTGGATCTCGGAGACGGTTGCACAGGAGCTCTTCAAGAATGCGGGACTCGATCTCGCGGCGTTGACCAAAGCCGCGGGCTCACGCGATTTCAAACCAGTGCCGCTCGGCTTCCGTCTCGCCGGAAACGTCGCCAGCACGATCCGCCCGTTCGACACGGCGAACGTCGTCGCGAAGCTCGAAGGAAGCGACGCGCAACTGAAGAACGAAGCGATCCTCTACACCGCGCATCACGATCACCTCGGCATCGGGAATCCTGACGATGACGATCCGACCGACACGATCTACAACGGCGCGATCGACAACGCCAGCGGCACGGCGACGATCCTGGAGGTCGCACGGGTCTGGAGCGAGACGAGTCCGCGTCCGAAGCGCAGCGTCGTCTTCGCGTTCGTCGCAGCCGAGGAGCAGGGACTCCTCGGATCGGAGTACTTCGGCGAGCACCCGGTCGTGCCCGCGGGCCGCATCGCGATGGGGTTGAACATCGACGCAATCCATCTCCTCGGCAATGTCGGCAGTGTCTCGATGATCGGCATCGATCGCACGACGTTCTTCCCGACGGCGCAGAAAGTGACGAAGGCGCTGAACCTCACGATCGTTCCCGATCAGGCGCCGGAGCAGGGCTCGTACTACCGCTCCGATCACTTCAGCCTGGCGAAGGTCGGCGTGCCCGCGTTTTCGATCAAGCAGGGGAACGACGTCCTCGGCAAGCCCGCGGATTGGGGGCAGGCGAAGTCGAAGGAGTACCGCGACAAGCACTATCACCAGGCCAGCGACGAATACGATCCCGCGTGGGACTTCGGCGCGGCCGTGCAGGCGGGACGACTCGCGTTCTGGCTCGGATGGGAAGCGGCGAACGCGTCCGCGAAGCCGATGTGGCTGCCGGGCGAGGAGTTTTACGAGGTGACGGCCAAGGTGCGCGGGAAGTAAAGCGGTCCGCAGAAACGCGGGCACGACAACTGCGAGGCACTACAGGCGTCATGAAAACCCTCGTTCCCTCGCTCCTCGCTCTTCTCATTTCCCTTCCCGCCGCCGCACAGAACCGCTTCTTCGACCTCACCGGGTCTTACGTCTGGGCCGATCCGACCGGCGGCGGAGAGTTCGAAGATCTCGCCGATCCCGCCGAGATCGAGTTCGACGCCTCGACCGGCTACGGCGCCTCGGTCAACTTCTTCATCAGCGACCGGCTGTCGATCGACATCGGCGCTTCGGTCATCTCGCCGGAGACGCGGATCCGCCGTCGAGCCATCGGCGCGGGCGGCGATGTCCAGATCGACATGATCCCGATCACGGGCATCCTGCAGTTCCATCTCGCGCCGAACAGCTTCGTCGATCCGTACATCGGTGGCGGCGCGGCGTACGTGCTCTTCGACGACATCAACGAGACCGGTCTCGATGACCTCGATCGCATCGACTTCAAGGAAGACGTCGGCTTCGTCGTGAACGCGGGCGTCGGCATCCGTCTCGGCAACCGCTTCGGCATCGTGCTCGACGGCAAGTACGTTCCGATCGAAACCGACGCGACGGCCGTGAACCTCGGCGCAACGGAAGAAGCCGACACGCGCGTCGACATCAGCCCGATCATTCTCTCCGCCGGCTTACAGCTTCGCTTTTAGCAGCAGCCATCCTCCGGCCGCCGCCCACGCGAGAAACGCGAAGTTGATTGCCGTGAGGCGGCGGAAGAAGCGCGGATCGCGATTCGATTCGCGGACGTAGATGCGCCAGCCGAGGAGGTTGGCGAGCGAGGCGATGATCGTTCCGCAGCCGCCGGCGCTCACACCGTAGAGCAGCTCGATCCACGTGAGATCGACGGAATCGGCGAGCAGAATCGTCGCCGGCACGTTCGAGATCACCTGCGACAGCGCGATCGAGACGAAGTAGACGTGCCCGTCGAAGCCGACGCCGAGCGCGGGAAGCCCCGCGACGATGATGAAAACGAAAAAGAACAACGGGACGATCGAGAGATCGACCCGCTTTCGCAGGAACATCAGCCAGGCGATGGCCGCGGCGATCGCCGCGGGCCACGCGTCGATCGCGTGCGCGACGTTGAGGATCACCAGCGCGAGACAGACTGCGCCCGCGACCGCCGCGTACGCGCTGCGCGCCGGCAGCGCGACGTCGCCGCGTTTCATTTCGTGCGACGGTCCGAGGAGGAACAGCGCGGCGATCAGGCCGGCCGTGCACCAGGCGACGAAGGGCAGCATCGCGCCGATGAACTCGCCCGCGTTCCAGCCGCTCCGGTGATAGACGTAGAGATTCTGCGGGTTGCCGAGCGGCGTGAGGCAGCCGATGAGGTTCGTGGCGATGATCTCGAGCACGACTGCGTCCTCGATGTCGAAATCCGAGAAGCGGCTGGCAATGACGGTGAACGGGATGACCACGAACAACGCCACGTCGTTCGTGACGAACATCGCCAGCACGCCGCTGAACATCACCATCGCGAATCCGAACGAGCGCGTGGTGCGGAAGCGCGCCACGGCGGACTTCACGACGAGATCGAGATACCCGGACGCGCGCAGGATCTCCACGGTCATCAGCAGCGCGAAGAGGATGAGCAGCAGCTCGAGATCGAGCGACTCGAGCGCGTCGCGCGGCGACACGATTCCGGTGACGAGGAAAAGGACTGCGATTGCCGCGGCGATGAGCTGGAGCAATCGCTAGACTCTTTCGGCGTGCGCCGCTTCGACTTCGTGCGGTCTTCCCTCTCGCGGCGTTTCCGCCGCGCGCCGTGCCATCATCGCGGCTCCTTCGACGGGAGGCCTTTGCGGAGTCTGAAGCGTCGCGCCGGGTGCGTCACGCTGGAGATGCAGACGCATCGGATTGAGCAGAAGCTCGCCGGCGTGGAACGCGCCGCCGACGTAAGCGACCGGGAACTCCGTGGTCGTCATCTGCAGTTTGCGGGCGATGGCGAGGATGCAGTCCGCGAGCTCCGAGCCGGCGCGCGCGAGGATGTTGTTCGCGACCGTGTCGCCGTTCTGCGCTGCAAGGATCACGAGCTGGCCGTAGCGCGCGATGTCGCCGACATGGGTCGTGTTGGCGTAGACGAATTTCGGCAGGTCGTCCGGGCTGCACATCTGGTATTCGCTGCAGAGAAGGTCGGTCATTGCCGTCGCGAAGCCGCGGCCGTCATGGGCGCGCACGATCGCGGAGAGTCCTTCGCGTGCGATCCAGAAGCCGCTTCCCTCGTCGCCTAACGTAGGACCCCAACCGCCGGCCCGCGATTCGTCGCCCGCGGTGTTGCGCCCGAAAGCGACGGAGCCGGTGCCGGAGATGACCACGATGCCGGCGTCGAAGCCGACTGCGCCGGTGAGCGCGATGCGCGCGTCGGTGTCGACGATGAAGTTGTCGCGCGGAAAGAAAAGGCGCAGCGAATCGATCACGCGCTGACGGTGCACGGGATGATCGGAGCCGGCGATGCCGCAGTAGGCGTACGTGACGTCGTTGATGGCGATGCCCGCCTCGCGCAACGCGATGCTGACGGCGCGCTCGACGTTGCGTGTGGCCTCTTCGATTCCCACGCGGAGGTGATTGGATCCACCCGCCAAACCGGAGCCAACCGTACGGCCTTGCCCATCCACGACGATCGCGGCTGTTTTCGACGCGCCGCCGTCCACACCGATGAAGTAACTCATTGCGCGCTCGTGCATTGCAAATCGCCAACCGGGCCTTGCAATTGCACAGGAACTCTACCGAAAAAGGAGAGCAACATGAGACGCAACCAGTTTCTGTCGATTGCAGTGATCGCGGTGCTCGCGCTCACACTGCTGTCGGCGACCGCATGTAAATCGAACGGCATGGCCGTGACCAGCCGAGGCCAGTTCCTCAAGATCAACATCACCCATCCCGCGGATCTCCCTGAAGCGGGCGAAGACAACCTCGACGTGGTGATCTCCAATCGCGGCGTGAACGACATCCAGGACATCCTGCTCGAGGTGGAGCTGCCGCCGCAGCTCGTGGTGATGGATCAGACCAACGAGCGCGGCATCAACGTGCTGCACACGCCTGGCTCGAACATGTACCGCTTCACGTTTGGCAACCTCCAGCCCGCCGAGTCATCGACGGTCCGCTTCCGCGTCCGCACGGCGTTCGGAACGCTCAGCGAAACCGGCGACGTGAAAGTCACGGCATGGCAGAACGGCCTTCCGGGGGACAAGCTGATCGAGACCGCGGTGATCAAGCTCAGACGATAGTTGACAGTTGCAGTTGGTAGTTGACAGGAGCGGTCGGCGGGTCTTTTTCTCCTGCCGACTGCCTACTGTCGACTGCAAACTAGAGTCATGGCGCAACCCGAACCGTCCCTTCACCTCGCCGCTACTCGCCGTGAGGATCTCGAGGATCGCAAGCTCCTCGACAAACCTTCCAGGGCGGACACGCTGCAGAGCGATTCGTGGCGCGTGCTGCGGATCACGAGCGAGTTCGTCACCGGGTTCGATCACCTCGCCGACGTCTATCCCGCGGTGTCGATCTTCGGCTCCGCGCGCACGGCTCTCTCCGACCGCTACTACGACGAGGCCGTTCGCACCGCGGAGCTCCTCGGGCAAGCAGGCTTCGCTGTCATCACCGGCGGCGGCCCCGGCATCATGGAGGCGGCGAACAAAGGAGCGCAGCAGGCGGGCGCGCTGTCGATCGGCTGCAACATCCAGCTTCCGTTCGAGCAGCAGCTCAACGCGCACGTCGACAAGGCCATGACCTTCCGCTACTTCTTCGTGCGCAAGACGATGTTCATCAAGTACTCCGAGGCGTTCATCACGTTTCCGGGAGGCTTCGGCACGCTCGATGAGCTCTTCGGCGCGCTCGTGCTCATCCAGACCAGGAAGATCTCCGATTTCCCGGTGATCCTCTACGGCAGCGAGTACTGGGCCGGCCTCATCGACTGGCTACGCACGCGCGTCCTCGGTGCGAACAACATCCTGCCGGAAGACGTCGACAGCATTCACGTCGTCGACACTCCCGAAGCCGTGCGCGACATCGTCGTCGCGTATCACCGCCGCGCGGAGCTGAGCAAGTGAGGATGGCACTCCGCTCGCAAACTAAGAAGCGAGAGGAGTGCAAGGAATGCGTATCCAGGAAACCGATCGGATCTTGAAGGAGTCTCGCATCGCGCGCCATGCGGCGAACCAGCAGCAGGAGGAGGAAGGGTTGATGTCGCGCGCGTGGAGGGCGGTGTCCGCGAAGCTCACGGGACTCTTCCGCAAGACGTAGGACGGGCTTCAGCCCGTCCCGCTTTCTTCCTCTTCCGCCATCTCCGTCGGCGGCGCCTTCACCGTCACCAACACCCAGCGCACGCGGAAACGCTCCGCCTCGAGCACGCTGATGGTGAGGTCGCCCAGCTCCACCTTGTCGCCCGGCGTCACTTCGCGTCCGAGGCGCGCGGCGACATAGCCGCCCACGGTCTCTTCCTCCGGCTCGCCGAGGTCGATCTTCAACCGGTCCGCGAGGTCCTCGATCAGATAGTCGCCGCGCACGCGATAGCGTCCGTTGCCGAGCGGCTCGATCTCCGGACGCTCGCGATCGAATTCGTCCTGGATCTGCCCGAACAACTCCTCGGTGATGTTCTCGAGAGACACGATGCCCGACGATCCGCCGTACTCGTCGAGCACGACCGCCATGTGCGTCTTGCTCTCGATGAACTGCGAGAGCAGCGAGTCGACAGTGCTGTTCTCCGGCACGAACAACACCTCGCGCTTGAGCTCCAGCAGACCCCGTCCCGGTCCGCGCAGTTGCGCGAGAAACAGGTCCTTCACGTGAATGAGGCCGATGGTGTTGTCGAGACTTCCCTCGCACAGCGGATAGCGCGTGTGGCGCGTGATGCGGATGGTCTCGAGGTTCTCCTCGATCGTCTTCGTCGTCGAGAGGATCACCACGTCGGTGCGCGGGACCATGATCTGCCGAGCGGTGCGCTTCGAGAACTGGAAGACGCCCTCGATGATCTCGCGGTTTTCCTCGGAGAGGATGCCCGCTTTCTCCGAGCTCGCGAGGATCAGCCGCAGCTCTTCCGACGAGTGGGCCACCTCGGCGTGCTCACCCGCCGGCTCGATGCCGACGACCCGCAGCAGCGCGCGCGACGTTCCGTTGAGCAACCAGATCGCGGGGAAGGTGACGACGTAGAACGCATGCAGCAAATGCGCGGTCCAGAGCGTCGTGGCGACCGGTTTCTGGATCGCGATCGATTTCGGCGCGAGCTCGCCGAGGACGATGTGCAGCACGGAGATGATGGCGAATGCCACCGTCGCGGAGATCGTCGTGGCGGCCTTGTCGCTGATCTGGAAGTAGGTGAAGAGCGGCTGAATGAGATGGTGAAACGCCGGTTCGCCGATCCAGCCGAGCGCGAGGGACGAAAGCGTGATGCCGAGCTGCGTCGCGGAGAGATACGCGTCGAGATGGCGGATGAGCTTCCTGGCCATCTTCGCGCGGGCGCTTCCCTGTTCCGCGAGCTCGACGATCTGCGTCGAGCGGACTTTGACGATCGCGAACTCCGCCGCGACGAAGAAACCGTTCGCGAGAACGAACAGGAAGGCAAGGAGTAATAGCCAGATGTCCATGAAGGGCGGGGTGCGGCTTATCTTACAGTTTCGTCCAGCGTCCGCCAGAATCGCGGATAAGACTTCGACACCACCTGCTCCTTCGCGATCGTCACATTCCCGCGCGCGAGACCGGCGATCGCGAAAGCCATGGCGATGCGGTGGTCGTTGTGCGTTTCGATCGTCGCGGGGGCGTCGCTCCAGCCGGGGTGAATCAGCAGTGCGTCGGGGCGCTCCTCGACGGTGGCGCCGAGGGCGCGGAGCTCGGAGGTGACGGTGGCGAGGCGGTCCGACTCCTTCACGCGCAGGTTCGCGACGTTCACGATCTCGACGGGCGACGACGCCAGCGGCGCGATCGCGGCGAGCGTCGGGACGACGTCCGGCGTCGCGTTGCAGTCGAACGTGCCGCCGCGCAGCGTCTCCGGTCCCCTCACCGTGATCTCGTCTTCGCGCACGTCCACCGTGCAGCCCATCTTCGCGAGGATGTCGACGAAGCCCGCGTCGCCCTGCGCGGTCGGAATCGCAAGTCCACGCACGCGCATCGTCCCTTTCGTCGCGGCCGCGGCGGCGAACCAGTAGGACGCGGATGAGTAGTCACCTTCGACCGTGTACTCGTCGCGCTCGAGACGGCCGGCGCGGACGCGAACGACGTTACCGTCGCGCTCGCCGCGTTCCACGGTCGCGCCGAAGGTCTGCAGGATGTCCGCGGTGATGTCGATGTACGGTCCCGATGCGATCTGGGCGATGCGGAGCGTGATGCCGTCGGGGAGCGTCGCGCCGCCGAGCATCAGCGCGGAGACGAACTGGCTGGACGTCTCAGCGGAGATCGTCGCGTCGAAGCCTCCGCGCATTTTCTTGCCGCGGATGCGGAGCGGCGGATACCCCTCCTTCTCGACGTACTCGACCTCGGCGCCGATCTGAAGCAGCACTGCGACGAGGTCGCCGATGGGACGGTCGTGCATGCGCTCTTCGCCGTGCAGCAGGAACCGTCCCGGCGTAAACGCCAGCCATCCAGTGAAGAAGCGCATGGCCGTGCCGGCGTTGCCGACGAAGATCGGCACCTCGTTCGCCGACATCGTCCGCCGTTCGCCGATGATCAGCTCGCGATTGAAGGCACCGCTCGCGTCGAAGCCGAGGGTCTTCAGCGCTTCGAACGCGTAGCGCGTGTCGTCGGCGTCGAGACAGTTGCGGACGACTGTCGTGCCGCGCGTCATCGCGGCCAGGAGCAACGCGCGTACGCTGTACGACTTCGAAGGCGGCGCGGTGACGGTTGCGTCGAGCGGGCCGCTCTTGTGAATCACTTTCAAAACTCCAACTCCAGTCCGTCGTACGCGAGCCGCACTCCCGCGGGCAGTTGCGCGTCGATCTCTTCGTGATCGACTTCGTGCGTCAGGTGGATGAGGTAAGTCATGCGCGCGCCGATCTGTCTCGAGCAGTCGATGGCCTCGCTCACGGTGAAGTGCGTCGGATGCGGCGGCGCGGGGCGGAGTCCGTCGAGCGCCAGCGTGTCCACGCCCTCGAGGAGCTTCATCGACTCCGGCGGAACGCCGTTCGTGTCGGTGAGGTACGCGAACGGACCGATGCGGAATCCGAGGATCGTCCAGTTGCCGTGCGTGACGGGGATGGGAACGATATCGATGCCTTCGTGCGAGAACGCGCCGGCGACCTCGACGAGCTCGAGCTGCGGCTTGCCGCCGCCGAGCTGCGAGCCGTCCCAGATGTAGCCGAACGCGCGGCGGATCGCTTTCGCGGTTGGCGCGCTCGCGTACGCGCGGATCGGCTCCCGCTGCCGGAAGTTGAACGGGCGGATGTCGTCGAGGCCCATCAGGTGATCGGAGTGCGAGTGTGTGTAGAGCAGGAAGTCGAGCCGCGGAATCGGATGCCGCAGCAGCTGCAGGCGGAGGTCCGGCGTGGTGTCGATGAGGAAATGCTTCCCCTGCGCCTCGATCGAGACGGATTGGCGCAGCCGCTGATTGCGCGGGTGCGCCGACGTGCACACGCGGCAGCGGCAGCCCACCACCGGCACGCCCGTCGACGTGCCGGAACCGAGAAAAGTCACGCGCATAGGGAGGGGGATTCTATCTAGGAGTGCGGTGACGCGGGCGGCCGGTGGTGGGAGCCACCGCTCTGGTAGGGTGGTAGGGCGGCGCAAGGACGTACCAGAGCGGTGGCTCCCACCAACCCGACCGCCCGCGCCACCGCACTCCTAAATCAGCACGAACTCGCTCGCTCCCGTCATGGGATCGATCCGCATCGCCTCGCCGGTCTCGTACCACGGCGGCAGCACCGTGACTGTCGCATTGCCGGGGATCACGAGCTTGTTGTGGAAGTGACCGAAGACGACGTCCGTGAACCCTTCCCGGGCGCGCTTGCGTCCGTACTCCTGCATCAACTCCACCGGCACGCGCGACTTGTGCTTGAAGTTCGAGCCGGCGAGCTTCCGCTCCACGGAATCGACGAAGCTCCTGGCGATCTTCTTCGGCACGAAGTTCACGCCGAGCTTCGTCACCGCGTTCTTCGACGCGCGCCGCCAGAAACGGTACGGCCAGTCGCGGTCGTTGATCATGTCGCCGTGGATGATGAGGTACTTCTTCGTCCCCGCGGGGATCGCGTATTCGACCGCGATGTCCGTCACCGCATCTTCGACGAACGAACCCTGCAGAAAGAAATCGCGGTTGCCTTCGACGTAGTGGATGCCGATGCCGCGGTCGCGCAGCTCGCGGAACTTCGCCATCACCTGATCGACCGGCGCGGTGCGGAACTTGTCGTGCGCGATCAGGTAGTGGAAGAGATCGCCATTGAGGTACAGCGCGGATGGTTGCAGCGCGGCCAGGCGGTCGAGCCACGCGTTCACCGGGTCGGCGCTTCCTTCGCTGAGGCCGATGTGCGAATCGCCGATGACGTAGATCTGATTCAAGGCTCGAGCTCTTTCAACACCCTCTCGAACTCCGCGTGCTCCTCGGCACCGAAGAGACAGAAGATCGCCCGGTGCAGGGAGCGTGCGCGGGAGCGGTAGTCGAGCGTCGCGCGAAGCATGGCACGCGCGCAGCGCTCGGTGGTGAACCCGAAGGAGCGCTTGCCGAGGACGGGAAGGCCGATGGTCGCGACCGCGAGCTCGTCGGCGCGCTCGAGCGCCTCGCGCGTGGCGTCGCGCAGGCGCGCGTCCGCATCGGCGTCCGTCCCGCGCGGCACCGGCACCTCGATGACGAAGCGCGCGAGGAGATTGCCGCCCGTGACCACGGTCGCGCGGCCGTTCGTGATCGACGCCGGCGCGCTCGGAGCGACGATCGCGTCCAGCTTCAGCGAGGTGATGTCGGCGCGGAGAAGTTGAATTTGCATAGTTGGGAGTTGCGATTTGCGAGTTACGAGGGTTCCCAACTCAAAGTGTCGTTCTCAAATTCGCTCGCGGATTTTCGGTGTAGGTCTGTTCGATCGCCTCCACCGCTTCCGGCGGGGCGCCCGGCGGCACCATGATGACGATGCGCGAGTAGTGATCGCCGGCACCGCTCTTCTTTTTCACGCCCTTGCCCGACAGGCGCATCGTGCGTCCGCCTTGCGTGCCGGGTGGGATGCGCATGCGCACCGGTCCGTGGATCGTCGGCGCGTCCACTTCCGCGCCGCGGATCGCCTCGCCGACCGTTACCGGCAGGTCGATATAGATGTCGTCGCCGCGGCGCTCGAAGAACGGATGCGGCCGCACGTGGACCGTGAGCTGAATCGCGTGCCCTTTCCGCGGCACGCGGATCTTCTGTCCGTCGCGGATTCCCTCGGGGATCTTCACCTTGATCGACTCGCCGTTGACCTGCAGGCCGATCGTGCTTCCGAGGATGGCGTCGCGGAATTCGATCGTCATCTCGGCCTGCATCTCCGGCTCCGGCGCCGCTTCGAAACCGCCTCCTCCGCCGCGACCGCCGCCGAAGAGATCGCCGAAGACGTCCGTGAAGTCGACCGTCGCCGAGCGGCGTCCGCCGCTCGCCCGGCGTCCGCGTCCGCCCCCGAAGAGCTCGGAGAAGTCGAAGCCCGCGAACGGATTCGCGCCGCCGGGGCCGAATGCCTCGCGTCCGAGGCGGTCGTACTGCTCGCGTTTGTCCTTGTCGGAGAGCACCGCGTAGGCCTCGGAGATCTCCTTGAATTTGTTCTCGGCTTCTTTGTTTCCCTTGTTCTTGTCGGGGTGATACTTCTTGGCCAACTCGCGATAGACCTTCTTCAACTCGGCCTCGGAGGCCGTTTTCTTCACGCCCAGAATCTCGTAGTAATCCTTCTCGGCCATCTGGCGCGAAGTATAGAGGAGAGGTTGCGCTGCACCCCGATCTTGGAAAGAATCTCGCACACGACGGCAATCGCATGTACGGACAACTAGCGCGCAGGAACGTCCTCACCATGATTCTCGCCGGCGGACAGGGCGAACGGCTTTTTCCGCTGACGAAGGATCGCGCCAAGCCCGCGGTGCCGTTCGGCGGGCGATACCGCATCATCGACTTCGTCATCAACAACTTCATCAACTCCGGCTTCTTCAAGCTCAAGGTCCTGACGCAGTTCAAATCGAATTCGCTGATCGAGCACATCACCCGTACTTGGCGGCTCGTGCCGGAGATCGGCCAGTACGTCGACATCGTGCCCGCGCAGATGCGCCGCGGTCCGTTCTGGTTCCGCGGCACCGCGGACGCGGTGTTCCAGAACCTCGAGCTCATCTTCGACGAGAGGCCCGAGTACGTCTGCGTGTTCGGCGGCGATCACATCTACAAGATGGATGTGAATCAGATGCTGCAGGAGCACATCAACAACGACGCCGACCTGACCATCGCGACGATCCCCGTGCCGGTGGATGAGGCCCACCACTTCGGCGTCGTGGAGATCGACTCCGACTACCGCGTCACCGGATTCGTCGAGAAGCCGAAGGAAGGGGCGAAGACGATCCCCGACCGCCCGGACATGGTCCTCGCCTCGATGGGCAACTACATCTTCAAGGCGAACGTGATGATCGACGTGCTGCAGCGCAACGCGTTGCGCAACGCCGGCGTCGATTTCGGCAAGGAGATCATCCCGGAGATGTATGAGCGGACGAAGGTGTACGCGTACGACTTCGCGACGAACTTCATCGCCGGCGAGGACGCGCACAACCAGGGTTACTGGCGCGACGTCGGGACGATCGATTCGTACTTCGCCGCCGCCCTCGACCTCGTGTCGGTGACGCCGATGTTCAACCTGTACAACCCGATGTGGCCGCTCGTCTCGGCGCCGATGCATCAGCCGCCGGCGAAGTTCGTGTTCGCGGACTCGAAGTCGCAGCGCATCGGCGTCGCCACGGACTCGCTGGTCTCGGACGGCTCGATCATCTCCGGCGGCACCATCAATCGCTGCGTGCTCCATCCGCGGGTGCGCATCAACTCCTACGCCGACGTCGAGGAGGCGATCCTCATGGACGGCGTGGAGGTGGGACGCCACTCGAAGATCCGCCGCGCGATCATCGACAAGGGCGTCAAGGTGCCGCCCGGGACGGTGATTGGATACGAGCCCGAGCTCGACCGCGATCGCTTCACGGTGACGGACTCCGGGATCGTGGTCGTGCCCAAGGGCGCTGTGATCGAAGAAAGAGTGACGACTTGAACGGAAAATCGAGAGCTGACGGCCGCGCCGTCGACGAGTTGCGCCCGGTGGCGATCCGCCCGAATTTCATCAAGCACGCGGAGGGCTCGGTGCTGATCGAGGTGGGCGACACGCGCGTGTGCTGCACGGCATCCGTGCAGGAGAAAGTACCGCCGTTTCTCTATCGCACGGGCAAGGGGTGGATCACCGCGGAGTACGGGATGCTTCCGCGCGCCACGACCGAGCGTACCGATCGCGAGGCGGCGAAGGGGAAGCAGGGTGGCCGCACGATGGAGATCCAGCGCCTCATCGGCCGGTCTCTCCGGGCCGCGGTGAACCCCGAGCTCCTCGGCGAGCGGACGATCTGGATCGACTGCGACGTCCTCCAGGCCGACGGCGGGACGCGCACCGCGTCGATCACGGGATCGTACGTCGCGCTCGTGCTCGCGCTCGCGAACCTCTACACCAACGGCACGATGGCCTCATGGCCGGTGGTCGACTACATCGCTGCCGTCTCCGTCGGCATCATCGCTGGTGTTCCCGCGCTCGACCTGAACTACGCCGAGGACTCGAAAGCCGGCGTCGACATGAACATCGTCGCCACCGACAAGGGCCGCTTCGTCGAGCTGCAGGGCACCGCCGAAGGCGCGTCCTTCAGCGACGAAGAAATGCAGACGATGCTCAGCCTCGGCAAAAGCGGCATCGCCCAGCTCGTGGAAAAACAACGGGAGGTGCTCGCGCCGTCGCTGGCGCGCGTCGATTCGTTCTCGCGCGAACGCCTCTCCCGAAAATTCAAGTAGTTTCGGTCGTTTTTCAGTTTATCCCGCGCGTAGACGCGGGATCTCTGGTTACACCGCGCTGCTGGCGCCCGAAGCACGATCAGCGTCGGGATCACCGGAGATCCCGCGTCTTCGCGCGGGATAAACTGAAAAGCGGAGCGACACCAAAACAACCACGCCGACCCCTGCCAGCCCTACCCCCGCCCACCACGTCCATGGCGAGTAGTGCACGTGCACATCGGTCTCGCCGGGTGGGACGGCGAAGCCGAGGAAGGCGCCGTTTACGCGGATGGGCTGCACCGTTTCGCCGTTGCGGACGACCTTCCATCCGGGCCACAACGGGATGCTGCTGACGACGAGCGACCAGCGCGGTGCGCTGACGTGCATTCGGTACGACGTCGGGTCGGCGGAGGTGATTCGCGCGATCGCCAGCGGCGCGTTCTCGGGGCGCGGCTTGAAGAAGTCGTCGCGCTGTTGCGGCGATTCGAGCTCGAGCTCGTCGAGGAGCGCGGTGTTGGCCCAGTCCTCGTGCCTCTGGAGCCGGCCGAGAAACTCCGTGTCGCGGAAGTCGATGACCACATTCCGGACGGCGAAGAACCGCGGCAGGAATCGGAGGTTCTCGAAGATCTTGCCGTCGATGCCTTCGTGGACGAGCTTCCAGTGTGCGGGATCCGGCATCTCGTCATACGGGTCCTGCAGCAGGTACCGCGTGTTGAGGTAGTCGAGCACCGACTCGTTCGGGCTCTCGTATCTCGGGTGATAGTTCTCCGGCCCCACCTTGTAATCGGCGGTGAGCCGGAGAAAGCCCATGTAGCGGCCGTTGGCCATCGGGTCGTGCGCGCGCACGTCCTCGAGGCCGAACATGGCGTTCGTGTTCGGATAGAACATCGCGTTCGCGCCGACCACGCGGAATGTGCTCGGCGGATGCAGATCGCGGAGCTCCTCGAGCTTCCGGACGTACGGCGTCCTCGGATACATCGCCTCGGTCGGGAACGGCGGATTCCATCCGCGCGTCACCGACCAGAGCTCCGCGATCACCGCGACCATCAAGGCCAGCAGCGCCGGTTTCTGCCATCGTGGCAGCAGGGCCAGGAGTCCCGCGAAGGCCAGCACCGCAAAACCGCGCGCCGAGGTCGCCAGCGCCGTCATCCGCCTCGCGTCGCTCGGAAACTCCATGAAGACGAACAGCGATGCCAGCAATGCCGCGGCCATCACGGAGCCGATGAGGAGCGGAGCGCGGTCGCCGCGCTGCGCGAGGTCGATTGCCGCCGCGGCCTGAACGGCCATCAGCATCACGAACAGCAGCCGGAAGCGCGCATGGGCCACCACCGGCAGCACGGCGTGAAGGAGATCGCCGATGACCGGCCAGCCGTTGATGACGCCGAAGACGAAGATGGTCGCCACGACGAAGAAAAGCTCCGGCGAGCGCCACGCGCGCCTGCGCACGACGTGCACAATGAGCGCGAAAAATGCCGCGACGCCGAGAATGCCGGCGAAGCCTCCGATCGGCTCGGCGAACGCGGGCCACCACGGCTCCTCGAACGGCACGCGGCCGAAGAAGTGCGCATGGATCAGCATGATCATGCTGGGTACGTCGGAGTAGGGAAGGGCTTGATGCGCAAGCGGTGTCATCTCCAGTTCCTGATACCGCTGCGATCGCGGCAGCGCTTCCAGGAAGGGGAGAAGAAACGGCGCGGAGAGCATCGCCGCGACCGTCATCGCGCCGCCGAGCGTCAGAAATAGCCGCCACGTGGCGCGCTTCTCCACGAACACGATCCACGCGACGTACAGCAGCGCCAGAAAGAAGATGTGCGAAGCGGTTTCCGGATGCCCGCCGAAGAGGATGGCCGTCCAGAACAGCGCCGCGGCGGCGAAGCGTCCGAAGGTCGGCTTTGCCGCGATCCGGTCGATCAGCCAAAGGATCGCGGGCAGAAAACACGCCGTCGTGACGTGTGGAAAATGCAGCCACGCTTGCAGGAATCCGGCGAATCCGAAGATGAGCGCGCCGGTGACGCTGGCCAGCTCCGAGTACCCGCGTCCGCGGCAGAACAAAAACGCAAACGTCAGCGCAATCAGGATCTTCATCGCCGCCTCGGCGGCCATGAAGCGATTCGTCGGCACCGGCAACGCGAGCAGTCGAAGGGGCGACAAGGCCTGGCTCTGCCCGTTCGCGAGCAGCGGATATCCCGAGCCGTTGTACTGATTCCACAGCGGCACGTGCAGCGACTTCCAGCTCTCGCGGACCTGATGACCCCACGGCGTGTGCTGTAGCGGGATGTCGTTCATCTCGTCGTTCACCGCGTCCTTGACCTTCGCGGTGAAGTGCCACGGCGGGAGCGTGTTCAGAAAGTCGTCCTGGGTGATGACGTAGTCCTGGGTGAGAGGCTTGAAGAAGAAGACCAGCACCAGCGCGTAGAAAAAAACCGCCACGCGCTTGCGGATGTCGATGCCGCCGCGCCGCGCGAGTGCGATCGCGAGGAAGTACAGCGCACCGACGTAGAGAAAGGTCCAGTTCATGGTTGTTCGTTTCCCTTGCGGGAAGGCCGCATTCCATACGCGACGAGCGCGATCAGTGTCGCGGCCGCGACGATCGTGCCGAAGCGGAACGTCCACGGGTCGTACCAGATCCGCACGTCGAGCTCACCGGGCGGCACGGCGAATCCGAGGAACGCGCCGTTGACGCGGATCGGCTCGACGCGCGCGCCGTTGCGCTCGACCTTCCATCCCGGCCACCAGGGGATGCTGCTGACGATGAGCGACCAGCGCGGCGCGCGCACGTGCAGACGGTAGTCCGTCGGCGCGGCCTCGAGGATCTCCGTCGTCGCGATCGGCGCGCCGTCGGGGCGCGGACGGAAGAAGTCGTCGCGTTGCTGCTGGCTCTCGAGATCGAGCTTCTCCAGCAGCGCCGTCTGCGACCAGTCGCGATGGTTCTTCAATCGCATCGCGTACGACGCGTCGTTGAAGTCGATGACCACGTTCGGCACGGCGAAGAAGCGCGGGCTCACGTCCACATTCTCGAAGATGCGCCCGTCCTTGCCGTCGTAACGGAGGTGAAACCGAGGCGGCAGCTCGCCGCCCGCCGAGGTGAGGACGTAGCGGACGTTGAGGTAGTCGAGCAGCGGATGCTCCCAATCCGGCCAGCGCGCGAAGTATTCGGTCGGATCGTAGTCGACCACATGCGAGAGCAGTCCGATGTAGCGCCCGTTGGCCATCGGATCGTGCGCGCGGACGTCTTCGTAGCCATAGACCGCGGAGACGTTCGGGAAGAACGTGGCCGCGTTCCCGACGATGCGGAACGGCGCGTTCGGCGGGACGTCTTTCGCGAGATCGTC
Organism: Thermoanaerobaculia bacterium; assembly: GCA_035999335.1. Taxonomy (GTDB): domain Bacteria; phylum Acidobacteriota; class Thermoanaerobaculia; order Gp7-AA8; family Gp7-AA8; genus QHVT01. The sequence continues at coordinate 75,489 of DASYGV010000180.1, read as the reverse complement.
GAGTGCGCGCAGCATCGGCGTCTTCGGATACATCCACTCGCTGGAGACGACGGGGTTCCAGTTGCGGGACGCGATCCAAACTTCGGAGATGACAGCGACGAGAAGGAGCAGGTGGAGCGGTCGCCAGAGTGAGACCGCGGCGAGCAACAGCACGATGATGCTCGGAAGCATCGGTGTGATGACCGCGCCGCTCGTCGTGAGATACGCGACGGCCAGCAACGCGCCAGCGCCGCCGAGTCCGATCAGCACGCTCATGCGATCGCGGGCGATGAGGTCCACTGCGCACGCGGTCAGCACCGCGAGAATCAGCACGAGCAGCAATCGCATGCGTCCGTTCGCCGCGAGGTGAAAGACGACGTGGAAGAGATCGCCGATGCCGGGCCAGTCGAAGATCACGGCCACGGCGATGAGCGCGGCGAGCACGAAGAACGCCTCGTGCGAGCGCCAGCGGCGCGTGCGGATCACATGCACCAGGACCGCGAGCCATGCCGCGATGCCGAGGATTCCCGCGAAGCCGCTGATCGACTCTGCGTGTGCAGGTCCCGGGAATCGTGGCGAGATGAGAAGGATCGCCGACGGCCAGTCGTTGTACGGCACCTCCGGCGAATCGACGCGCGTCGCCAGTTCCTGGTATCGCTTCGACTTCGTCACCGCCTCGGCGAACGGCGCGAGGAACGGCGCCGCGAGGAGAATCGTGACGACCGAGGCGCCTGCGATCGCGAGCAGAATGCGGGGCGAGGCACGCGCGACGAGCACGGACCACAGCACGTACAGCGCGGCGAGAAACGCGGTGTGCGACACCGTCTCCGGATGTCCGCCGAACAGCATCGCCGCGCCGATCAGCGACAGCGCGGCGAAGCGCGCGTACGTCACGCGTTCCGCGAGGAGATCGAGCACGTAGAAAACCGCGGGCACGAGGCAAGCGGTCGTGATCAGCGGAAAGTGCAGCCAGACGATGATGAACGTCGAGAACCCGAACGCGACCGCACCGGCCGCCGACGCAATCTCCGAATAGCCGCGGCGGCGGCACCAGAGAAACGTGAACGTCAGCCCGATCAGCACCTTCATCGCCGCTTCGAACGACAAGGCGTTCGCGAGCGAGAGCGGGAGTCCGAGGATGCGCAGCGGCGAGAGCGCGGAGCTCTGCGCGCTCGCGAGCAGCGGATAGCCGCCGCCCGAGAATTGGTTCCACAGCGGCGGCGTGAGCGAGCGCCATCCTTCGCGTACCTGGTGCGCCCACGGCACGATCTGCAGCGCGAGGTCGTTGAGCTGGCGGTTGCCGGCGCGGAAACCGTCGGGAACGGTGTACTCCCACGGCGGGAGCGTTCCGAGGAAATCGACCGACGTGTTCACCGCGTCCTGCGTGAGGACGGGATAGAAGAAGACGAAGACGAGGGCGTAGAAGAAAACGGCCACGCGCCGCGGCAGATCGATTCCGCCGCGCCGCGCGAGCCAGACCGCGCCCGCGTACACCGCTCCCGTGTAAAGCCACGTCGGGTTGAACACGGCGGCGGATGATACCGGAACGAGGAGGCGAGTCTTCGAGTCGCCAAGTCGTCGAGCCTTGACGACTCGTAGACTCGACGACTCGACGGCTATGATCGCGCAACCGATGAATCTCGCCTGGCTGCTCGTCAGCGTCGTGTACGTCATCGCGGTCGCCCTCGCACGGAGGGCCGGCGCCGACCTGCCGAAGCGCGTGGCCGCGTTGTTCTTCGTGCTCGTCTTCGGGTTCCTCTGGCGGCCGCTCACGCAGGACGTCGTGATCGTGCCCGGCGATGTGCTGAAGCTCCTGCCGCCGTGGTCGGAGGTGCGCGCGCCGAATCGTCCGCCGCTCACGAAGTACGAGGTCTCGAACTTGAACCTGCACGACGTGCCGATGCAGATCGTGCCGTGGATGCATCAGGTGCGCGAGTCGTGGCGTCGCGGGGAAATTCCGCTGTGGAATCCGTCCGCGGGCTGCGGCTATCCGCTGATGGCCAACGGCCAGAGCACGCCGTTCTCGCCATTCGTGCTGCTCACGCTGCCGCTGCCCCTCGGCTATGCGATGACCGCGCAGGCCGCGCTGAAATTGCTGCTCGCGCTGGTGCTGACGTATCTGTTCTGCCGGTTGCGGTATTCGCCGCTCGCGTCGGTGCTCGCAGCGATCGCGTACGGGTTCTCGACGTGGATGCTCACGTGGCTGCAGTTCCCGATCGCCACGGCAGCGGCGTTTTTGCCGGGGGTCTTGCTCGCGATCGAAGGGCTCATGCGGGGGGTCGCCGCCCCGAAATTCGGGGCGGCGGCCCTCCTCTTCGCTTTCTGTGTCCTCTCCGGGCATCCCGAGACGGTCTTCAACGTTGGCCTCATCGCCGCCGCTCACGGGCTGTGGATTGCCAACCTCCGCGGACTCCTGCGCGTCCTCGCCGCGAGCGTCCTGGCCGCGTGCATCACCGCGCCGTTCCTCGTCCCGTTCTACGAAGCCGTAACCCGTTCGCAGCGCTTCGCTGAGATGAGTGCGCCGCGCGACATCGCGCCGCCGTTCTCCGACCGCATGTCGGCCGCGTTGCTCCTCCAGCCGCGCTTCTTTGGCGAGCTTCCGATCGAACGTCCATGGGGACCGACGACCCTCGAGTCGATCTGCGGCTTCGCGGGCGTGCTCGCGCTCGCCTCCATCGTGGCCGCGGTTTTCATCATCCGAAGGTGGCGGAGCATCGAGACGCTCTACGTTCTCGGCGCGGTTCTCTGCTTCGGCATCGTCCTCGGATGGCCGGGGATCACGGAGGGATTCCACGCGATCGGCGGACTCGCGCCGCCAATGCGCATGCGCCTCGGGATCTGCTGGTTCGCGAGCATTCTGATCGCGCCGGTGATCGATCACAAACGACGGGAGCCGCTCCTCCTCGGCGCGCTCGCCGTGGCCGCGACGATGTTCTGGCTGATGCGCACGACGCCGTTTCCGACCGAGTCGCATCGCGCGTCGGCGCTGCTCTCGCTGCTTCCGAGTCTCGCCGTGCTCGCCGCGATTGCGCTGGCCGCGTTCCGCCGCGAGATGCTCGTCGTCGCCGGCGCGCTGACGTTCGTCGAGCTGGCGTTCGCGATGGCGAACTGGAATCCGATTCTTCCCACGCGCGCGCTGAATCCGCGCACGCCGCTCGTCGCGCAACTCGAACGCCTTCGCGGCCCGTACCGCATGGTCGGCCTCGGCGGGCAGATGTACCCGAACGTCGGCGCGCTCTGGGGACTCGAAGACGTGCGCGTGCACGACCCGATGGCGTTTGGGCGCTACGTCGACTACCTCGCGAAGAACGTCGGCTGGAATCCGGCGGACTACTACGCGAAATGGAACGACGCGGACACGCCGCTGCTCGCTCGTCTGAATGTGAAATGGATCGTCGGCGAGGACGGGAGCATTCGCGAAAACGCGAACGTGCGGGAACGTTTCTTCTCCGATGCTGCCGACGTGAAGATCGTGCGCGCCTCGGACGACGAGTATCAACTACGGATCCGCGCCAAGCGGCACGCGCTGATCGCGAGCAGCATCGCGAGCTATCCAGGATGGACCGCGGGAGAGTTTCGCGTGATCGATAACGACGGGCCGTTCATCGCGTTCATGGTCCCGCCGGGCGAGCACGACGTCACGGTCGCGTACCGGCCGCGGTCGTTCTCCTGGTCGCTCATTCCGTCAGCGCTCGCCACAGCGTTCGTGCTCTGGCGAATGCTTCGGGCTCGTCGCCTTCGATGATCGCGCGCACGAGTTGTGCGATCGCATCCGCGTGCGGGCGCAGGTTGTCGCGATTCGCCTCGAGCACCGATTGCCACATCGCGCCGTCGCTCGCGGCGAGGCGAAACGAGCGCAAGCCCGCGCCCGCGAACTTCTGCACGTCCGGCTTGTCGCTGAGATAGGAGAAGAGTGCCGTCGAGAGGACCTGCGGCAGATGACTCGTCAGCGCGATCGCCGCATCGTGATCCGCCGCCTCGACGCGCACCGGCAACGCGCCGCATGCGTGCACGAGCTCGTCGACGCGCGGATCGTCGTCGTCGACGAACCACGACGCGCCCTCGAGCTGCACGTACCGCGCGTTCGCGAGTCCGCCCTCGTGCCATCCCGCCATCGGATGACCCGCGACGAAATTCGCCGGCGCGATCGCGCGCAGAGGACGCATGACGCTGCCCACCGAGGTGATGACGCCGCGCGCTGCGATCGTGGGAAGAAGCTCGACGGCGACGGCGACCGGCGTCGCGAGGACGATCACGTCGGCGTCGTCGAGCGCGTAGGCGCGCTCGACACCTTCGAGTGCGAGCGACGGATCGCGGTCGACGAATCGCACGCGCCACCCCGCGCGTTCGCGCAGAGCGATTGCGATCGCGCCGCCGATCAGGCCCAGCCCGATGATGAGGACTGTCATTTCTCCCAGTTTATCCCGCGCGCAGACGCGGGATCTCCGGTGATCCCGCGATGCGGTTGCCCACGTGCGCCGCTGTGGCGTACTGCCTCCCGGTGCCACCGGAGATCCCGCGTCTACGCGCGGGATAAACTGGAAAAACGGCGAGCTTACCGCGACATCAGAATCAGCGTCTTGTCGATCACCTGTGAAGTCGTCACGTCGAAGTACGGACGCTGCACCGTCACCCGCGGGCGGTTCGGGCGCGGGTTGATGTCGGCAGCGCGGTACGAGCCGGTGGCCTTCGACACGTCCGTCGGCATGTTCATCTGCTTCAGGAGGTCCTCGATCGACTTCGCGTCCGAGGCGAGATCGCCCGTGCGGTAGTACGCGGGCGGCTTCGCGGCGCTGAGATTGTTCGTGATGTCGGGCGCGACTTCCTTGTAGCCGTACTCTTTGGCGTAGAACTCCGCGACCTGTTCGACTGGAGCGTCGATGTCGTAGATCGCAGTCGGCGGCGGCTCCTGCCCCGGCGACAGGACGCGGTGCGCGTTCTTGGTCGTTTCGGTGAGCTGCCCGAGGTAGCGCGAGCCGGGGTAGACGACGAAGCTGAACGCCTCGGGCTCGGCGAACTCCTCCTTCCCTTTGCATCCCGCGAAAAGTGCGGTGAGGACCAGAAGCGCGGACAGCAGGTTACGTGTAGTGGATGACAACAGTTGGATCTCCTCCGGAATCGAATTCGGCCGCGAATTATACGGAGCAATGGCCGCGGGCGGGTCAAAGACCGAGATAGTTCTCGATCGTGCGGCCAGTGACGTTCTGAAACCGCTGGGCATAGGACGGGATCGCGCCCGCCGGCTCGTCGAGAAAAATGCGCTCGACCCGGAACAGCGGCACGAACATCGAGATCATCTCGATCTCCGATTCCTCCCCCCGGGCGACCTGATGGATCCAATCGTCGAACGAGTCGAGGTTCATGGCCCGCATCGTCACGCCCGCCGCCGACAACGCCCGCAAGACGCCGAAGAACTTCTCCTTCGGGTTGACGAGGTTGAGCAGGACGAGAGCGTTCGGTTCGAAGCCTTCGATCATTCGACTTTCTCGCTCAGCTCGATCAACACGCCGTTCCCTGCGGACGGATGCAGGAACGCGACGCGGCATCCGTGCGCTCCCGGCACCGGCGCCTCGTTGATGAGTCGATAGCCTTGCGCCTTCAGGCTGGCGAGGTGCTCTTCGATGTTGTCGACGCGGAGGCAGATGTGATGGATGCCCTCGCCGCGCTTCTCGATGAATTTCGCCACCGCGGAGTCGGGGCCGGTCGGCTCGAGGAGCTCGATGTGGGAGTCGCCGACGGAGAGGAAGGCCGTCTTCACCTTCTGCGTCTCGACGGTCTCGACATGCTCGATGCTCAATCCGAGCGCCTCATAGACGCGTGCCGCATCGAGCGATTTCACGGCGATTCCGATGTGATCGAGTTTCGGTTGGTTCATACGCCTTTCACGTCCGCGCCCCAGATGTGTTTGTGCAGTTGCGTTTGAAAACGCGCCGGCACGCGGTCGGCGAGCATCCATTCGGCGAGCGCCTTCATGTCCATTGTCCCCCACACTGGCGAGAGGAGGACGGTCCAGCGATCGAGCCCGCGCTCCTCAATGACGCGCTTTGCCCACTCGTAGTCGTTGCGGTCGGCGATGACGAACTTGATCTCGTCGTGCGGTCGCAGATGGTCGAGGTTCTCCCAAAGGTTCTTTTCCACCTCGCCGGAGCCTGGACATTTGAGGTCGAGGATCACCTTCGCGCGCGGATCGACCGGCGTCGTGTCGATCGAGCCGGAAGTCTCGATGAGCACTTCGAACCCTTCGTCGCACAGACGGCGGATGAAGTCGAACGACTCGGCCTGCGCCAGCGGTTCCCCACCCGTGACCTCGACGAGATTGCAGCCATAGCTCTTCACGCGCGCCATGACGTCATCGAGCGACATCCGCTCCCCGCCGGTGAACGTGTACTCGGAGTCGCACCACACGCAGCGCAAATTGCAGCCCGTGAGGCGGACGAAGACGCACGGCCGCCCGGCGTGAGAGGACTCGCCCTGAATCGAAAAGAAAATCTCAGTGATGCGCATGACGAACGATGAAAGATGAAAGATGAGCGATGAACCGGTTAGCGCCTGCGCTTGATTGTACGGACGGAGGCTACCGCGATTGCGATCAGCTCGTCCGCTTCCTGCATCAGCGGTTGCAGGCGCCTCGCTGGAGCAATCTCCGTGTCGATCAACAGCTCCATCCAGTAAACACTTTCATCGAGCTCCTGCAACGCTGTATCGAGCTTGCTGATCATCTCCGCATTCGAGCGTGAACGAAACGCCTCGCGGCAATGCGCTCCGGGCGACGTTCCCGAGCGCAACAACTGCCGCTTGATCACCCGCGCCTCGTCAGTCTGCGGAAGCGATACGCAGAATCTGATGATCTCTTTCGCGAAAACCTTTGTTCGATCGCGAAGCGTGTTCATCGCTCATCGCTCATCGTTCATCGCTCGCATACACGGTGGGGTCTCCCACGCCAGCGTCGAAAAACCCCCTTTTCCGCAACAGGCACGAGTCGCAATGGCCACAGGCGCCGCCGTCCGGTGCAGGGTCGTAGCAAGAGTGCGTGATGCCGTAGTCCACACCGAGCTCCACGCCGCGGCGGATGATGTCCGCCTTGGTCATGTACAGCAGGGGCGCGATCAGTCGCGGCTCGTGGTGCTCGACGCCGCTGCGCGTGCCTTTCCAGATCACCTGCTGGAACGCGTCGATGAACTCGGGGCGGCAGTCGGGGTAGCCGGAGTAGTCGAGTGCGTTCACGCCGATCCAGATCTCCGCCGCTTCGCGTGCTTCGGCGTATCCGAGGGCCAGGGCGAGGAAGATCGTGTTTCGGGCGGGGACGTAGGTGATCGGGATCCCCGGCGCGCCGACCGCGTCCTTCGGGACGCTGATGTCGGCGGTGAGCGCGCTCGCGCCGAAGACGCGCAGATCGAGCGGATGAATCACGTGCTCGGCGACGCCGATCGCATTCGCCACGCGCTTCGCAGCGTCGAGCTCCACGCCATGCCGCTGCCCGTAAACGATCGACAGCGCGAGGCACTCACGGCCTTCGTCTTTTGCGATCGCGAGCACCGTCGCGGAATCGAGTCCGCCGGAGAGGAGGATGACTGCCTTCATGACGCCTTCCCAGTTTATCCCGCGCGTAGACGCGTCTTCGCGCGGGATAAACTGTGCGGATGTACAGCGTGTACGAGCTCCTCAACAAGAAGCGCCGCGGCGGGCCGCTCGAGCCGCGCGAGATCGAGTTCCTCATCGACGGCTTCACGCGCGCGACGATCCCCGAGTACCAGATGTCCGCGCTGTTGATGGCCATCGCCATCAACGGCATGACCGCCGAGGAGATGGCGACGCTGACGCAGGCCATGCTGCGCTCGGGCGAGCAGTGGCATCTGCGCTCGGAGTACGACTTCATCGCCGACAAACACTCCACCGGCGGTGTGGGCGACAAGGTCTCGCTCGTGCTCTCGCCTTGGGTGGCCGCGTGCGGCGTTCAGATCGGAATGCTCTCCGGCCGCGGGCTCGGGCACACCGGCGGCACGCTCGACAAGCTCGAAGCCATCCCCGGGTTCAACGCGCGACTCTCGCGGAAGGACTTCGAGCGCTGCGTGGCCGATGCCGGATGCGTGATCTCGACGTCGACGGAAGGAATCGCGCCGGCGGACAAGAAGATCTACGCGCTGCGCGACGTCACCGGCACCGTCGAGTCGCTGCCGCTGATCACGGCCTCGATCATGTCGAAGAAGCTTGCCATGGGCGCGTCGGGTCTGATCCTCGACGTGAAGACGGGTAGCGGCGCGTTCATGCGCATCTATCAGGACTCGAAGGCGCTCGCGCAGAGCCTCATCGCCGCGGCCGCCGGCTCGGGCACGAAGGTCGAGGCGTTGATCACGGACATGGACCGCCCCCTCGGCATCGCCGCGGGCAACGCGAACGAGATCGTGGAGACGATCGATTGTCTAAAGGGCGTCGGTCCGGCGGACGTGATGGAAGTGACGCGCGCGCAGGCCGAGCGCGTGCTGGTGATGTCGCGCCGCTTCGACGAGGCGTCCGCGAACCGGGCGCTCCAGGAGGCGCTGACGTCCGGTGCCGCGCTGCAGCAGGCTCGCAAGTGGATCGCCGCGCAGGGCGGCGATCCGGGCATCGTCGACGATTACTCGCTGCTGCCGCAGCCGCGCGAGGTGATCGAGGTGAAGGCGCCGCAAAGCGGCTTCATCACCGCGATGGACACGTATCACGCAGGCATGTTCACCGTCGACCTCGGCGCCGGTCGCAAGAAAGCGGACGACGTCATCGACTACGCCGCGGGCGTGCTGTTCGACCGCAGGACGGGAGACGAGGTGCGCGCCGGCGACGTGATCGCGCGCATCCAGCTGGGTGTTGCCCGCCGCGACGTTGAGGAGTTGCGCGCGCGGTATCTGTCGTTCGTGACGATCAGGGATGAGGCACCCGCGGAGAGGCCGTTAGTGCACGAGCATCTCGTTTGAACGATGAGCGCGGAACGATGAACGATGAACACGCTTCCGCAGAGGGCGAGAGCATTCGCTGTTCGCGTCATTAAGGTCTTCAAAGCGTTGCCACGCGATGAAGTCGCACGCATCATCGGGCGCCAGTTCCTCCGATCCGGAACTGCGCCCGGTGCGCATTGCCGTGAAGCATTCCGAGGCCGCTCCGATGCGGAGCTGACCAGCAAAACTCGAGCTGGCACTACAGGAGCTCGACGAGACGATCTACTGGTTCGAGTTGCTCATCGAGGCGGAGATCATCCCGCCGGCTCGACTGCAGGCGCTAATGGATGAAGCAAATGAATTGATGGCGATTCTCGTCGCCTCGGTGAAAACCGTGAAGCGCCGTCGCCGCTAACTCTGGTTCATCGTTGGCGTGTTGACTGTTCATCGTTCATCGTTCATCGTTCATCGCTCGATGAAGAATAGAGCAATCGTTCTCGTCTGCGACTCCCTCGGCGTTGGTGAGCTTCCCGATGCGAAAGACTTCGGCGACGAAGGCTCGAACACGCTCGGGCACGTTCTCGACAGCCAGCACCCCAGCCTTCCGACGCTCACGCGCCTCGGTCTTTTGCACACGCTCCCCACGCCGGCGACGACGGAGAACGCGACCGCTGCGTACGGGCGGATGGCCGAGCGCAGCGCTGGGAAGGACACCACCACCGGTCACTGGGAAATGATGGGCCTCGTCGTCGAAGATCCGTTCCGCACTTACCCGAACGGTTTTCCGCGGGAGGTGATCGAAGAATACGAGCGACGCATCGGGCGCGACACGCTCGGCAACAAACCCGCGTCGGGCACTGTGATCCTCGACGAGCTCGGAGAAGAGCACATGCGCACCGGCGCGCCGATCGTCTACACCTCGGGCGACTCGGTGTTCCAGGTCGCGGCTCACGAGGGAATCATTCCTGTGGACGAGCTGTGGCGGATCTGCTCGATCGCGCGCGAGCTGATGCGCGGAGAGCACAACATCGGACGGATCATCGCGCGGCCCTTCGTCGGTCCGAGCGCGGGACACTTCAAGCGCACTGCGAACCGCAAGGACTTCTCCGTGCGTCCGACCGGCGAGACCGTTCTCGAGCGCGCGCACAAGGCTGGTCGCGAGGTGATCGGTCTCGGCAAGATCGCCGACATCTTCGACCGCGTCGGCATCAGCACGGAGATTCGCACGGAGTCGAACTCGGATGGGATGAGTAAGACGATGGATCTCGTGCGCGAATCGAACGCGGATTTCGTCTTCACGAACCTCGTCGACTTCGACTCGAAGTACGGCCATCGCAATGATCCCGTGGGTTATGCGAAGGCGCTGGAGACGTTCGACGGCGAGCTCGCCGCGTTGCTCGAGACGCTGCGCGAGAACGACCTGGTGTTCATCACCGCCGATCACGGTTGCGATCCGACCGACGTCTCGACCGATCACACGCGCGAGTACGTGCCGCTGATCGTCGCTGGGCCGCGCATCCGCGGCGCGCGTCCGCTCGGCACGCGCAGCACGTTCGGCGACCTCGGCGCGACGTTGTGCGATCTGCTGGAACTGCCGAAAACGGGACTTGCGGGGACCAGCGTCCTCAGCGAGCTGGGGGTGGAGTGATGAAACGCGCGCTGTGGATCCTGTTTCTCACGACGACGCTGCAGGCGCAGCAGAACGTCATGCAACGTGTGTCCGAGGATGCGATCGTGTTCGATCGCGTGGCGCAGGCGAGCAAGCGCGACCTGCCGCGCGATCTGCTGAAACGCATCGTCGAGGAAGACATCGACTTGCTGCGCGGAAAGCGCGCGGACGGCACGTACGAGCACGCGACCTTCGAGCGCTTCGACTCCGGACGCATCAACGACTCGTTCTCCATTCAGCCGCGCGCCGAAGACAAGATGGAGACGGTCGAGCTCAAGGGCGACTGGGTCTATCGCGTAGTCCTCGAAGTGCCGACGCGGAAGATGCTCGTGCGAAAAAACCAGCCCGTGTGGGTCGAGCGTGTCGACATCGACTACGTCGGCGAGCGCGGGACGCAAAACGAAAGGGAGTCCGTCGAGATCAAGCAGTGGCTGCAGCCGGGGGAGTTCCGGCCGGTTGACCTCCCGGACGTCGCGCGCCGCGCGACCGTGCGCATCGGCGCGCGGACGGAGGAGAAGACTGGCTATGGGAACCTGAACGTCTCGCTGGTGAAGGCGAGGATCGTCGACAACGCCGACAGTCCGTACGCGGACGCGGTGGCGAGCGCGAAGGCGGTGCAGCGCGCGCTCGAGAACGGCGATGTGCCGTCGATCCGCGCCATGGCGCAACGGATGCGGTCGGCGGTCGGCGGCGGGGCGCCGGTTGTCGCACGCCGCGTCGAGCCGGCACCGGAAGCCGCCGCGGCTTCCGCGCCAAAGCCGGAGATTCACGGCGAGCTGCAGACGATCGAGGATCTCCTGACCGGAACCGAGCAGGAGCGGCGCGAGGGGATGGACCGGCTGCACCAGCTCATCCGGCGGATGCGACAATAGTCCCGGCCTTCAGCCGGGGGTAGCCCGAAAATTGCATCGCGGGGACCGCGCGCCGATTCACGCCTTTGCGACGCGAACAGTTTTGATCGTTTGACGCCCATGGATTGGTGACGTATCATGCCGATCCCTCTTGTTGTCGCCTTACCTTCATATTCCGAAAGGAGCCTCACTTGTCGTCAATGAAAGTCAGTTTCAAGGTCGGGGATAAGCTCGTTTATCCGAACCACGGTGTAACGGTCGTGGAGCATATCGGCGAGTCGCCGATCATGCCGGCGGGGGACAGCTACTATCACCTTCGGCTTCTTGCGAATAACTCGCGGCTGATGGTGCCGATCACGAACGAAGTCCGCGTTGGACTGCGGCGCCTGTACCAGCAGAAAGAGGTCAAAGGACTTCTCGGTCTGCTCGAGCAGAAGCCGGTCAAGAGCCACACGGACTGGAAGGGCCGCTATCGCGAGAACCTGGAGAAGATGAAGACGGGTCGTCTCGAGGATGTGGCCGACGTGCTGAAGAATCTCAGCGAAGTCCAGAAACGGAAGAGCCTCTCGTTCCGGGAGAAAAAGATGTACGACCGCGCGAAGTACCTCCTCGTCTCCGAGGTCGCGATCGTCAAGAACATCCCCGAGCCGGAAGCCGAGAAGATCATCTACAAGTGCATCGAGAAGTCGCTGGGCGCCCCGTTGTCCGTCGGCGGTCACTGACCGTCAGCGATTTCGAGCACGCGCAAGTGCCGCCTTCGGGCGGCATTTTTGTTTGTTTGTACAATGCGGCGCGGACCTATGACACAGCGCCTTCCACAATGGATTCGTGAGAAAAAGCTCAACCTTGCCTCGCTGCGCGACATGAAAACCATGCTCCGCGCGAGCGAGCTGCACTCCGTCTGCGAGTCGCTCGCCTGTCCGAACCGCACGGAGTGCTTCTCCCGCGGCACGGCCACGTTCATGATCCTCGGCGACGTCTGCACGCGCTCCTGCGGCTTCTGCAACGTGACCACGGGACGTCCGTACGCGCCGCCGTCGCCCCACGAGCCGAAGGCGGTCGCGGAGGCGGCGCGGCGTCTGGGGCTCGCTCACGTGGTGGTGACCTGCGTGACGCGCGACGATCTCGTCGACGGCGGCGCGCATCAGTTCGCGGAGACGATCCGCGAGCTGCGCGAAGCGCTCCCGCTCGCGGCGGTGGAAGTGCTGACCTCGGATTTCCGCGGCAATCTGCAGTCCGTGCGCACGGTCGTCGAAGCGCGCCCCGACTACTTCAATCACAACGTCGAGACCGTGCCGCGCCTGTACGACTTCGTGCGCCCCGGCTCGCGCTTCGAGCGCTCGCTCACGGTGCTGCGCGAAGCGAAGAACGTGGACCCGGCGATCACGACCAAGTCCGGCCTGATGCTCGGCCTCGGCGAGCGCCGCGACGAAGTGCTCGAAGTGCTGCTGCGCCTCCTCGAGTCGGGCGTGGAGATCGTCACGATCGGGCAGTATCTGCAGCCGAAGCGCGAGAAGCTCGACGTCGTCGAGTACGTGCACCCCGACGTCTTCGACGAGTACCGGCTCCTGGGCGAGGAGATGGGGTTCCGCGCCGTGTTCTCGGGACCGTTCGTGCGCAGCTCGTACATGGCGGATGTGGTGGCTGCATCCAGTTTATCCCGCGCGTAGACGCGGGATCTTTGGTGGCGCCGCGTTTGTCGGTGCGTTTCAGCGCGGTGGAACCGGAGATCCCCGCGTCTACGCGCGAGGATAAACTGGAGAGACCGACCATGCCCAGACATCCGCGCACGATCGATCCTGACAAGAAAGAGCGCGGGCCCTACTTCGTCACCTACCTGCCGATCTTTCTCGATTTCCTCGCGGTGGAGAAGGGACTGGCGAAGAACTCGCTCTCGTCGTATGCGATCGATCTCCGTCACTTTGGCCACTACCTGAACGACGCGGCGCTCGATCTCGACCGCGTGGAGCGCATCCACATCGTCAAATACTTTCAGTCGCTGCGCGCGGCAGGGATCTCGGCGCGGAGCGTCGCGCGTGCGCTGGCGGCGATTCGCGGGATGTTCCGCTTTCTCGTCGCAGAGCGGCATCTGAAGAAGGACCCGACCGAGAACCTCGAGAACCCGAAGCTCTGGTCGACGCTGCCGAAGTCGATGCAGCCGGAGGAAGTGGAGGCGCTGCTCGCGGCGCCGGACCGCGCGACGCCAGACGGCCTGCGCGACGCGGCGATGCTGGAACTGCTGTACGCGACCGGCCTGCGCGTCAGTGAGCTGATCAAGGTGCGGATCGACGAGGTCGTGATGGACGCGGGTTTTCTCCGCACGATGGGCAAAGGCTCGAAAGAGCGCATCGTGCCTTTCGGCGACACCGCGCGCGACGCGATCGTGCTGTACGTCGAGAACGGACGCGCCGATCTCGACAAGTACGCCGACCCCCACCTCTTCCTCTCGCGTCGCGGCCGCCCGATGACGCGGCAGTCGTTCTGGATGAAGATCGTCCGCTATGCGCGCGAAGCGGGGATCAAGGCGCACATCTCGCCGCACGTGCTGCGCCACTCATTCGCGACGCACCTCCTCGAGAACGGAGCGGACCTGAGAAGCGTACAGATGATGCTCGGCCACGCGGATATCTCGACGACGCAGATCTACACACATGTGTCGAGGGCGCGATTGCAGAAGATGTACGAGTCGTTTCATCCGCGCGCTTAGATGCTTTTCAGTTTATCCCGCGCGAAGACGCGGGATCTCTGGTGGCACCGCGTGAGTCGCGCCTGTGGGGACGCTGGATCCGGTCTCACCAGAGATCCCGCGTCTACGCGCGGGATAAACTTAGGGGCATAATCGTCCCACCAGAGCCGTTACCACCGCATCCATGCGTACTCTTGCCGTCTTCGCCGTGCTTCTCCTCGCCATCCCGGCGAGCGCGAGCATTGCCGTGTTTGCCGATGGGCGGAACACGAAGATCGAGGCGTACGCGGTCGAAGAGGACCTGATTCACCTCACGCTTCAGGGCGGAGGGAAAATGTCGCTGCCGCTGACGCGGATCGAGCGCATCGTCGACGACGAGATCGTGCCGGCCGAGGTCGTCGAGGAAGTGAAGAAGATTGTCGAGGAGCAGGGCGGCGTTTTCCCGAAGCGCTCCTGGCGTTACAGCGAGCAGAGCCAGCCGTTGTGGCAGTCGAAGTACAACGACATCATCGTCGCGGCCGCGCAGAAGTTCGACGTCGACGCCGCACTCGTCTCCGCGGTCATCAAGGCCGAGTCCGACTACAACCCGCGGATCGTCTCGCACAAAGGCGCGCGCGGCCTGATGCAGCTCATGCCCGCCACCGCGAAGCGCTTCGGTGTCTCCAATTCCTTCGACCCGGAAGAGAACATCCACGCCGGAACCCGCTATCTTCGCTGGCTGCTCAAGACCTTCGACGGCAACGCGGACCTGGCCGTCGCCGCGTACAACGCCGGCGAGGGGAACGTGTGGAAGTACGACGGCGTGCCGCCGTTCCGCGAGACGGTGAACTACATCAACCGGATCTCGAAGCACATCCGCAAGGCGATCGACAACAACGTCATCCCGAGCGACGCCTCGGTCACGATTTCCGTAGCCGGCGCTTCGCGTTAGCCTGCGACCGCTGCGGTCAGCGGCTCCGCCTCCGCCTCCGCCACCGTCAGCAAACGATCGAACCGCAGCACCATTACCGTGCGGTCATCATCCGCGGGGCGCGTGCCCGAGTGGCGTGCCACCGCTTCGAGGATCGTGTCCCGCAGCGACGACGGGGAACGGTCCGTTTGCGCGGCGAGGAGCGACTCGAGCTGATCGAAGCCGAGGGGGTCGCCGTTTTCGTCCTGCGCTTCGACGATGCCGTCGGAGAGATAGACGATCGAGTCGCCCTCCAGCAGCGGCACCTCGACCGTCCTCGTGGTCATCTGCTCGCGTACGCCCAGCGGCAGGGACGGGCACTCGATCGAGATCGCCGAGGTCGCGCCGTCGCGGAGCAGATACGGATACAGATGCCCCGCGTTCGTGTGGCGGATCGTGCCGCGCTCGAGATCGAAGATCGTGAACGCCAGCGTCATGAACGCGCGCCGTTCCGTCGAGCGGTACACGAGCTCGTTCAGGCGGCGGAACAGCGACACCTCGTCCGCTCCCTCCTCGACGAGGGTCGTCATCGCTGCCTTCACCATCGCCATCACCAGGCCCGTCGAGAGTCCGTGTCCCGACACGTCGCCGATGGCGACAGCCAGGCGCGATTTGTCGAGATTGAAGACGTCGTAGTAGTCGCCGCCGATCGACGTCGTCGGCTCGAAGTGCGCGGAGAACGACACGCCGCGGAACTTCGGTCCTTCCTTCGGCAGCAGGTTGCGCTGGATCGACGCCGCGATCGCGATCTCGCTCTGCAGGCGTTCCTTCTCCGAGACCGTCGATAGCAGCGACGCGATCGACGCGGTCATGCTGTCGAACGACTGCGCCATCGCGCCCAGCTGGTTGTGGCGCTTCATCTTGATGCGGTACGAGAAGTCGCCGCGCTCGACCGCGCGCGTCCCTTTCTCGATGCGGTTCACCGCGCGCGAGATCGAGAAGATCAGCACGCCCGCGAAGAGCGCCGCGATGCCGTACATCATCATCAGCATCACCGTCAGGGTGATGATGACGCCCAGAAGCATCTCGAAGTAGCGCCCGCCGGACTCGCCGAAGTAGTACGACATCAGGTTGCGCGGCGGGTTGATGATCAGCGTGAAGAGCCGGTGGTCGTCGTTGGAGCTTCCGTTGGCCCAGGTCGTGACCTCGACGAGATCGCCCCAGATGATGTTTGTGCCGATGTTGCCGGCCAAAACACTGCGGAACTCGTTGTCGTCGGTTTTGAGTGTGATGGGCTCGTCGCCCTTCGCTTCCGCGCGCGCGGTCCGGACGATCATCCGCGACTTTTCAAACAGCGCGTCCGTCCAGTTCTTGTCGAGCGGTTGCACGAGCACGACCCCGCGCGTGCGGTCGTCGTCGAGGGGGAATTGCCGCGCCGCGACGAGCAACGGCTGACCTTCGCGTTCCACGACGCCGCTGAAGCTGCGCGTGCGCAGCCAGTCAGGAAGTTTCGCTCCCGACGCCGCGGCGGTGTCGTAGATCTCCAGCGACGGCAGCGCGCCCGCGATGCGGCGGCCGCTGGTCGAATACTCCTGCGCCCAGGCCTCCATCTGCCCGAGCGTCGCCTGACGCTCGCCCCGATACGCGGCCTGCGTCATCACGGCCGCGAACATGTACACGACCGTCAGCAGCAGGATGGTCATGAGGAAGAACGGAAGGACGCCGACGAGCAGGTAGCTGAGGAAGAGCCGGCGCCCGACGGTCCAGAAGAGCTTGCGCAGGACCCAACGGGTGATGACCGCGAAGCCGTACAGCGTCAGGCCGATGACCAGCAGCCAGGCGAAGAACGAGAAGACGCCGAGAATGCCGAGGTCGCGATCGAATCGCTCCAGCAAACGGTCGAAATATTCGAGAACGATGATCGCGGCGACGCCGGCGAGCCAGACCACAAACGCCGGCGAGATGCGACGCCGTTTCGGAGACGGGCCAACGTCCATCGGATTCATGATGACACACGCATCGCGCTGTCTCCGTTTTTACGTTGTCCGAAGAGAAGGGTTGCGGAATTCCTATAATGAAGGCATTGTCTATGGGCAGAAGTCCTGGTCATCCATCGCCCCTTGCCATGAAGATCACACGCATTTTTCTCGTCCTGTCCGTCCTCGTCTTCGGCGCGCATGCCGCGTCCGCTGCGTGCGTGAACCGTTTCGTCTACCGCACCGAGCGCCCGCTCCAGGTGGTCACGCTGCTCACCGGCAAGCTCACCTTTCAGGAAGCGCAAGAGCTCGCCGCCGCGATCCAGAAGAAGCAGGCTCCGCCGCTGGAATGGATCCTCGAGAACGGGAAGTCGGTCGCGAAGCAGTATGGCGACCTGAAGGTCGTCCGCCCGATGCCCGTCGGCTGCGACGGCAAGTCCTCGGGCGTGGTCATCGTCGCTCAGTTCGGATCGTCGCTTCCGCCGCAGAAGAAGATGCTGATCAAGCTGAACTCCGATACGACCGTCGAGTTCGAAGAGCAGTCGAAGTAGTCACCGCCAGCGCGGCTTCCGCTTCTCCAGAAACGCGTTCAGTCCTTCCGTCGCGTCCTCCGTCCGCATGAGCTCGTCGAGATAAACGCGCTCGATGTCCGTGAGACGCTCGTCGAAGTCGTTCGCGCGCGCTAGGCGGAACGCTTTCTTCGCGATGCGCAGCGAGGAAGCGCTGTGGCGGTAGATGCGCGCGAGCCACTCTTCCGCGCGCGTCTCGAATTCGTCGTCCGCGAAGACGGCGTTCGCGATGACGAATGCGTCGACGGGCTCGCCCGTGAGCATCATCTCGAGTCCCTGGCGAGGCGGGAGCTGTCGCGACAGCTGGTACGCGCCGACGGGCGGGAACACGCCGAGGGCGATCTCGGGCTGACCGAACTTCGCGGTGTCGCTCGCGAGGATGAAGTCGCAGGCCATCGCCAGCTCGCAGCCGCCGCCGAGGGCCAGGCCGCGCACGAGCGCGACGGTCACGATGTCGAGACGCGCAAGCGTGCGGAAGCAGTCGTGGAAGATCGAGAGCATCACCGCCGCACGATCGCCGAGGTGATCCTGCACCGCCACGCCCGCGGAGAACGCGCGTGTCCCCGCGGCGTCGATGATTAACGCGTGCCGGTCCGGCCGCACCCGCGCTAGCGCGTTCCGCAGCTCGTCGAGCATCGGGATGTCGAGGATGTTCAGCGGCGGATCGCTGAGCGTGATGCGATGAGCGTTCGCGTCGGAGGAGAAAGTGATCTTCATCGCACGGCACGGCGTCTGGGGGGCTCGTTCGGGACGGACGACCACACCTCCAGCGAGTGCGTCGTCAACAGCAGCAGCCTTCCCGGCAACAACGCGACGCTGCGCACCGCCGAGGGCACGTCGTGCTGCGGCGGCGCCGGGATCACCGTCGCGGCGTTGTACGTTTCCGGATTCACATTGCGCGCAGTGATGACGAGACAGTTCCCGTCGACGCGCACCTGCTGCGCTTTGTCGGGCGTGATCGCGGGGAAGTGCGTCGCCTTGAGCAGCATCGTGTTCTCCGGGTACTCGTACAGCCGATCGCCGAGAACGAAAACGCGGCCCTGATGCGCACTCACCGAGGTGGCGCGGTTCGGGGGCGCGATCGCGAGCATCTGCAAAGGCTGCAGCGCATTCGCGATGTTGATCACCCGCACCTCGGAAGGCAGCTCGAACAGCGCGTACGCGCGCGTGCCCGCGGCGACGACGTCGAGCACCGCGCCGTTCATCGTCGACGTGACGTTGAGCGTCTCGGGATCGAGCACCAGCGTCTTGTTCTGACATCCGCCGCTGAGGCAGCCCTTCGAGATCGACACCCACACCGCGTTCCCCGCGACGTCGATCGCGATCGGCTGCGCGTCGCTTCCTTCGTTGATCGTCATCTGCCGCATCGCGACGCCGTGCGTCGAGTACGCGGTGACCTTGCCCGACGCGGAGAGCGTGAAGAGTCCGGTCGGAAGCGCGGCGACGTCGACGATGCCCGCGGCGCTGACGGTGGTCATGTAGCGCGGCAGGTCGCCGCTGACGGTCGAGAAGACGTCGATGCCGTCGAAGCCGAAAAGGTACGCGCGGTCGCCCGCGGCCAGGACCTTCGTGTAGTAGCGGCTCGTGTACGGAATGACCGGCGCGGGCTGCGTCTGGCCGAGGTAAGACACCGCCATCATCCCCTCGCTCGTCGCGATCGCGGCGAGAGACGGGACGCCGTCGACCGCCAGCGCGTCGGCCGGAAGCGCGTGCTCGCGCGTGAGCGTCTGCGCGCCTTCGTAAACGTAGAGCACTCGGTTGCCGAGGACGAGGAGGTCGTCGCCGGAGAACGCGAAATGGCGCGGGATTCCCGGAAAGGCGATCGTGCGGCCGGCGGTGCCGTTCAGGTTCACGATGCGGAGGCCCTCGAACGTGAAGATCGCCGCGCGGGTCGCGTCCAACGCCAGGCCGGTCGCCACGCCGGCGAGCGTGTGCGTCGACGGCGCGATCGAGAAGTCGCTCGTCGCGAAGTGGTGGAGGATCGTCGATCCCGTGTCGCGGAGCTCCGCGAAAATCCAATTCGTGCCGGCGCGGTCGAGGAACGAGATGTTCGGGAGCGTGACCTGCTGCGGCGTTCCGCCGCCTCGCCACACCGAGCCGTCGACCAGCAGTGCGACCATGTTCTCGCCGTGGAACCGCGCGGCCTTGACGGTCGTGCGGAACGTCGACGCCTGCGTTTGCGCAGGGGTTGCCCCCGCGAGCGACCAGATCGTCGCGGTGGAGCCGTTGGATGTGAGGAGGTTCGTGCCCCCGACGTCTGATTGTATGTCGTGCACGAACATGCCGCCGCTCCACGTGCGCTCGGTCGTCATCGTGATCCCAGCGGACACGATCTTCTGTTCGGTGATCGTGCCGGCCGCGTTCGCGAACCAGGCGCGGTCGCCGGAGATCACTGTGCTCGTGGTCGCGGCCGTGCGGTACCCGGCGATCGGGTACGGCGCCGCGAGCGTGCCGACGTCGTAGACCGCGAGGCCGATGTCACCTGCGGCGACGTAGAGCTTGTTGCCGGTGCGCTCGATCTCGTGAATGGTGTTGTCGGTACCGCCGGTGGGCGCGAGCTGGTGCTCGAAGACTTCCTTCACCGCGGCGGTGGAGTTGAAGTCGACGACGCGTAGGGTGCGGTCCGTGCCGGCGGTGAAGTGCACGCCGTTCGTGAACGCCGCGAAGGCATTCACGCCGACGGGCAGCTGCGCGACGCGCGCCGTGTTGATGAAGACCTCGGTGTTCTGGCCGAAGGCGTCAGAGACGAAAATGTTGTCGCCGCTCGTGTGCACGGCCGCGGCGCGCGAGAGCGTCGCGAGCTCGCCAGTGCGCTGCGGAAGCGCGGGCGTGCTGATCGAGAAGATGTCGACGGAAGTGTCGCCGTCGGCGGCGTAGAGTTTCGTGGCCGAGGCAGCGATCGAAGTCACGTTTGCGGATGTCGTCGGCAGCGTGTTCTGGGATCGGATCGGGTTCGTGGCCTCGATCACGTCGAAGTGGAACAGGCCATTGGCGGTGGCGACGAAGAGATAAGTGCTCGCCGCGGCGATGTCGTTCACCGCGCCGCCGGCATCGACGTAGCGGACGACCCTGAGGTTCTTGCCGCTGCGCGTGAGTACGTAGAGCCGCGAGCCGCTGCCGACGTACGTCACGCCGCGCGGATCGACGTGAACGACGCGCGTGTTGCCCGGGAGCGCGACGGAGTCGGCGATGACGAGCGTCGTCGCGTCGAGGAGCGTGACGCCGTAGCCGGTGGCGAGCCAGACGAATCCATCGTGAACGGCGACGTCGAGCGCCGTGTCGCGGAACTGCGCCGACGCGCGCGGCGTCCACGAGCACTGGGGAAGGGCCGGGGTAGCGACGAGAACCGAGAGGAGGAGAAGGAGCACTTTCACACGCCCACGCATGGGGGGAAGTGTAGGACATAGGACGGATAGGACGAATAGGACTCATAGGATGTCCTATCCGTCCCATGAGTCCTATTCGTCCTATTCCTCCAGTTTTAACGCCTTCCGCACATACGACGGATGCGGCACCTCGTCGACGTTCGCGATCCATTCGTATCCCGCCGCGCGCCGCGAGACCGTCGCCGTGTACACCACGAACTCGATCTTCCGCGTGGTCACCGTGTGCCGGAACGTGCCGAGGAGTTTTCGAGTCGCCGCGGCGAACGGCTGGCCTTCGAGGAGCGAGGTGTCGCCGTGGGGGAGGTGATACATCGAGTCCATGAGCGTTCCCGACGCGCGGCGCATCAGCACGCGGCCGCGGCGGTCGCGCACGAGATAAAGAGGAATCGTCAGCTCGCGCGTGGCCTTCTTTGGCTTCGGCGGCGGGAGCTCGTCGATCCGGCCGCTCGCGCGCGCGACGCAGGCGTCGTGCACGGGGCAGACGAGACACGTCGGGTTGCGCGGCTTGCAGATCAGCGCGCCGAGCTCCATCAATCCCTGATTCAGCGCGCGCGGCGACTTGCTCGCGCGCACGAGCTCGTCCGCGCGCGGCCAGGCGTCGGTCTCGAGCGCGAACAGGCGCGCGAGGACGCGGGCCACGTTGCCGTCGACGATCGGCGCGCGTTGTTCGAACGCCACCGACGCAATCGCGCCGGCGGTGTAGCGACCGATGCCGGGGATCGTCAACAGCTTCTCGACCGTCGAGGGAATTGCGCCGCCGAACGTCTCCATCACCGCGGCCGCACCCGCGCGGAGCATCTTCGCGCGGCGGTAGTAGCCGAGTCCCGACCACGCGGTCGTGACCTCGTCGTCGGTTGCCGAAGCCAGCGATGCGAGGTCCGGAAAGCGCTCGAGGAATCGCGCGAAGTACGGCAGCACCACTTCCATCCGCGTCTGCTGCAGCATCACCTCCGACACCCACACGTGATACGGGTCGTACGCAACGCGCCACGGGAGAGGCCGCTGATGACGGGAAAACCAGCGCTCGATGAGCCGGGCTGTGCGGCGGAGGTCGGGGGATTGCAAGGGACGCGTTATTGTATTCTTCGCAGCAATGAGCGAGCAGATCCACTCCGAGACAGAGCAGGGCAAATACGTCTACTGCATCATCAAGACGGAGACGCCGCGCGACTTCGGCACGGTCGGGATCGGAGGCCGCGGCGACCGTGTGTACACGGTGCCGTACCGCGAGTTCGCGGCCGTGGTCTCGAACTGCCCGCTGATCGTCTTCGATCCGACCCGCGAGAACGCGCTCGCCCACGAGCACGTGAACGAGCTGGTGATGAAGGATTTCACCGTCCTGCCAATGAGCTTCGGCACGGTCTTCCGCACCGAAAACGACATCAAGGAATTCCTGAAAGGCACGTACGAGGCGCTCAGCGACGTCCTGCAGAAGATGGAAGGGAAGATCGAGTTCGGTCTCAAGGTGAACTGGGACAAGGACTCGGTCGTCCGCGAGATCGAGAACGAGAACGAGGAGATCCGCCGCCTCAAGGAAGAGATCCAGTCGAACACGTCGACGTCGACGTACTTCTCGCGAATGCAGCTCGGCCGCGTGGTGGAGTCGGCCCTTCAGGCGAAGGCCGACGCGTACGTGACAGAGATCTACGAGGCCCTGCGCGACGCCGCGATCGCGTCGCGCTCGAACAAGCCGATCGGCGACAAGATGATCATGAACGCGGCCTTCCTCGTCGAGCGCGACAAGACCAAGGCCTTCGACGACCAGATCTCCGAGATCGCGAAGAAGTACGAGAACAAGCTGTCGTTCCTCTACACCGGCCCGTGGCCGCCGTATAACTTCGTGAACATTCGGCTGAAACTCGAACGCGCGGAGAGATAGTCGTCGAGTCGACGAGTCTTCAAGTCGTCAAGAAGCTCCTCGAAGACTCGACGACTCGAAGACTGGAAGACTCGTAATGGCTTTCCTCATCGACGACATCCTCCTTCTCCCCTTCACGGCGCCGATCTCCGGCATCAAGTGGGTCATGCGCACGATCCAGAAGATGGCCGATGACGAGCTGCTGAACGATCAGCCCTGGAAGGAGCGGTTGATCGAGCTGCAGATGCGGCTCGAGCTCGGCGAGATCTCGGAAGAGGACTACACGCGCGAGGAGGCGGTCGTGTTCCAGGCGCTGCGCGATATCCGCGCGCGACGCGAGGAGATCTCGCGGCAGATCGCGGCGGAGCGCGAAGAGGAAGAAGGCGGGATCGGGGTCCACACCGGATACGGCGAACGATGAGCTCATCGTTCGTTGCCGCGCTGGACGAGCTCTCCGGCCGGCGCGTGCTTCTGTTCGGCGGCAAGGGCGGCGTCGGCAAGACCACGCTCGCGAACGCAGCCGCGGCGCATTTTCGCGAGACGCGCCCGGTGATCTTTCTCGACGTCGCATCTCTCGATGCGAACGCGCTCTACGCCCGCTTCCTCGGACAGCACCTCGAGTCCTTCCTCGAGATCGGCGACCGCGGAACGTATCTCGACCGCGAGGAGCTGCGGCGCCTGTTCGAGCTCTCGATTCCCGGCGTCGACGAACTGATGACCTGGATGCACATCGGCGAGCTGTCCGAGGAGCATCCGGAGTCGGTGTTGATCGTCGATACCGCGCCCACCGGGCACACGTTGCGGATGCTGTCGTCGTCGGAGCACTTCCATCAGCTCGCGCTCGCGCTCGACTCGATGCAGGAGAAACATCGCGCGATGGTGCGCCAGTTCACGCGCCGCGACGCGCGCGACGCGCTGGATGCGTTCATCGAAGACTTCGATGCGCGCGCGACACGACGTCGCGAGCTGCTGACGGATCCCGCGCGAACGTCGTTCATCGCGGTGACGCTGTCGGAACCTCTGGTGGTCGAGCAGACGGTGCGTCTCATCAAGGAGGTAGGGATCGACGTCCCGTTCGTCGTCCTCAATCGCGCCGTGCTCGACCCGGATTGCAAGCTGGATGAGGCGCGGGTCGCGCGAGACGACGCGGCGCGCGCGCGGTTCACGCGGGTGGTGGATTTTCCGCGCGATTGCATAGGACAAATGGGACGGATAGGACCTATAAGTCCTATTCGTCCTATAGGTCCTATTCGTCCTACGCGATTCACCTTCTTCGCCGGCAAGGGCGGCGTCGGCAAAACCAGCTGCGCCTCATCGCTGGCCCTCCAACTCGCGACTCGCAACCCGCAACGGAACTACACGATCATCTCCGTCGATCCCGCCCACTCCCTCCGCGACGTCTTCGCGAATGAGGCGCCGCCTCCGAACCTCACTGTCGAAACGATCGACACGAAAGCCAAATGGCGCCAGTTTCGCGACTCCCTCGGCGCGGAGCTCGCGGACGCGTTCAACGCGCTCGCGCCGCGCGGCATGACCGTCGCCCACGACGAGGAGGCGATGCGCAGCCTCATCGAGATCGCGCCGCCAGGCGCGGACGAGCTGTTCGCGATCACGCGCCTCGCCGATCTCGTGAATGACGCGTCGCTGGCCGGCGTCATCGTCGACACGGCGCCGACGGGCCACTTCCTGCGCCTCATCGAGCTGCCGCGTACGGCGGTGGAATGGGTGCACGAGTTCATGCGCCTCCTCCTCCGCTACAAAGACCTCATCCCCCCGGGCACTCTCGGCGAGGAGCTCGTCCGTGCCGCGCGCGCGCTCAAGGAGCTCGAGGCGACGCTGCATTCGGAAGAGACGGCAGTGATCGTCGTGACGCGCCCCGAGCGCGCGGTGGTCGACGAGACGAAACGCCTCCTCGACACGCTCCGCGAGCGCGGCCTGCACCTCGGCGGCGTGATCGCAAACTATGTCGCGCCGGAGAACGACTGCGCGTGCGACCGCTCGATGCGCGCCCACGAGCTCGCGATCCTCGGCGACCTCGGCGAAGCCGTGATCATCGAGCGCCGCGAGACGCCGCCGGCGACGCTCGCGGAGCTCGCGACGCTGGTGCCGCACTCCACACAGTAAGATGCTGTCGTGATCTACGTGTATTGCGTGACGCGCGACGCGGTCACCCCGCAGGTCGACGGGATCGACGGCATGCGGCGGTTCGGGACGGTCACGATCGACGCCGTCTCGGCGGTCTTCACGCGCGTGAACGCGGATGAATTCTCACAGGAAGTCATCGATCGCCGCGCCGGCGACCTCGAGTGGCTCGGCGCGATCGGATACCGGCATCAGGACGTCGTCAGCGACCTGATGAAACGCACCGCCATCGTGCCGCTGCGGGCGTTCACGCTCTTCTCGTCCGACGAGGCGTTGCGGTCGTATCTGCAGGAGCATGGCGAGATGCTCTCGCGCGTGCTGGAGCGGCTCGACGGAAAGCAGGAGTGGACGCTGCGCGTGGAGTTCGATCCGGCGCGCTGGAGCGAGTCGCTGGCCGCACGGGTCGCGTCGTTGCGCGACCTGCAAAACGAGATCGAGACCGCGGCGCCGGGGAAGGCGTTCCTGCTCCGCAAGAAACTCGACGACGAGAGAAAGCGCGCCTCGCACGCGGCCGAACAAGAGGTCGTCGGCGAGATCGAGCGGCTCGTGGCCGAGAAGCTGCGCTGCGAGACCGTCGCCGAAACGCGCGAGGGCCGCGACGGCGGGTTCCCGCAGATCAACGTCCTCATCAACCGCGACGAGGAAGCGACCTTGCAGGAGCTGCACGACACGATGACCGCGCGTTATGAATCCGAGGGCGTGACGCTGGGACTCACGGGGCCGTGGCCGCCGTACACGTTTGCCAACCTGTCATGACCGAAGAGCTCGAAGAACTGCCTCTGCTCGAGATGCTCGATCACCTCCTCGATCGCGGCGTGGTCATCGCCGGCGAGGCGGTGATCTCGATCGGCGACGTCGACCTTCTCTATCTCGGCCTGAACATCGTTCTCGCCAATGTCGACGCGGTCATGCGCGTGTCGAAGCGATGAAGTCGATCGCCATCGGCGTGCATCTGTTGCGTGAGCACGTCTCGCCGCTCGCGGAGGCCGTGCCGGTCGGCGATCTCTTTCTCAGCGCGCTCTCCGTCGCGGACGATCAGCCTCTCGGCGACCGCGAGCTGCTGCTGAAAATTGCGGGCATCCGCGCGAAGCTGCTCGACGTCGCGACGTTCATCGCGATCCGCTACGGCTTCGCGTTCGCGAGCGCCGAGGAGGCGCGGTCGAAGTGTGCGGCGCACGTCGAGCGCTGGAAGCGCGTGCTCGCCGCAAATCGCGACAACGTCGAGATGACGCTCAAGGTCGCGGCGTCGTCGCCGGGCGCGCGTCCTGACCGCCACGCGTTCTCGAGCGGTGCGGAGTATCTGCGCGCGCTGCACGCGGCGACGCAGGCGGCGCACGTCGATCCGTCTTTCCGCGAGGCCGCGGAGCGTTGGATCGTGCCGCTCGCGCGGAGACACCGCTGGTCGCATCGGGACGAAAAGTCGGTCGAGCTGACGGCGCTCGTCGCGCGCGCGCGGCTCGACGAAGTGAAGCAGGCAGGCGAGGAGTTGCGCCGCGCCGCGCCTCACGTCCCGTTCCTGCTGTCCGGTCCCTGGCCGCTGGAGGTCTTCGCCGATGATGATCACGAATGAAGAAGACGAGCTGCGCGAGGCGCTGACGTTCACGGAGTCGGTCGTGCCGGAGCGCATTTCCGCCGATCCGGAAATCGTGGAGAACGGACTGGCGAAGCTCGTTCTCTCCATCATCGAGCTCGTGCGGCGCCTTCTCGAAAAGCAGGCCCTCCGGCGCATGGACAGCGGCAATCTTTCCGAGGAGGAGATCGAGCGCCTCGGCAACGCGCTGATGAAGCTCGAAGAGAAGATGGCCGAGCTGAAACGGACGTTCGGGCTGGCGGATGACGACCTCAACATGAAACTGGGACCGGTGAAAATGTGGGAGTGAGTTGCGGATTGCGAGTTGCGGGGGTGGTGTCGGTTAAGCGAAGATGCGCTCCGCATGCCCATCGAAGATCGAGGATCGCTCCAGCGACAGCCACAGGGACTGGTGGACATCCTCGACAAGATCCTGGACAAGGGGCTCGTGATCGCAGGCGACGTGAAGGTGTCGCTGGCGAACGTCGAGTTGCTCACGATCCAGCTGCGCCTCGTGATCTGCTCGATCGACAAGGCCGAGGCGATCGGGATCAACTGGTGGCGCTCGGACCGGTTCTACTCGAGCGACCCGCGGGCCGTGCAGGCCGCGGAATACGACGAGCTGCGAAACCGCATCGCCGAGCTCGAACGTCAACTCACCGCTCACGAGCTTCCCGCCGGGAAGCCGGGAGAGAGGAAAGGTAGGTAACGCACATGGCTGTTGAACGCGCACCAGGCGGAACCAGTCTGATCGATGTCCTCGATCGAATTCTCGACAAGGGCATCGTCGTCGACGCGTGGGTCCGCATCTCCCTCGTCGGCATCGACCTGATCACGGTTGAAGCTCGCGTCGTCATCGCTTCGATCGACACGTACCTCAAGTACGCCGAAGCCGTCGGCATCACGTCCACCGTCGCCCGTCCGGCCCTCGGGCCGGGAGACGGCGGAACGAGCGTGGGAACCGCGGCGTCGACGGTTGGGACGACGAGAACTTAGGACCTATAGGACTCAGGGGGACGAATAGGACCTATACTCCCTATTCGTCTCATTCGTCCCATAAGTCCTATTTTAAGTACCCATCCAGCCAGTCCAGCACCGTCTGGTGCCACACCTTCGAGTTCTGCGGCTTCAACACCCAGTGCCCTTCGTCCGGAAAATACAGGAACCGTGACGGCACGCCGCGGCGCTGCAAGGCCGTGAACATCTGCAGCCCTTCACCGATCGGCACGCGGTAATCGAGCTCGCCGTGCGAGACGAGCGTCGGCGTCGCGAAGTTTTTCACGGAGCGGTGCGGGGAGAGCTTGTCGTACATCTCCGGGTTGTCCCACGGCGTGCCGCCGAACTCCCATTCCGGAAACCACAGCTCCTCGGTCGCGCCGTACATCGAATGCAGGTTGAAGAGTCCCGCGTGCGACACGAGCGCCTTGAAGCGGTTCGTGTGTCCGGCGATCCAGTTGACCATGTAGCCGCCGTAGGAGGCGCCGGCCGCGCCCATGCGGTTCGCGTCGACGTACGGCTGCGTGGCGAGCATGTCCACGCCGTTCATGATGTCGGTGTAGACCTTGCCGGCCCAGTCCTGCGAGATCTCCTCGATGAACTCCTGCCCGAAGCCGGTCGAGCCGCGCGGATTCGGCATCAGCACCACGTAGCCGCGCGCGGCGAACATCTGCGGGTTCCACCGGTACGACCACCCTTCACCCCACGCGCCCTGCGGTCCGCCGTGGATCAGCACCACCGCGGGATACTTCTTCGTCGCGTCGAAGTTCGGCGGCTTGAGGAGCCACCCATGCACACGCGCGTTCTCCGCGCCCGTCCACCACGTCGGCTCGTAGGAGGCCATCGTCAGCGACGCGAGCTGCATGTCGTTGTGTGTCGTCAATTTCTTTGTAGTGTCCTGACGCAGCGCGTAGATGTCGGCGGGACGCGAGAGCGTCGACATCTGAAAGTAGATCGTGCGATCGCGCGCGATTTGAATGCCGTCCGCGGAGCCGGCGTTGTGTACGAGCATCGCGCGGGCGTTGACAACGTCAGGGAGCGTGATCTCGTAGATCGCGTGACGCCCTTCCAGCGGTGCGGTGACGAGCATCGACTTGCTGTCGGGGGCCCACGTGACGGAATCGATGTAGTTCGGGAAATCCGCGGCGATGCGCTTCGACGTTCCCGCCGCGGGATCGTAGAGCCACAGCTCCCACAGATCGGACTCGTAGCCCTGGCGCGCCTGCGAGCGATACGCGATCCATCTGCCGTCGGGCGAATAGACCGGCGACGTGTCCGCGCCCGTGCGGCTGGTGATGCGCGTTGTTTCGCCGCCGCTGAGCGGCACGAGGAAGAGATCCGAGTTCGTCGAGCGCGCGGCATCGGCGTCGGTGTTGCGCGCGTAGACGAGGAACTTGCCGTCGGGCGAGACGTCGAACTCGTTGCCGCCGCCGACGGAAAACGGCGGAGCGTCGTGGGGCCCCGGCGTGAGGTCGCGCGGGATGCCGGTGAGCGGAACGTGAAGGATGTGCGCGCGCGTCGCCCCCTGCCACTGGTTCCAGTGGCGGAAGAGCAGATGGTCGATCACGCGCGGCGCTGTGCTCTTTTCCTCGACGACCACATCCGAGACAACGAGAAGCCCCGAGCCGTCCGGCAGCCACTTCAAGGACGATGCGCCGCCGGAGACCTCCAGCTTGCGCAAGGTTGCGGCGTTGGCGACGTCGTACAGCGCGATCTGTCCGCTTGCCACGTATGCGATCGTTTTTCCGTCCGGCGACCACGCCGCGCCGTCGCCCTCGGCGATCTCGCGCGGGGCCGTGCCGTCCGAGCGCATCACCCACAGGACGTTGTTGCGCGCGTTTTTCGCCAGATCGATCGACGTCGCCGTGTACGCGATCCACTTTCCGTCGGGCGAGAGAGCAGGCGTGCCGAGACGCTTCATTGCCGCGAGATCCTCGAAGGCCATGGGGTGGGCGGCGGCGACCGTTGCGAACACGATGACCGCGATCAGGAGGGTCTTTCTCATCATGGCTCCTTGAGAGTC
Organism: Thermoanaerobaculia bacterium; assembly: GCA_035999335.1. Lineage (GTDB taxonomy): Bacteria > Acidobacteriota > Thermoanaerobaculia > Gp7-AA8 > Gp7-AA8 > QHVT01. The sequence continues at coordinate 45,986 of DASYGV010000180.1, read as the reverse complement.
GTCAAGTCGTCGAGTCGTCAAGAATCTCGAAGACTCGTCGACTCGAAGACTTGTCGACTACCGAATGTATCCCAGCGATTTCAAATTTTCGTAGTACTCGTCATTGAGCTGCGGCGGCGGGCCGGACGCGGTGCGGTTTCCGTAGCTCGCGATGCGCGGGTCGCTTCGTTCGAACAGGAGCGGGCGGCCGGGCATCTCGTTCGAGAGGGGGAAGCCGAGGACCTCGAGGAGGGTCGGGGCGATGTCGAAGGCGGTCGTGGCGCGCTGCAGCGGCAGCGTCGATGCGATCACCGCGTTGCCGCTCTGGCCGTCGCCCGGCATTCCAGCGAGGACGACTTCGTAGCCGCGCGCGCGGACGCGCGCGATCGCATTGCCGATGCCTTCGAGCGCGCGCAGCGATTGCGCGAGCTGCGTGGACTGATCGAGCTCGAGGCGATTCAGCACGACGTCGAGCGCGGGCAGATAGACCGTCGCGAAACGCGGGTTGCGCTCGTCGAGCAACGTCAGGAAGCGCGCTGTCGCGGTTGCGTCGACGCGCAGCGCTTCGCCTTTTGCGGTCGTGAACACCGACTCCGGTCCGACGGCCTGCAGCGCGCCGTCCTGCACGTCGGACGTCGTCCACCAGTTCACCGAGACGGCCGGCAGACCGCGCGCCGTGACGATCTCCCAGACGTAATCGCGGCGGCGCACCGTCGGCGGCAACGGCTCGCGACGCGCGATGCGCAGCGCCGGCGCGACGTTCATCAACACGACGTCCCCGCGCGAGATGCGCTGAAGGATGTGCGTCGCGCCGAGGAAGCGGACGCCTTCGATCGCGCGGACTCCGTGCGCCTCCGTGGGGACGCCCGTGCCGAGGGAGGCCCAGCGCTCGGTGGTCGAATCGGCGGGGAGCGGGGGGATGCGTGAGGCGTTCGGGATGAGCCGCAGCAGATCGGGGCGCGATTGCAGAATCTCGTGCGTGAGGCCGTCGACGGCGATCAGCGCGATCCGTAAGGACGTCGGCGTCGTCACCACCATCGGCTCCGCCGTGACGCGATCGCGGTCCACGTACGCCGGAACGAACAGCATCGCGATCAGCACGACCGCGGCGACCGCCATCGGTAAGCCCCGCGGTTTTGCGTGGATCGCCGGCACGCGCTGGAGCTCGTAGATCGAGAACGACAGCAGCGCCGCGGAAACCACGATCGTGCTGATGAGGAAGAACACCGCCATGAGCGCGACGCCGATCGCGAGCTCGGGCAGGGGAGGCGCGGTATCGAACCCGTACCACCACGCCGCGACCGGCGCGACGAGGAGCGCGCTCGCGGCCAACGAAATGGCCAGCAGCGCGCGCGGCGTGTCGATCGGCAGCGCGGGCCGCACCTTGAGGATCAGCGCGACGAGCACGACGAACGCGAACGCGAACACCAGCCACGCCGCCGCGTACGTCGCGAACAGCTCCAGCGTCTCCAGCGCGCGAAGAGGGAAGTTGCGGAACAGCATGACCGCGGTCAGCGGTAACGCCCCGAACGCCGCGATGAGCGTCGCCGCCTTCAACGCGACGGTCGCAAGCTCCAGCCAGAACGCCCGCGAGCTCCACGGATCGAGGGCAAACCAACGCTCGATGCCGTGGGAGAGGTAGCCGCGCTCTTTTAGTTGCTGCCGGAGGGAGTCGACTTCGGACACGGGGCGCATCTTACAAGTGCTGAGTGCTGGGTGCTGAGTGCTGAGTGCCACCACCCGGCTGGGCGGGACTCAGCACTCAGCACCCAGCACTCAGCACTCCGGAATAGCCCCACAGGCGCCGCGTTGTATTGCCGGGTCCCATGGCCTCCGCTACGCCCCGGCGCCGTTCGCTGCCGAAAATCCTGTCAGGACTGATCCTGATCCTCGGCGTTGTCGCGCTGAAGGCCAAAGGCCTGCTGATCCTTCTCGTCGAGCGCGTGCGGGTCCTCTTCGTGAACCCGTTCGAAGGCTTCGGAGCGATGCAGTACGCGGTCGCGGGCGGCTCGTTCGTCGTGACCATCGCCGCATACACGACGCAATTTCCCTTCGGCGTCGTCACCGGCTTCGTCGTGATCACCCTCATTCACGAGATCGGCCACGCCGTCGCCATCCGCGCCAAGGGACTCCGCGCCGGTTTCATGGTCTTCATCCCCTTCGTCGGCGGAGCGGTGACCCTCAAGGACCAGCCGCGCACGGCCTACGACGACGCGATCATCGGCCTGGCCGGTCCGTTCTTCGGCACGATGGCGTCGCTGGCGGTGCTACAGGCGTACAAGTGGACGCACGACCCGCTCTGGCTCCTGATCGCCTGGCTCGGCTTCGTCCTCAATCTTTTCAACCTCTTACCCCTCGGCATGCTCGACGGCGGCCGCATCTCGGCGGCCATCACCAAGTGGATGTGGCTCATCGGCGGCGCGGTGATCGTCTACAAGGTCATCGACCAGCCCAACCCGTTGACGATCGTCATAGCCGTGCTCGCCGCGTTCCAGGTCTACGCCTCGATCGTCCGCGAGAAAACCGATCCCCGCTTCTACGAGATCACCGCCATGCAACGCGCGGCAATTGCCGCGTTGTATTTCGCGTTGGTGGTCTTTCTGGGACACCAGACCTGGATGACGTACGACCGGCTGGAGCTCCTGAGACAGTAACGAGTTACCGGTAGCGAGTTGCGGGCGGAAGGCGACTCGCAACCCGCAACTCGCAACCGACTTTGATAAGGTTCGCCAAGACATGATCGACAAGATTCTCACCATGGTATTCGGCTCGAAGCACGAGCGGGACGTGAAGGCCATGCGGCCCGGTGTTGCCCGCATCAATGTGCTCGAGCCCGAGATCAGCGCCCTCTCCGACGAGGGGCTGCGCGCGAAGACGGATGAGTTCCGCGAGCGCCTCCGCCCCGCCGTCCAGGCGCTGGAAGACGTGAAGAAAGAAGTCCCCCGCGACGAGACCGCGGTAAAGGCCGCGCAGGCGGACCTACAGGCCGCGCTCGATGATCTGCTTCCCGAGGCTTTTGCCGTCTGCCGCGAGGCGGGGAAGCGCGTGCTCAACATGCGGCACTTCGACGTGCAGCTCATGGGCGGCATGGTCCTGCACAGCGGCAAGATCTCGGAGATGAAGACCGGCGAAGGCAAGACCCTCGTGGCCACGCTCCCGGTCTACCTCAACGCGCTCACCGGCCGCGGCGTCCACGTCGTCACCGTCAACGACTACCTCGCCCGCCGCGACTCCGAGTGGATGGGCCGCCTCTACAAGTTCCTCGGACTCACCGTCGGCGTCATCCAGAACCCGCACGGCGACCGCGAGCGCCAGGTCGCGTACCGCTGCGACGTCACCTACGGCACCAACAACGAGTTCGGCTTCGACTACCTCCGCGACAACATGAAGTTCGACCTGGAGGCGATGGTCCAGCGCGATCCGGTCTACGCGATCGTCGACGAGGTCGACTCCATCCTCATCGACGAGGCCCGCACGCCGCTCATCATCAGCGGCCCCTCGGAAGAGTCGACCGACAAGTACTACACCGCGGCCCGCATCGTGCCGAAGCTCATCCCCGGCTCTGACTTCCAGGTCGACGAGAAACAGCACACGGCCGTGCTCACCGAGGATGGCGTGCTGCACGCGGAGAAGCTCCTGGGCGGGATCGAGCTGTACGACCCGTCCAACATGGACATGCTGCACGCCGTCAATCAGGCCGTGCGCGCGGCGACGCTCTACAAGCGCGACGTCGAATACGTCGTCAATGACGGCGAAGTCATCATCGTCGACGAGTTCACCGGACGCCTCATGCCCGGCCGTCGCTGGTCGGACGGCCTGCACCAGGCCGTGGAGGCGAGGGAAGGCGTCCGCATCGAGTCGGAGAACCAGACTCTCGCCACGATCACGTTCCAGAACCTCTTCCGCATGTACGAGAAGCTGGCCGGTATGACCGGCACGGCCGACACGGAAGCAGCGGAGTTCGACAAGATCTACAAGCTCGAGGTCGTGGTCATCCCGCCGAACCGGGAGATGGTCCGCAAGGACATGGCCGATCTCGTCTACCGCACCGAGCGCGAGAAGTTCGACGCGATCGTGCAGGAGATCAAGGAGAGGCAGGTGACGGGACAGCCGTCGCTGGTCGGAACGATCTCGATCGAGAAGTCCGAGGCGCTGGCGGCCGCGCTGAAGCGCAACGGCATCCCGCACGTCGTGTTGAACGCGAAGTACCACGAGCGCGAGGCGGAGATCGTCGCGCAGGCAGGCAGCAAGGGCGCGGTCACCATCGCGACGAACATGGCCGGCCGCGGCACGGACATCCTCCTCGGCGGCAATCCGGAGTACCGCGCCGCGCAGAAGGCAAAGGACGTCGAGGACCCGAAGGAGCGGAAGCAGATCGAAGAGGAGATGCGCGAGGAGTGGAAGGGCGATCACGAGGAGGTCGTCGAAGCCGGCGGCCTGCACATTGTCGGCACGGAGCGGCACGAGTCGCGGCGCATCGACAACCAGCTCCGCGGACGTTCCGGACGTCAGGGCGATCCGGGATCGTCGCGCTTCTATCTGTCGCTCGAGGATGACCTCATGCGCATCTTCGGCGGCGACCGGATCATGGGCCTGATGGAGCGCCTGGGCATGGAAGAAGGCGTTCCCATCGAGCACGGCATGGTCACGCGCGCCATCGAGCGCGCGCAGAAGCAGGTCGAAGGCCGCAACTTCGAGGCCCGCAAGCACCTGCTCGAGTACGACGACGTGATGAACAAGCAGCGCGCGTCGATCTACACGCTGCGGCGTTCGATTCTGGAGGGGCGGGAAGGGAAGGAGTACATCCTCAACGCCGCCGACGAAATCGTCGAATACCTCGTCAACATGCACTATCCGGAAGGCGATCGCGAGCCGCCGAATGAGACCGAGCTGAACGCGGAGCTGTACGACTACTTCGGCCTCGACCTGCGCCACGCGGGCGTCGACCTGCACGCGGACCGCCGCGACGAGATCAAGTTCAAGGTCGTCGAAGCGGTCAACAAGCGCTACGAGGAGAAGGAGTCGCTGGTCGGTTCGGACAACATGCGTCTGAACGAGAAGTACCTGTTGCTGCAAGTCATCGATCAGCAGTGGAAGGACCACCTGCTGAACATCGACCACCTGAAGGAAGGCATCGGCCTGCGCGGCTACGGCCAGCGCGATCCGCTGGTGGAGTACAAGCGCGAGTCGTTCGAGCTGTTTCAATCGATGATGGAGCGCATCCAGGACCGGGTGGTGAAGGTGCTCTGGAAGATCGAGCTCGCCGGCGGCGCCCGCGATCCGAACGAGCCCTCGGAGACGCAACGCGTGCAACGCTCTCTCCCGCCCCCGCGTCCGAAGGAACAGGTGATGTTCACCGGCCCGAAGGAAGCTGCCGCGCCGGTGAAGCGCGCGCAAGCGAAGGTCGGCCGCAACGATCCGTGTCCGTGCGGCTCGGGCAAGAAGTACAAGAAGTGCCACGGCATCAGCGCGGCGTAGGCTAATGATCGGCCGCCGCGTCCCCGTCGGCTGACGTGGCGGCATCCCGCGCCGCCACTCGGTGATCGCGCGCTGTGTATCGCGATACACAGCACCCGATGTCTATCCAATTACACGGCGCCACATTCCACGCTCAGTAGGGTACCCAAGGCCACGATCAACCTCGATTTGAGCGTCATCGGTGCGTTCACAGCGAAGTTGCGTGAAGACTTTCAAGTTCTGAGCACGTCATCGTCGTCGACGCTCACAACGCCGCCAGTAACGTTCTCGCGGCGCCTGATTGTTGACGTCGAGAATCCATGTGGCTCTGACACAAGCAACGTTTTCACCGTGGGTCCACGGAACACCAAGCATCGATCCGTCAGGAAATGATACGGCTACACCAAGACTGTCGTTTAAGGGCCCTCGCATCTTGGCAATCGCCTCACGGATCTGCGTAGACACGCCGTCCAACTCGGCGCTGCACAGGACTTCGGCCCAGCGTCTGATACGCTTACTTGCACGTCTCTCGCGTGGGCCGAAGCCGGTGAGCTGGGGACGTTAGTTAGGTGTCCGGAATGTGTTGATGACGACCATGGGCAGAGAGTGAGCAACATGAATCAACTCGAACATCTTTTTCTCGTCGGGGAGTTCGCGGAGAGATCGCGCCTGCTGTCGGGGCTGACGCTCGAGCAAGTTACGCACCGGCCGGACGGCGCCTCGCACTCTATCTACGACGAGCTTTGGCATCTCGTGGGATATCAGCAGAGCATCATCGAACCGGGGAGTGTACCGGTAGACGGGGACCTTTACCCGACCGCGGCGCCGGAACACGAGGACCAATGGCACGACCTGGTGCGAGTGTTCCTGACGGGCGCTCGCGCTGCAACAGCCTTAGGGCACGCGCCGGAGCGACTCGCTGTCGAGATCGAGCCAGGCGTGACTCTGGCCGACGAACTGAACAGCGTGGCGGTGCACAACGCGTATCACTTCGGAAAGATCGTCGCCTTACGGCAACGGATCGGCGCGTGGCCGCCCAAGGCAGCGTCGGACGCGTCATGAACGTGGAGAGCCCGTCGCCGGCGCCTAACTGTTGCGTGTCAGGACGTTGATCCTATCCAGGCGACTGATCGGCGGATTGTAATCGAGCGCTGAGTGTGCGCGGTGGTAGTTGTAGAAATGCACATACGGCGCGAGCCATCGCTTTCGCTCGGCTGAGCTGTCGTACGCGAAACGATAGGCCCATTCGCGGAGCAGCGTCTGAATGAATCGCTCGGCCTTCCCGTTGGTCTGAGGCCTGTGCGGTCGAATGCGCTTGTGGCGCACGCCGAGCGTTGCGCACTGCTCTCTGAACCGCCTCGACACGAACGCAGAACCGTTGTCGGTCATCACTCGTTCGACACGCACGTGCTGGTGCGCGAACCATGACACAGCGTTGGCGAGGAACGCGCAGGCGGCCTCGCTTCGCTCGTCCGCAAGGATCTCCACGTACGAAAGCCGAGAGGCGTCGTCGATGGCGACGTAGGCGAACTCGAACCCCTGCTTCTTCGAGCCATAGGATCGTTTCCGCGTGACGCGGTGTCCAGGCTGATCGAATCGCTCCAGCCGCTTGGTGTCGATGTGCAGCAGCTCTCCTGGGTTGTCCCGCTCATAGCGGATTGTCGGTCCCGGCGGCTCGAGATTCCTCAGCCGGCTGAGGCCTACTCCTCGGCAGATCCGGGCGACGCTCGACATGCTGATTCCGACCACCGCAGCCACTTGGTGCATCGTCCGTCGCTCCCGACGCAGCCGGATTACTTGTTCCCGAAGCGCTGGCGATATCGCTTTGCTGGAGTGCGGTCTCGAGCTCCGATCGGTGAACGGCTCCTTGTGCCTAGCTCGTCGTACCCACTCGCGTGCACGCCGATCACTGATACCGGCGTCCTCCGACGCCGCGCGCACCGACACTCCTTGTTCGGAGACTCGTTTGAACAGCAGTTCTCGACTTGCCGGGCAGGTTCGCGCATTCTTTTTGAGAGCTTTCAGATTGACGAAAGTCGCCCGGATGAGCAACACGCTTCAAGGAACAACGTCCTGGCACATCACACCTAACTTCGGGTTGCAGCCGACGTGGCCCGCTGCTTTCCTACCCTCCGGGTTGTGTCATCATGGCGTCGCGGGCCACGCGGCTGAACCCTGGTCCGTTGAACGGCGGTGGACACAGAACTCTTCGAGCTAATTCGTGAGTACCAAGCGCTCGCCGCGCGAGCATGCGCGTTACTCCGGGAACACCTTCAGCTTGAAAACGCGATGATGTGGCGGCGCAAAGTGCCGCAAGTGGGAACTCTCGGAGACGTTGCTCGCTACGCGTACCACGGGACTGGCGTCACGGTTGTGTTCAGCAGCGGGGGCAACATCAACTTCGATTTCGGCTTTGACGGTCGTTGCGATGGATTCAGCCCGTGGAAACTAGCTGACGTGGCGCAACAACTCGGTGGCGTGTATGGGCGGTTTGCCGAGTGGCTTGAGCTCAAGAATCTGCTGGATGCCGCGGTGCGAGAGGGATCGATACAGCGTCCATTTCTCGCAGAGCAAGATGACTTGTACTATCTCGCCCCGCCGTCAACTCACGCTTGCAGCCGACGTGAGCCCGCTGCCCTTCCATCGTAGGTGCTACGATCTCGCGTGCGGGTTACGCGGCTGAAGCGTAGGCTGTTGGGCACCTATGCTCGAGGTGATCGAAACCGAACCACGGTACAAACGCTGGGGGCGCGGCGCATTCTTCGTGCTTACTCCGCTCGCGTTCATCCCTTTCCTGCTTCGCGGGCGACAGGCCGCAGTATTTGTTTCCGACAACCCATTCTGGATCAGCAACCATCTACCGTCTTCATTACCCACGTTCCTCGGCGAGATTGTTAGCTATGGGTACTACCAGGGCACGGTAGCTGCTCTTCTTCTTCCCCTCGTCGTCTCAGGCATTTGCCATCGTTGCCGTCCCGTGCCAACGCGAAAACGTCCGAGCTTAGTTTGGTATCTCCCGGCCTTTGCGGCCGGCATCGAGGCAATGCGACACGCCTATTTGCTAGGCAGGGCGCCACGGGTTCACGGAAATGCCCACGCTCAGCCAGTTACGTGCAGATTGGACTATCGCTGCAGCGGCTAGCTTGTGTCTGGTCGTGCTCTGCGTTTTACTGGGTCTCGCGTTTGCCAAGATCGCTCGCGACAGCACCAGACTGCCATTAGCTATCGTCCCCGTGATTCTGTCGGTAGCCGTCGGCTGGTGCGCATTCTTGAGCCTCGTGTGGCTAGGTGCCTAACTTTCGCGCTGCACCGGACGTGGACCCGCGCCGCGGTTGCCGCAAGAGCTATCATGCACTCCGCGCGGGTCCACGCTGGTGAGCGCGGATCCGTTCGGTGCCCACTTTGCGGAGAACAGTCACAACACTAGCTGCGCTTCTATGTGCCGTGGCAACGGTGAGCTGCGATGCGTACGTTCGCGGCCAAAACAAGCGCAATTACTTTCGAGTGATACCGTGGACGCAAGTGTTGGATCGATACCATGACAAGCACCATGGCTATCCAACTTCTTCACCGCGACCAATTGAGCATGTTTCCGAATTGCAAAGTTCAATCAGTCAAGAACGTCGGCAGGACGCACCGCTTCCCACGCGTGACCTCTGGGAACACCCAATCATGTACGCCTCCGACGGCCGATCCTACGTAATGTGGAGCGCCGGCCGAGACGGTTTGTTGGAAAAGTCGTGGGGATATCGGGGGCACGAACCCGCTCTTAACCGAGATGTTGTCGTTTACGACTCGTCGGTGATCCATGGATTTATCGACTATCCCCCCGACGACAGTGCATCCTTTCAGCGGGCCGTGCGTGAGGCGCGACAACTCGCGCGGCTTCATTGACATGGCACCTAACTCTGGGTTGCAGCCGACACGGTGCGCTGCGCACCCGTGCTCCAGGTTGAACTATCATGGCCTCGCGGACCGCGCGGCTGAACCCTGGTCCGTTAGCTGTCCATGGATGAATCTCTGGATGACGATGTAACTACGATGAGCGGTCTCGTCGAGGAGATTGCTGGCCGCCTCACCATGCGCATCCCCCTCGAGACGGGTGGGCAACAGCTCGTCAAGTGTGCCCGTGGAATCGGCGAGATCGTCGGTTCTGAACTTCATGTTGTCATTCCTCCATGGCTCGCGGAGCAGCTTGGAATCATCGCGGGCACGGAGGTGGTCGTCGACAATCGGGACGGCAAGTTCAATATTTACCCCGAGTACGGCGAAACCAACTGAAGAGTCGGCTGGCCAGCTAACTAACTAACTAACTAACTCGGCCGCTCCAGCCGGCCGGCTCAAAAGGTGCAGTTGGATGACACAGTTTCGATACTTCCTCGCGCCCGAAGCGGAAGTCTTCGGATACTCCGACAAGCAGCCCTGTATTCATTGTGGTCAGGTCGCTCCGGCCACCGCTCTCAAGACGGATGAACCGGAGAACCCAACGGAGTTTTGCTGTCTCGAGTGCTTGTCCGCGGGCAGGTCGCTAGTCGAGCACGAGACTGAACTTGGCTTCGCGGGAGAGAGTGAGTTCTCGCAGTTCGATCTCGCGTCACTTGAAATGGTCGCGGTCGAGTTGCCAGCGGCATTCTCAGTCGAGAGTCTCAGCGAACTATCGCGGACCCCAGACTTCAAGTCTCATCAGGGAAGGGAGTACCTCGTCCACTGCAATGACTTCATGCGGTACCTCGGTCGGTGGGAGCCCGAAGACTTTGCGGACACGATTGGCGAGTCAGGGCGCGAGACCTACTTGGCGATGGCCGATGGCGATCCTCAACTATGGGATGAGACCGAGAAGGAGAAAAAGGAGGCTGGGCGTCGGTGGCCCCTGTACAGGGAGTCACGTTGGGCCTTCGGTTCGTGGTGCTACGTGTTTGAATGCCTTCACTGCGGCAAACGACGTTGCAGTTGGGATTGTGACTGATGGGCCGGCGCCTAACTTTCGCTGCTGAACCATGGTCCCGTTAGCTAGGCAGCACAAGAACGGCCGTGCAATGCCAGCAGAGTCAGCGCCTTCGGCGTGAACTGAACAGCCACGACGCGGCAAGCCGCGAGATCAAGCAGGAACGTAGGTCAACCTGATCACATCCTCGCCAATCCGATCATTAGTCATAAGGCGGAGCGGCGGCCGGGGTCCGGCGAAATATGGCTTGCCGTGACCAAGCACGACGGGGTGCAGGTAGATTCGATACTCATCGATCAGGCCAAGTTCGGTGAGGCTTTGCGCCAAGTCCGGGCCAGCAACTTCGATCTCGCCGTCGCGCTCGGCCTTCAGCTCGCGGATCGCGCCCTCAAGATCATCCTCAACAGGCCTGGCGTTGGGGCCAACCGACTTCAACGAGCGCGAGACGACCCATTTCGGCTGGTTCCGCCACGCCGCCGCGAAGGCGTGTTCCTCTGCATCCCATTCAGGATGATCGTCGTCCCAAGTAACGCATGACCTCATACATTTGGCGACCGTACACACTGCCCGCCTGCCCCTGAGCCTCCTCGATGAAGTGGCGGAAGAGCGTGGGGCTTGGTGCAAACGCCATATGGTCGACGTAGCCGTCCAGGGACTGGTTCATTCCGAACACGAGCTTAGCCATGCCACTTCCTTTCCTTATGCGGCACATCCGCGCGGTTCTGATTGCGTCATGCAACGGTAAGCTAGATCGACTGATCTTATCTCGCGACGTCCGGTTCGACCTATCATGCGACTCTTGTGATTCACAGCCGAGAGGGATGCGATGAAGGCAATCGTAGCGCTGCGCTATGGCGGACCAGAGACTCTCGATCTCGCACAATGGCCCGAGCCCGATGTCGGGCCGACGGATGTGCTGATCGCCGTGCGCGCTGCGAGTCTCAATCCGCTCGACTACAAGATCCGAAACGGCCACGTGAAGCTCGTGCTCCCGCTTCGTCCGCCGATCGGACTCGGCTGTGATGTCGCGGGCGTAGTTGCTGGCGTAGGGGCACGCGTGTCGCGGTTTACGGTCGGCAACGAGGTCTACGCAAGGTTGGAGAAGATGCGCATGGGTGGGCTGGCGGAGTGTGTTGCCGCGGACGAGAGTGTCGTCGCGCTCAAGCCGGCGCACGCTAACTTCGCAGAAGCCGCCGCGGTGCCACTCGCCGCGCTGACCTCGCTGCAAGCGCTGCGCGAATCAGCGGCGCTGCAGCCGGGGCAGCACGTACTGATCCACGCCGGCGCCGGCGGCGTCGGAACGTTCGCGATCCAGATCGCGAAGATCCTCGGCTTGTGGGTCGCGACGACGACGAGCACGAAGAACATCGACTTCGTGAAGAGCCTCGGCGCTGATGAGGTCACCGACTACACGAAGGAGCGCGTGCCCGATCGCGCGCGCGAGCTCGACGCCGTGCTCGATACGCTCGGCGCGAGCGAGCTCGAGTCGCTGAGCGTAGTCAAACGCGGTGGCGTGGTCGTTGGCATCGGCGGGCTGCCCGATGTCGCGTTCGCGCGCGGGTGGCTGCCGTGGTGGGCGCCGGCTGGGCTGTGGCTTGCGACGGCGAAACGCCGGCGCGCTGCTGCTCGCGCGGGCGCGCGTTTTACCTACTTGTTCATGCGGCCTGATGGCGCACAGCTCGCCGAGCTCGCGAGCTGGATCGACGCCGGCAGGCTAAAGCCGATCGTGCACCGCACGTATCCGCTCGCCGAGTTTCGCAACGCGTTCGCGGAGCTCGAGCTTGGCCGCGCGCGCGGCAAGATCGTCATGACGATCTAACAAGCGGCGAATGAGTTGGACGCGGCCGCCACAGTCATTGCGGTGCGTTACTTATGAGTCCGCCGTTTCTTCTTTCCCCTCGCGATCTCGGTTTCGAGCGCGCTCAGCTTCGGCTCCCAGAAGGAACGAAAGCGGTCGAGCCACGCGTCTACGGCCTGCAATGGCTGGACGTCGACAGAATAGATGCGACGTGGTCCGTCGACGCGCACGCTGGCGAAACCGGTGTCTCGCAGAACCCGGAGATGCTGAGAGACGGCGGCCTGGGTGATGCCGAACTCTTTTTGGATGACCTCGACGATGTCGCCCGAACGATGCTCGCCTTTGGCGAGCAGCTCCAGAATGCGGCGTCGAACCGGATCGCCGAGAACATCGAAAGCGTGCATTCAGCCCACCTGCGCTTCCACGCCGGTGTAGAACGCCGTCGTCAGTTTCGCCGCCGCCTCCGCGTGCACCGGGTTCTCTCCCGCTGCAATCGCCGCCCGCCCCCAGTCTTCACTGATACTCGCGATGAGCGCTCTACCTTCGGGTGAAGACGTGAAAGCGTCTTCATCGAAACGATCGGAACCAGAAAGGTGAACCGCTAGTCCGAACAGTCCCAGGTCCCACCCGACGCCGGCCGCGCCGGGCCCATACGTTTGCCAGTGATCGTCGACCGGGCAGATGTGGCATAGAGTCAGCCGTGACCGTGCTTCCCCTTCCGGTGTGATGTGCACCTCGACCCAGCTCATTGCGTCTCCAAACTCCCATGTCGCAGAGAGAGATCGCGGCGGAACGCATTCGGTGATCGTGCCGCCGGCGTTCCCTTCGAACTGATACCGACCCCCGAGCTTCAACTCGCCGCTGACGGGCAAGAACCAACGCGGCAACCTGTCCGGGTTCGTCACGGCATCCCAAAGATCGTCGGTCGTCGTGTCGTATGCCCGCTCCAGCGTTACGCCTCGAGCCGGCTTTCCCTCTCGTTCGAGCATCGTCACCGTGCGGGTGGCCGCCCCCAGATGGGTATCGAAATCGAAAGGCATCATCCCTCCTTGTACAAGGTTCAACTAATACAAGTGTGAACTTATATGATGGAGGTTGTCGTGTCAAGCCCCTGCGGTCTTCTACACTGCTTTCATATGCTTGACCACATCAGCATTCGCGTCGCGGACTACGAGCGCAGCAAGAAGTTCTATGAAGCGGCCCTTGCTCCTCTGGGCTACACGCTCGCGATGGAGCGCGCATCCGGCGCCGGATTCCGAAAAGGGTTCATCCCCGACTTCTGGATCAAGCAGGGGGAGCCCATCCGCTTCGACGCGCCGGCGGGATCGACGGCACTGCCAGGCTGCGGCGGACCCGAGGTCCATGTCGCGTTTGCAAGTGATGACCGCTACACAGTGGACGCGTTCTATCGCGCCGCACTGGCCGCCGGTGCGCGTGACAACGGCGCGCCGGGGTTGCGTCCCGAATATCACCCCAATTACTACGGTGCGTTCGTGCTCGATCCGGATGGATACAACATCGAGGCGGTTTGCCACAAAGCCACATGATGGGTAGCGCGGCGCCATCGACGCCTACGCTCTTTTGGGGTTCCCGGTCACCTGGCGGCCTGCTCTGGCACCGCCGCTAGCAGGCTGCTCATTGTGTTTGAGCGGCGACCATTCCGAGAGGTTCTCCTTCGCTTACCGGTGGCGTCGCAACGACATACAACATCTCGCCGGCGAATGGCGCGCGAATCTCGCGCAGCACATTTCCGAACGGATCGAGAATTCGTCCGATGAGAGTGTCTTTCGACACTGTGTGCATCCGGTCGACGACCGGCCTCCAGATTCCACTGACGGGCGCACGAAGGACCTCCGACTTTTCATACCAGACGGGATGAGTCACCTTCACTGACGGAGCGGTCATGATGCCGAGGTGATGGATCACGCTCAATGCGCCGGCGACGTGCGCCTCGACCGACGCTTCGTCGGTGAGGCCCATGCCGCCCGACTCCGTCGTGATTGCCGGCTTCCCGCGGACCATCGCCGTCGTGGACGTGTAGAGCGTTTTCTTCGGATCGGTCGGACGCGTTCTGTCGACGACGATGTGGTCGAGACCATACGCGAGGACCATCTCGCGCGCCGGGCCGTCGACCTTCTCGTCGCCGATCGGCATCCAATAGCTGTAAGGCCGCAGCGACTCGTTGCCGTCGCCGCAGTGCATGTCGATGAGGTGCGTCGAGCGGTCGATGACCAGCGTCGCGATCGCGTGTGCGATCCGTTCGCTGATCGTTCCATCCGGAATTCCGGGATACATGCGGTTGAGGTTTTTTCCGTCCGCGCCGAAGTAGACGCGGCGGCCGAAGAACGTCGTGGGGTTGGCCATGTGCACGAGGATCACCGAGCCGCGCATGCGCGCCGGGTCGAGAGCGGCCGCCACCCGTGGCAATGCGATGATCGACGTGTATTCGTACCCATGCGTTCCGGCGATGAGCGCCAGGATCGGACCGTCTTCCTTGCCGTGCACGATCGTCACGGGGATCTTCGTGCCTGCATCCGTTCCGCTGGGCACATCGATCCACCCCGAGACCCGCTGCCCCGCATTCGCGACGGCGGCTCCGACCGCGAGGGACTCGCGTGCGAAGAGATAGGTGGGAAGCAGGGCGATCCAAGCGACGAGGATGCGTGCGATGTTGCGCATGGTGGCCCGATTCTACCTTCACAGGCCGCCCAACTTCACGCCTGAGTGGCCAATGATAGGATTCGACAACAAGCTTCGGAAGTGCAGGTGATCGCCGTTCGCGGATTCGTTTCGCGACGTGGAGATGAATATGTTCATGCCTGGTGTGTCAATTCTGATTGTGGTCCTCGGCGTTGCTGCCTCAGTGACAGGCATGGTCATAGTTCGGCGCCTCATTCCTGCGGAAAAGCTGTCCGAAAACAACGAGTTTGTCGGTTTCACGTTCTCGATCCTCGGGTTGATCTACGGGATCTATTTGGCGTTTACGGTCATAGTGGTGTGGCAGCAGTACGAAAGCGCGAAGGAGAAGGTCACCACCGAGGTCGCGCTCCTCGGCGCCGTGTGGCGGAGCGTTGAACGATTTCCTGCTGCCGACCGTGACCGTATCCGGCGAGATCTGGTCGCGTATGCAAGAGATGTAATCACGAGTGATTACCCAAAGATGGAGCGCGGCTTGACGCACAGTGGCAGCGAGATCAACGACAAGATTTGGACGGACTTTTATAACGTCACGATTGATACGAGCGACGCTCGCGCGGCCGTATTCTACGAAGAAGCGCTGAGTCGCATGAATGAGTTTGCGATCGCGCGCCGCCAGCGGATTCTGTCCAGCAACGCGTCGTTGCCGCTGAGCATGTGGGTCCTCCTTGTCGTGGGCGCGGTCGGCACCATTACATTTACATGGTTTTACGGGACGCATCACCTGTCCATTCAGGTTGCGGCGACCACGTTTCTGTCCGCGGTGATTATTTACAGCGTCATCCTTGTCGGGATGCTGGAGTACCCTTTTGGCAGTGGTTTGCGCGTGAGTCCGACGCCGTACCTCGACATATTGGAAATATTCGAGTCCAGGCTGAAGGCAGAGTCCAGCACGCAGTAGGTGTCACACCCTCTTACTCCCTGAACCGATAGCTCCCGTGCGAGTCGTAGTCGATGCCGTGCTTCTTCTTCAGCTCCTGAATGTAGGCAAGCTGCCCTTTCGTGTGCGGGCTGGCGACCTCGTCTCCGAGGGGCTCGTTCGTGTGGAGCAGGATCTCCTCGAGGCAGCTGCTCAGGCTCATGCGCTTGTGTTTCGCAAGATCGAAAAGGAGCGCCGCGAGGCGCTTTTCGAGGCGAACGGGAACGTCCACGCGCTCGATTTGGATCGGTGGACCGGCACTCATCAGGTGATGTCCGAAGCTGAGGTGGTAGCCGTGGAGGTCGCGCACGGCGTAGTCGCGGAGTCCGTAATGACGATCGTCGATCGGCTCGGCGACCTCGACGCCGTTCGATTGGTGGAACGCGTAGAGCTCGTCCGCGTCGCCGACGACGAAGTAGACCGCGCAGCCTTTGGGACTCGGCTCTCCTCGCTCGAGGAAAATCTGAACGTTGCCGAGATTCACGCCCGCGATGGACGGGGGATCGCCCCAGGTGAAGGCGACCCAGAACCCGAGCTTGGTCGTGTAGAACTCGACCGCGGCCCGAACGTCGCTGACCGCAAGGCTCGCATGATGTTGTTCGCACTCGATCGTTGGTCGTTCCATGCTCGTATCCGCACGCTCACTTCAGCGTGAGCGACGCTTCCGGGAACATGCCGTGCAGTTCCCCGCGATCATTGAGCTCGCGCGCGATGACGCGGATCGACTGGCCCGATTTCACGCCGAGGGACAAATAGGCGATTTTGCCCGTGTAGACCTTTCCTTTCGCCGGCGTCGAGGGCGCGTCGCTCGAGGATAGGACGTTGGACTGATTGCCCCGGACGTCGACGCCGATGACCGAGGCGGCCGACGATGTGGAGACCGCGCCGTCTTCCACCGAGGAGAGGATCTCGGACTCGAAGTCGATTCCCGGGACGTCGCCGTGCATTCCGCCGAATCCCTGTCCGCCGCTCTTGCGGTCGTTGTCGACGTCGAACGCCACGCCCGCGACGAGAGCCTGGAACAGCGACGTAGGCCGAGGCGCCTCGGCCAGCGTGACCGCAACGACGACGAATTCGCCGTCGCTGGAGACGTCGACATTCACGATGTCGATCGGATGCGCGTCGCCCTCGTCTGCCGTGATGTCGCCGGCAGGATCGCTGAAGGTGATCCGCGTCTGGTCCGCGGCAAGTGGGAGAGAAAAGAGTGCCGCCGCGAGAGTGAACGCGATCGCCTGACGCATCATCGAAGTCCTCCGGTGCGGGGATTCTAAACGCGGAGTCGACGAGCGGTCCGGCCGTGATTCCAGAAAGAGCGCTTGCTTCCTATGGCATAACAGCATAAGTTATGTTGAAGCAAGCAACCCCTGTCTCGAGAATCCGGAGGGATCATGAAACGCTGCGCGGGTCTTCTTCTCCTCGCCGTTGCTGTTGCAGTCCCGCTTTCCGCGCGCGTGATCTCGTACGCGCCGTACACCAATCGCGTGGCCACTCCCGCGTTTCAGGAGCGGACGACGCGGCATTTCGTGCTCATCGAGACTCGGTCCGAGGACTTCGCGCGGAACATGCCGAACGAGGTCGTGCTCTACGACTCCAGCGGCGCGGAGGAGCCGCGCGTCATTGCGCCGAAGGATGGCATCGTCTACGAGCAGTCCGCCCTCTATCAGAAGGCGGACGGCACGCCGCTGGTTCTCACGATCGGGCGGGATGTGATGTCGCCGAACTCCTGGATGTTGGCGCCCATCATCTCGGTCAGCGAAGGCGGAACCAACTGGCGGGTGGTGACGGGCATCGGCGTGTTCAACATCCTTCAGGTTCTCGACACCGACACTGGCGGGCCGTTCACGCACGGCCTCACCGCGCCGATCGTGATGGGCAACGACACATGGCCCTTCATCGTCAGCCTCGGCAACAACGGCGTCTGGGCGATCGCCAGCAATGGAACCGCAAAACGGCTCTACCAGGCGAACGACGCCCGCGTGGTCGGCCGCAACGCCGCCGGCGACCGTTTCCTCATCTACTCCGCGACCGCGCTCTGGATCACCGGCATCGACGGACCCGCAACGAAGCTCGCACGCGTCGATCCGACCGGTGCGTTCGGGGGCTGGATTACCTCCAACGGAACGGCGTATCTGCAGATGCTGCGGCCCGAAGGCCGCTTCTTGTTCACAGCCAAAGACGACGTGCTCCAATTTATCGCCGGACCGTACAACACCGCGCGGCCCGCCATCGGTGCACCGCCGCAGATCGGGATCACGATGCGTTTCTTCGCCGTACCGACTCGCGACTACGAAGGCGCGTGGATCATTCAACGCGACACCGGCCAGCCGACGAAACTCTCGAAGCACACGCTCGCGGGCGGACTGCAGCTGATGTGGAGCGACATCACCGGCCCGCAGGTGGAGGCGCTCATCACCGGTTCGTCCGGAAATTCAGTGCTGGTGCAGGTGCATCGCGAGCGCGACGGCGTCGAGCTCAACCGGCCGTTCATCGACCCGGCGCTGGCAGTGTGGCGCGTCGGCCAGCCCGCGCCGCGTGCGTATGAGGAGCTCTATCTCAACGAGAACTGGAACAAGGGCTTCGTGCACATCGACGTCGAGGAGATCGAGAGCGGAGCTCCGTTCGTCTTCAACTCCGGCTTCGAGCCGACGGAGGCGCCGGTGAGTCGGGTTTCGCCGCCGATCGCAGGCGGCGGGGACGTGATCCAGGAATGGGGCGTCGTGCGCGCGTCGCTCAAACAGCGCCTGGTGATCCCCGGTGTCGCTCGCCTCAACGGCGCGTTCGACTCGTTCTGGCTCACCGATCTGACGGTGTACAACCCGCTCGACGAGCCGCAGCAAGTCGAGGTGCAGTTCGTGCCGCTGGGAATCTCCGACACCTCCACCACGACGATCACGCTGGAGCCGTTCGAGATCCGTGCGATTCCCGACGCGCTCAAGACGTTGTTCGCGCTCGAAGCCGGCGGCGGCACGCTGCACTTCCTGCCGGCGGTCGGCATCAACGCGACCTCGCGCACGTACAGCCGCAAAGGAAACGGCACGTTCGGGTTCGGGATGCAGGCCATCGATTACTTCAACGCGGCCGGTCCGCGTTTCCCGCTCTCGTTCGCGGGCGCGTTCCCCGGTGAGCACTTCCGCACGAACCTGCTGCTCACCGACACGTCGGGCCGCGGTGCGCGCGCGAAGCTGCAGGCGTCGGGCGTGACCGGATTTGCGGGCTCGGGCGACGTCGCACTCGAGACGCCGGCGGACACGACCGTGCAACTCAGCGGCGTCGGTCCCGCGGCCGGTTTCCTCCAGAGCTCCGGAGGCGGATTGTTGATCGAGCCGACGCGCGGCACCGCGATCGCCACGGTCGTTGCGATCGACAATCGAACGAACGATCCGACGTACTTCCCGCCCGACCTCCCGGCCTCGGTGGTCCGCGCGATTCCGGCGATCGGACATCTCGACGGCGCGAACGGATCGAAGTTCCGCTCCGACGTCTATCTCTACAACCCCGCGAACTTCACGCGCACGGTGCAACTGGCGGCGAAGATGTGGGACTCGAACACGCAGAAGATCGTCACCTTCACGCTTCTGCCGAATGAGAGTCGCGTCGTGCCGGACGCGTTGAAGACGCTGTTCGGGATGGAAGGCATCGCGCGGCTGAGGTATTCGACCATCGACTGGCAGCCGGTCGAAGGCGTGCGCGTGACCTCGCGCACCTACACGGTCGATCCGAGCGGCGCGACGTACGGCTGTCTCGTTCCGCCGCTGAACAGCTTCCAGATCGGCACCTTCGGCGACCGCCTGGAGATCCTCGGCATCAGCGGGGGCACCGGGTTCCGGACCAACGTCGGGCTGGTCGATCTGTCCGACGCCACGCAAAGTAATCCGAGGGTGAACGTCACCATCGTCGACGACAGACGCCGCGTGGTGGACACGTTTTCGGTGCAGATCCCGGCGCGCGGCGGGATGCAGATCAACGACATCTTCGGCGCGCGGGGTCTCACGCCGCCGCCCGCGGCGATGGTGATCGTGGAGATCGTCGAAGGTCAGCAGATCGGCGCATACGCCACGCTCACGGACAACGTCACCAACGACTCGACCTACCTCGCCGCGCAACTCGGCGCCCAACCGGGGAATTGACGATGGGGGGGCGGGCTTCCAGCCCGCCTTCGCTTCAGGTGCGGGCTGAAAGCCCGCACCCCGGATCCCGGATCGCCCGAAATGTGACGTAGATCACACTCTACGGCTATGCGCACATCCATCTTGCAGTAAGGCAGGCGTTCCGCCGAAACTGAAACCGGGAGGTGCGTTGATGAGCCGTGTTCGCATTGTTTTGATGACCGTCGCCGTTCTGGCGATGGCCACGTCCGTTTCCGCGCAATTCTGTGAGAGTTGTGGCGGAAGCGGCGTGTGTTACTACAACCCGGGCTCGGGAACGTGGTGCTTGCAGTACATCGACTACTGCCAGGAGTACTGGGGGTGTAACGGCCGCAGCAGCGAGCCGCAGGAGCCCGCGATCGCCGCCGAATGGACGATCGCATCGGTGGAAGTGGTCACACCCGCCGGACGGCAGATCGAAGTGAAGGATGGGGCGGTCGAGACCGCCGAGGTTGTTCCGTTGCACGTCGAATGAGTGTCCGGAGGAACGCCTGCCATGTTGCTCACTCTGATTCTCTCGACCGTGTTGGCGACTGCGGATGGCCGCGCCGTGACGGGCACGGTGGCGGAGCTCTCCGGAGAGCCCGTTCGCGGCGCGTTGGTGTTGTTGCGGACCACGCTCCCGACCGGCGCCACGACCCGGCGCGCCACGACCGACGATGCCGGGCGATTCCGGATCTCCGGCGTCGTCGTCGGAGCCCACACGCTGCGCGTGAATGCCGTTGGCTTCCTGCGTCCGGATCCGATCTCGTTCGCCTTGCTCGAAAGCGATCGCTCGCGCGAAGTCCGGATCATCGTCGAGCGCGGGATGCCGCGAACGGTGCGCGCATTCGACGCGGCAGGACAGCCGCTCGCCGGCGCGCGCGTGATCTGCGCGAGCGACGGGATCGTCCGCGCTCTCTCCGAAGCTGATGCGAAGGGACGAGCGGTCCTGCCGACGCCCGCCGGCAGCGCGACGGTGTACGTGATCGCGAACGATGGCGCGTTTGGAATCCGCAGGATCGCGCCCGCCGAGAAGGACGTGCGCGTGGACGTTCCCGCCGCCGCGGGAGCGCTGGAAGTCGCGACGCTCACCACCGATGGAGCTCCGTTGCCGCACGTGGGATTGCTCGTTCGCTACAACGGGGAGCTCCTCCCGAAGGAGACGTTGCGTTTCCGCACGGGCGAGGACGGCCGCGCGCGTCTTGCCGCGATTCCGCGCGGAACGTACGAGCTGTGGCCCTATCGCTCCGAAGACGAGGCCGACGCGCTGATGGTCAGTGTGTCGACGGCTACCGCTCCGGCGACGCTAAACGTGCTCACCGGCGAGAACCGCGTCACGATCCGCTTCCGGCGGCGGTGATGAAGCCGGGCTGGAAGCCCGGCCTCCACTACAATCCCGCCGCGTGACGACGATTGGATTCATTGGCGCGGGCAACATGGCCGAGGCCATGATCCGCGGTTTGCTCCGCGGGAACGACTTCACGCCCGACCAGATCTCCGCGTCCGGGCCGCGTGAAGAACGCATGCGGGAGCTCGAGACCGCGTACGGCATTCGCGCGACCACCGACAACAAAGTCCCCGCGAGGGCGGAGATCGTCGTGCTCTCGGTCAAGCCGCAGATCCTCAGCCGCGTGCTCGACGAGGTCGGCGACGCCATCGCGAGCGAGGCGCTCGTCATCTCGATCGCGGCCGGCGTGCCCGTCGCGACGATCCAGACCCGGCTCGCGAGCGGCACGCGCGTCATCCGCGCGATGCCGAACACGCCCGCGCTGGTCGATGCCGCGGCGACCGCGATCGCGGGAGGCGAACACGCGAGCGAATCCGATCTCGCCGCGGCGAAGCGCATCTTCGACGCCATCGGCCTCACCGTCCTCCTCGATGAGTCCGCGCTCGATGCGGTCACCGGCCTCTCCGGCTCCGGTCCCGCATACGTCTTTCTCATCCTCGAAGCGCTCAGCGACGCCGGCGTGAAAGTCGGCCTCTCCCGCCGCACCGCGCAGCTCCTCGCCGCGCAGACCGTCCTTGGATCTGCGAAACTGCTCCTCGAAACCAACGAGCATCCCGGCTGTTTGAAGGACATGGTCACGTCCCCGGGCGGCACGGCCATCACCGGTCTGCACACTCTCGAAGCCGGAGGCGTGCGGACGACGCTGATGAACGCCGTCGAAGCCGCGACCCGCCGGTCGCGCGAGCTCGGCGAGGCGATGCTGAAGAAGGACTAGCGTGGATCCACTCGAAGCCGTCGAAAAAGAACTGAACGAAGCCACCCGACGTGCATGGACGCTCGTGCAGTCCACCGACGGCCGTCTCTTCACCGTGCGGCCGAAGCCGATGAGCTGGTCCGCCGCCGAGTGCCTCGCGCACCTCAGCATCTCCACCGAGATGTTCCTGCCCGTCCTCAAAACAGCGATCGACGGCGCGCGCAACCGGAAAAAGAAACGCAAGCCGAAGATGGACGTCATCGGCCGCGTGCTGGCGTGGTTCCTCGAGCCGCCCATCCGGAGGCGGATGACCACCACCGCGCCGTTCGTCCCGAAGTCGACGCGCGCGAGGACGGAGGCCTTCGGCGAGTTCGTGACGCTGCAGGAAAAGCTGATCGACTTGCTGCGCGACGCGCGCGAGGTCGACGTCGGCGCGAAGATCGTCTCGCCGTTCGACCGGCGCGTGCGTTACAACCTCTACTCCGCATTCCGGATCATCGCCGCGCACGAGCGCCGCCACCTCTGGCAGGCGGAGCAGGCGGTCGGGGAATTGCGGGGAAGAACGGCGTAACGGAACTTGTACAGCGGCATCCCCGTATACCAGGCGGTGGCTTCGCCGCCGCACTCCTGAACTAAGATGCGCCGCGCATGAGATCCATCGTCCTCTCCGTCTGCCTCTTTCTGGCCGCCGTCTCCTCGTTTGCGCAGGAGACGCGCTATCGTCTCGAGCGCGTCGTCGTCGAGGGCTCGAACATCGACGTCGACATCATCCGCGCCGAAACGCGCCTCGATGAAGAGAAGAGCTACACCGACGAAGACTTCCGCCAGGCCGTGTATCGCATCCGGCGCCTCCCGTTCGTCACCGACGCCGTCTATCGCGTCGAGCCGGGCGTGACCGGCGGCGGCTCGACCCTGGTCATCCGCATCCTCGACACGACCGCGATCTACTACGGCATCAACGTCGCCAGCCAGCGGGTCAGCGACGGCGACTCCGAGACCACCGGCGACGCGCTCCTCGGCGGCCGCTGGCTCCTCGACAACCTCGGCGTGGTCGAGGGCGCGGTCCAGAAAGCAGAAGGCGACGACGGATTCCTTGCCGGTTTCGCGTACCGAGCGTACGACATCTACGGCACCGGCGGGTTCGCGAGCCTCGCGGTCTCGCAGCGCTTCAAGGGCGAGCCGTTCTATTACGATCCCACTCCCGTCCTCGCCCTCGGCTATCCGCTGACGCAGCGCCAGACGCTCACGCTCACGGCGTCGCGATTCAAGCAGCGCATTCCGCGCGATTTCGACGTCAATGGCGACGACGATGCCGATGACGACGACGATGCCGACCTGGACGACAACCGCACGCTGACGGACCGCGACCGCACCCAGTTCGCGGAACTGCGCTGGTGGTACGAGACCCACGACGACCCGATTTTCACCACACGCGGCGTGCAGCTCTCGTTCGGCCCGCGCTGGTCGTCTCTCGAGACCGTGACCGAGGCCTACGACACCGTGCTCAAGGACGTCGTGGCGACCGAGACCGAGAGCACCGCGTTCGGATTTGCGCTCGACGCCGCGGGCCATCGTCCGCTCACGCGCCGCAACTCCGTGTTTCTCCGCGTCGGCGGCGACGTAGCGCGCACCGACGAGACGGAGCTCGAATTCCTCAACGGCGCGGCGCGGATCGGCCTCACGCACGACTTCCACTCGTATTCGGACGACGTCATTCGTCCGTTCCGCGCGCGCATCGAGTTCGGCGCCGGCTATCGCGGAGCGATCTTCCGGCCCGCGAGCGGCCCGGAAATCCGAAACACGAGCGCCTTCGGCGAGGCCGCGTTCGTAATGCGGCACCGCTGGGGATCGATTCGCCTGTCAGCGCTCTACGACGCGGACTGATTGCGCTTAGCGCGTGCGCGCATGCGCAGCGTCTCGATGATGCCCGGGAGGAGCGAGAGGAAGATCACGATGATGATCACCTTCTCGATGTGTTTCTCCGTCGCCGGGAACCACGTCACGAGCAGGTAGCCGAGCATCGTCATCGAGAACACCCAGCCGATGCCGCCGATGACGTTGAACATCGCGAAGCGGCGGTAGCTCATGCCGGCCATGCCGGCGACGACCGGCGCGAACGTGCGGATGATCGGCACGAAGCGGGCGATGATGATCGTCTTGCCGCCGTGGCGCTCGTAGAAGTCGTGCGTGGCGAGGAGGTGCTTCTTCTTGAAGAGCAGCGAGTCTTCCTTGCGGAAGAGCGCGGGGCCAAGCTTCTTGCCGATGTAGTAGCCGGTGGCGTCGCCGGCGATGGCGCAAGCCATCAGCAGCACGTTGAGGAAGACGATGTTGAGGTCGCCCTTTGCGGCGAACAGTCCCGCGGTGACGAGCAGCGAGTCGCCGGGCAGGAAAAAGCCGATCATCAGGCCGGTCTCGGTGAAGACGATGATGGCGAGGGCAACGTAGCCGCCGGCCTGCACGAGGCCGCGGACGTCAGTCAGGAAATGAAACCAGTCGCGAAGGGTTTCCAACGAGAGCTCCTTGAATCGTCTGCCACGCGGGGCGCGCGATCATAATGCAGCCAGTGCAAGATCGATACGATGTCGTGGTCCTCGGCGGCGCCTTCAGTGGCGCCTCGGCCGCGATCCTGCTGCGCCGCGAGCGGCCCGAGCTGAGCGTGCTCATCGTCGAGAAGGCGGAGCGCTTCGACGAAAAGGTGGGGGAGGCGACGACGGAGATGTCGGCGATGTTCCTCACGCGCCGGCTGGCGATGTGGCAGCACCTCGAGAACGAGCAGCTTCCGAAAGAAGGGCTGCGCTACTGGTTCTCGAACGAGAAGGTGACCGGCCATGCGAACGCGAGCGAGACTGGAGGCGCCATCCGCAGCACCATTCCCGCGTTTCAGCTCCGCCGCGACGCGCTCGACGAACACCTGCTCGCGACCGCCGTGGCCGAGGGTGCGGAGCTGTGGCGTGGCGCGCGGGTGACGGATGTCGTGATTGGGGACTTCGATCACAAGGTGACCGTGGGCGAACGAGAGATCCGTTGCCGCTGGCTCCTCGACGCCACCGGCCGCGCGAATTTCCTAGGCCGCAAGCTCAATCTCATCGAGCGCAACGACGAGCACCCCACAGCCGCGATCTGGTGTCGTTGGAAGAATGTCCGGCACATCGACGACATCGCGGCGCGCAACGGCTTCGCGGCGAGCAACGTCGGTTCGCGGCGCCTGGGCACGAATCACTACACCGGCTACGGCTACTGGATCTGGGTCATCCCGCTCGGCAACGGCGAGACAAGCATCGGCGTGGTCTTCGACAAGCGGCTGGTCGAGTTGCATCACTCGAAGAACCGCACCGAGGATTTCATCGCGTTCCTGAAGGCGATCCCCGCGCTGGCGGAGCTGCTCGAAGGCGCGGAGCCGCGGCTCGAGGACCTGCGGTTCTACTCGCACCTGCCGTACGCGACGAAGCAGTACATGGGCCGCGGCTGGTCGCTCCTCGGCGACGCGGCGGCGTTTCTCGATCCGTACTACTCGCCGGGACTCGATCACGCGTCGTTCACGGCCGAGGCGACGGTGGAGATGATCAAGAAGGATTTGATGGGCGAGCCGCTCGACGCGCGCATCGCCGAGCACAACGAGATCTTCGTCCGCTCCTACTGGCGCTTCTTCCGCGCGGCGTTCAAGGACAAGTACTACTACATGGGCGAGTCCGACCTACTCAGTGCGGCCATGCTCATCGACACCGCGCAGTACTACATCTTCGTCGTGCTCCCCGCGTACAAGATCCTGAAGCGCTTCGACTGGATGCCGGTCCTCGGACCGAAGCCGGCGTTCATCAGCTATCACCTGATGCAGATGTACAACCGCCGCTTCAAGGCGATCGCGGAAAAGCGCCGCGCCGCCGGACGGGCGGGTCTGTTCAACGACGGACGCCGGATCGTCGCGTATTTCAATCTGGGATTCGCGCCGGTGCACATGGTGCTGCGCGGGTTGAGATTGTGGATCCGCGCGGAATTGGGGGCGTTGTGGTTACGGCGTGTGGCGCCGGTTGAGGTGGGGCGGACGGCGGTTGATGTTGGGCCTCGGCAATAGGACGAATAGGACCTATACGTCCTATTCGTCCCATACGTCCTATTTGTCCTATTCGTGAATGGTCATAATGCTACCAATGCCGCGCGTTTTACCTTGCCCCGCTCGTCTACCGGCATCGCGTCGATGAGCTTCACGATACGGGGCACCTTGTGCAGGGAGAGCCGCGCGCGGCAGTACTCGCGTACGAGCTCGCGCGTGACGTCCGGTGTTGCGACGATCGCGGCGGCCACGACTTCGCCGCGCGCGCCGGCGGCTTCGCCATAGACCTTCGCCTCGTGCACGCCGTCGATCTGCAGGATCACGGCTTCGACTTCGCGCGGATTCACTTTCTTGCCCGCGGTGTTGATCAGGTCGCTGGCGCGGCCGATGAGGGCGATCTCGCTGTCGCGCTCTTCGACGAGATCGTCGGTGACGAACATGCCGTCGGCGAAGGGCTGAAACGTGTTTGCGTCGAGGAGATAGCCGGCCGCGACGGAGGCGCTGCGGACGGACAGCCGCTTCGCGTCGGTCGTGAGCGTCACGCCGTCGAGCGCGGAACCGACCGTGCCGCGTTCCACGGCGGCGCCGCGGCGGTCGTACGTGATTCCTCCGCATTCGCTGCAGCCGTAGAACGAGTGCACGTCGATGCCGAAGCGATCCCGAAATTTTCGTGACGTCGACGCCGGCAGCGGCGCGCCCGCGGAGATGAACGTGCGGATGGTCTCGAACGAGCCGTGCGCCGCGACTGTGAGGTGCTCGAACACCATTGGGATGAGAGGCGCGACGGTGCAGCGATGCGCGTTCGCCAGTTCGAGGAGCGACTGCGGGAGGTAGTCGTTCGAGACCACGATCGCCGTCCCCTGCGCGATCAGCGGCATCACCAGGTTCGAGAAGCCGTAAGAGTGCGAGAACGGGATCGCGCCGAGGTTGATGTCGTCGGGGCCGATGCCCATCGAGGCGCAGATGTTTGCGCAGTCAGCGAGCAGGTTGGCGTCGGTCGTGACGATGCCTTTCGGCAGGCCCGTCGAGCCGGACGTGAGCTTCACCAGCCGCGTGCCGGGAGGCAACCTAAGACGGGCTTCAGCCCGTCCAATCCCGAAGTGGTCGACGATCTTCGCGACCTCACTCTCGGTCGCATCGCGATCGATCGGGAACACGACGAGATCGAGCTTCACCGCGGCGAGGAATGCCGCCACGAGCTCGACCGAGTTCGGGAGTTGGAGGGCGATCGCGTCGCGCGCGCGCAAACCTAAGTCCGCGAACCGAGATGCGACCTCGTCCGCGCGGGCGAGCAGCGCCTCGCGCGTCGTCACCGCGCCGGTCTGGCCGTCGATGAGCGCGGCGGCGTCCGGTGCGTCCACTACCAGAGAGACAAATCGTTGGAACATTGGACTTTGGGGCAGAATAACAAAACCATGACCGCTGACCTCAAACGAAAACTCAAGGAGCTGCTCATCGAGCGGCTGAAGTTCGAAGACATGACGCCGGACGACATTCCGGACGACGAGCCTCTCTTCGCCGGCGGCCTCGGCCTCGACTCGATCGACGCGCTGGAGATCGTGGTGATGCTCGAGAGCGAGTTCGGCATCAAGGTGAAGAACGAGACCTCCGCGCGCGAGTCGTTCCGCTCGATCTCCACGCTCGCGGACTACGTGGGCGCGAAGCTGGATCAGGAACAACCGCAGGCGTAACTTGAACTGGCTGGCCAATCTCCCTCACCAGATCCCATTTCGCGCCGCGAGTGCCGCGCGGCGCATCGACGACAAGACCATCGAAGGCACGTACCTCGTCACGGCGAATGACATCTTGCCGACAGGTGTGATGACGGTCGAGGCGATGGCGCAATTCGCGGGAGGTCTGGTGTTTCGCGAGCAGGGATTCTTCACGGGAATCGATCGCTGCGAGCTGCTGCGTCAGGTCGAGCCGGGAGACGTCGTGAAGTGTGTCGTCACGCTGGAGGCGGAGTTCGGCGGAACGTTTCGCTTCAGCGGCGTCGGCCGCGTCGACGGAGTAGAAGCTGTGCGCGGCAGGTTCTATCTTTCCGCGCATGCGAATCCCTGATCTCAACACGCGGATCGCCGTCACCGGTGCCGGCATCGTCTGCTCGATCGGACGAGACAAGGCCGAGGTGTGGCGGGCGATCGTCGAGTCGCGGGCGGGGATCGCGAAGCTGACGCGCTTCGCGGGCGAGACGTTTCCCACGGATCTCGCGGCCGAGGTGGACATCGAGCTGCCCAAGACCAAGCGCCTTTCGCGCACGGATCTGCTCGCGGTGATTGCGGCGAAGGAAGCGATTGCGCAGGCGGGCGACATTCCGCGCGAGCGCGCGATCGTCTCGACGGGCACGAGCACCGGCGGTCTCCTCGAAGGGGAGGATTACTACTTTCGCCGCATCGCGCGCGGACGCCGCCGCGCACCCGCGTCGCGCGTACTGCAGCAGCCGACCTCCGGTCCCTCGGACGCGGTCGCGAGCGTGTTCAACCTCGGCGGCGGCGTGATCTCGAACGCGACCGCGTGCGCGTCCGCCGGCGCGGCGATCGGCATGG
Organism: Thermoanaerobaculia bacterium; assembly: GCA_035999335.1. Lineage (GTDB taxonomy): Bacteria > Acidobacteriota > Thermoanaerobaculia > Gp7-AA8 > Gp7-AA8 > QHVT01. The sequence goes on along the minus strand of DASYGV010000180.1, from coordinate 17,266 downwards.
CCGCGGATTACCTCCGCTCGCACCACGCGGACGTTGCGATCGCCGGCGGCAGCGATGCGCTGTGCCGCCTGACGTACAGCGGCTTCAACGTGCTGCAGGCGGTCGATCCCGAGCCGTGCTCGCCGTTCGACGCGAACCGCAAAGGCATCACCCTCGGGGAAGGCGCGGGCTATCTCGTGCTCGAGCGTTGGGACGACGCCGTCGCGCGCGGCGCAACGATCCTGGCCGAGCTCTGCGGCTACGGCGCGTCGTGCGACGCGCATCATCCGACCGCGCCCGCCGAAGACGGACGTGGCGCCGAGGCCGCGATGCGCGGAGCGTTGTCGGAAGGGCGGCTCACGCCGGCGTCGGTCGATTACGTGAACGCCCACGGCACTGGCACGACGCTCAACGACTCCGCGGAATCGCGCGCGATCATCGCGACGCTCGGTACCGAGGTGCCGGTGTCGTCGAGCAAGTCGTACTTCGGCCACACGCTCGGCGCCTCGGGTGCGGTGGAAGCGGTGGTTACCGTGCTCGCGCTGCAGAATCAGATCGCGCCGCCGACTTTGCGCCTGCGCGAACGCGCAGCGGAGTGTCCGCTCGACTACATTCCGGATACGCCGCGGCCCATGGAGCTCGCGAACGTTTTGTCGAATACGTTCGGGTTTGGGGGATCGAACGTGTCGTTGTTGTTCCGGAGAGTCAGCTCTTAGCTGTTAGCTCTTAGCTCTTAGCTCTTAGGAGCGACGGCCCGATGCTAGGATGCGCGCGCGTTGTTAAGCCGGAGCTAAGAGCTAAGAGCTAACAGCTAAGAGCTACCCAGAGACATGCGCATCCCCATCACCGGCATCGGCGTCATCGCACCCGGCGCGATCGGCATCGAGGCGTTCCGCGCATTGCTGGCGAGCGGAGCGAGCGCGGTGGCGGACGTCGACCGCTGGGACACGAGCGGGCTCTCCGCGCACAAGGCGGCGCTCGTGCGCGACTTCAAGCCGAAGGATTTCATCCCGGTGATGAAGATGCGGCGGATGAACGCGCTGTCGCGCCTCGGGGTCGCCGCGGCGAAACTCGCCATCGACGATTGCGGCGGCGCGCTGGAGCCGGAGACCGGCGTCGCGATCGGCACCGCATTCGGTCCGGTGCAGACCTCGGTCGAGTACATGCAGGAGTACGTCGAGAAAGGTGCGGCGCTCGCGCCTCCGCAGCTTTTCGCGGAATCCGTCGCGAACGCGCCGGGGAGTCACATCGCGATCGAGTGGGGATTGCGCGGCTTCAACGTGACGATCACGCAACGCGAGTCGTCAGCGTTGGCTGCCGCCATGTACGCGGCGACGCAGCTCGCGAAGGGAAGCGCGGGCGCGGCGCTCATCGGCGGCGTGGAGGAGGCGAACGAGATGCTGTTCAGCGTCCTCGACCGCATCGGCGCGCTCGCGCATGACGGTCATCCCGGCATCACCCTCGGCGAGGGCGGCGCCGTGCTCGTCGCCGGCGCGGGCACGCGGAAACCGTACGGCTGGCTCGCGGGCTTCGGCATCGCGCGCGACACGACGGCAACGATCTCGAACTATGGAAGCGATCCCAGCGTGATCGTGAGGGCCATGCACGCGGCGCTCGAAGATGCGGGCCTTGGGGCGATCGATGCGATCGAGGCAATTTACGTTTCGTTGAACGGCTCGCTGCGCGGCGATGACACGGAGAAGGAAGCGCTGCTGATGTTTCCTCGCGCCGACATCGTTCGGACGAAGCACATCTTCGGCGAGTACGCCGCGGGCGGCGCGCTGCAGATCGTCGCGGCGCTGGTGGCGCTCGACGAAGGACGCTATCGCAACGTGCTCGTCAACTCCATCTCCGCCGGCGGCGGAATCGTGTGCGCGGTGCTTTCGCGGGAGGCCGCTTGATCGTCACGATCATCCCCGCGCTGAACGCGGAGCGCACGCTGCAGCGCGTCGTCGAAGAAGCGCGCAAGCAGATCGAGCCGGTCGTCGTCATCGACGACGGGTCGAGCGACCGCACCGGCGACGTCGCGCGCGCCGCGGGAGCGATCGTGCTGCGGCATGACGCGAATCGCGGCAAGGGCGGCGCGCTGAAGACCGGATTCGCATGGGCGCTGGAGAACGGCTACGACGGCGTGGTCACACTCGATGCGGACGGTCAGCATCTTCCGAGCGAGATTCCGAAGTTTCTCCGCGAGCGCGAGAAAGGCGAAGCGGACCTCATCATCGGCGGACGCGCGCATCTGTTCGGAGAGATGCTGCCGCGCCGCCGCAACGCGAACCGGTTCTCGGCGTGGTGCATCGCCAAGTGTTCCGGCGTGCCGATCACCGACTCGCAGAGCGGCTTCCGCTTCTACTCCGCGAAGCTCATTCGCGCGTTCCGGCTCCGCACCGACGGCTTCGACCTGGAGAGCGAGGTGATCGTACGCGCCGGACGCCGCGGCTTTCGCATCGTGACGATCCCCATCGAGCTCGGGTTCGTGGATGGGTTGTCGACGAGCCACTACAAGCCGCTGAAGGACACGTTGCGGATCGCGTGGACGGTGACGCGGGCGCGTTTGTTCTGGTGATGGGGGGGCGCGGGCTTCCAGCCCGCGCCTTTGTGCAGGCTGGAAGCCTGCACCCCCTCTTCCTACATCGGTTTCCGCGGCATCAACTGATCGCGGTTCGCCGCTTCCCACACGAATGTTGCCACCACCACCGCGGCCTGCATCAGGTCGTCGCGCTGGAGGCGTTCATACGTATCCCAGTTCGTGTGGTGGGTGCGCGTCGAGTACTCCACCGAGTCCTGAATGAACTGGAAACCGGGGAGTCCCGCTTCGTCGAACGGGACGTGGTCGGTGCTCATCGTGTTGCGCATCGTCACGGTCGTTGCGCCGAGGTCGTGCAGCGGCGTGAGCCAGGCGGTGAACGTCGGCACGACCGCGGCGTTCTCCTGCGCGTAAATCCCGCGGATCTTGCCGGTACCGTTGTCGACGTTGAAGTACGCGGAGAGCTTCGCGTAGTCGGGCTTCTTCACCAGCTCGCCCTTGTCCGTGCGTGCAAACGCCGGGAGCTTCGCCTGCTCGGGGTCCTTCGGGTCCTCGCGCTTCGCGAAGTGCTGCTCGACGTACGCGCGCGAGCCGAGGAGGCCCTGCTCCTCGCCGGCCCAGAGCGCGATGCGGATCGTGCGTTTCGGCGTGACGCCGAGGGACTTCAGGATGCGCGCGGCCTCCATCATCACCACCACGCCGGCCGCGTTGTCCGTCGCGCCCGTGCCGGTGTGCCACGAGTCGAGGTGTGCGCCCATCATCACGACCTCGCCGTTCCTGTCCGAGCCCGCGATGTCCGCGACGGTGTTGTACGAGTTGAGGTCCTGCTCGTGATATTGCGCGCGGACGTCGATCTCGAGCTGGACTTCCGTCTTGTCGTCGATGAGGCGCGCGATGCGCGCGTAGTGCTCGGGAGCGAGGCCGACCGCTGGGACGCCCACCGGCTCGTCATCGCGCCACGTTCCGCCGCCCTGCACGCGGAACACGCCGCCCTCGCCGTTGCCCGGCGCCACGATTGCGGCGATTTTCTCGTCGATGGCGAACTGCGCCAGCTGCTTGCGGAACTCGCGGCGCTTCATGAACTCGCCGCGACGCGCTTCGTCGCGCGCGGCGGGAATCTCGTACCCCGCGAGCTTCGTGAGCTCGTCGTCGTCGTAGCGATCGAGGGCCGCCTTCTCCTGCGGCTTCATCTCCTTCGGCTCGGCGATCATGACGATCGCGCCGGCGAGCTTGCCTTTGTTCTTCTCGAGGTCTTCCTTCGCCTCGAGCTTCACCTTGGTGACCTTGCCGCGGATCGTGCCGGCCGTCGCGGGCGACCACGCCATCGGCAGCGCGTAGAGCTGTTGCAAATCCGGAGCGAGCATGCGCACCGAGCAATAGTCCGAGGTCCAGCCGCGGCCGAACTTGAAGGGCTCGAGATGCGCGTTGACGAGGCCGATCTTCGTCAGCTCGTCGCGCGTCCACTCGTTCGCTTTCTTCATGTTCGGCGAGCCGGTGAGGCGGGGACCGATGCGATCCGTGATCGCCTCGGCGTAGTCCATCACTTTGGAGTTGCGGAACCCTTCGTTGCGGATGCGAGAAACGGTGGTGAGGTCCTGGGCGGAGGCTGTAACCGTGGCGAACAGCAGGCAGGTGGCGACCAACTTCATTCCAATTCGCTCCAATCGATCGTGCTGGGGATGTTGCTCTTCGCGAAGAGCGAAGCAAGCATTTCCGCGGGAGTGTAAACGCGAACATCGCCCAGCTCACTCTGCCGGCGGGTCTTCATCGTGAAAAGTGTCCGTTGTGTGACGTAGTCGAAGTTCGCGTAGTAGTCGTCGTCCTTCTTCTGGTCGAACATCGACTTGAGCGTCTCCAGTTGGCGCGCCAGCGGGTCGTCGCTGAGGGGGCCCGGGCTTCCAGCCCGGCGCCGGGCCGGAAGCCCGACCCCCGATCGTCTGGGTGGATCGAGGCCCACCATCGCCCGGATGTCCATCTCCGCCGGCTTTTTCTTCCTCTCTCGGTGCGGGAGCAACAGCGCCGGAATGCGATTGCAGTTCGCCTGATGGATCGCGTCGCTGCGCGTGATCCAACCGAGATTCGTCACGCCGCAGCGCGCGGAGACGTTGCTGGTGAGATTGTCGAGGAACGGCTTCACCGCCGTGTTGAACGAGTCATCGACGCCGTTGAACAGATTCAGCACGTAGTGCACGCGGAACTCGTCGATCGTCGTCTGCACCGTGCGCGTGATTGCGTGATCGCCGAGGTTCTCGGCGAGATCCAGCGCGAACGCGTCGAGGTTCTGCACCGACGAGTCGTACACGTCCTCGACGCGGTCGATCAGATCGTTGATCAGCTTGAACGAGAACGTGCTGTCGGGGACCGTCTCGAAGAACGGCGACTCCTTCCTGAAGATCAGGCGCAGCTTGCGGAAGAGGATCGCCTTCACGATGTCCGACGCGGCGAGCGTGGCGCTCGGCAGGTGCGGCGTGAAGACGAGGATCCCGGAGTTCGAGAACGGTAGGAAATCGATCACGTTCGCGTCGAGACCGGCGCGCATGTCGAGGACCACGTAGTCCGCGGGGAGCGTGTTGATCGCCTCGATGATCCGCGCCTTGTATGCCGCGCCGAAGTTCGTGATCTCTTCGATGAGGTGCAGCGGACCTGCGATGAAGCCGAAGTCGCGGAAGCGTTTGTCCGGATCGAGACGATCGTCGAGACCGCTGACGCAGTGCGCAAGCGGCTCGTTTCTTCGGAAGAAGTGGTAGAGGTCTTTGTCGATCGGGACGTCGATGGCGTTGCGGATCGCCGAGGTGCCCGTGTCGAGGTCGACGAGAATCGTTCGCCCGTGACGCGAGAGGGCCAGTGCGAAGTTGATGGCGAACGTGGTCTTGCCGACGCCGCCTTTTCCGGACGAGACGGGGATGATCCGCTTGATCGCCATGTTGTTCGTTCTCCAGTTTATCCCGCGCGTAGACGCGGGATCTTTGGTGGCACCGCTCGGACCGCGCTTGTGGGTACCGCTCGCGCGGGATAACCGGAGATCCCGCGTCTTCGCGCGGGATAAACTGAGTACAATTCCGTCCGCCTGATGCAGACCTCCTTCTTCCGGAAGTTTCCCCTCTTCGCCGATCTCGACGACCGCGAGCTCGCGGCCATCGCCACCGTCGCCAAGAGCCGCCGGTATGCGAAGGACGACGTCGTCTTCTATGCCGACGAGAGCGGCGACATCTTCTGCCTGATCCGCGAGGGTCAGGTGAAGGTGACGATGATCTCCCCCGAGGGGAAGGAGATCATCCTCAAGCTCCTCGGCCCGGGAGACTTCTTCGGGGAGATGGCGCTGCTCGACGACGAGCCGCGCTCGGCGACGGTCGTGGCCACCGAGCCTCTCGAGCTGGTCACGATCTGGCGGAACGACTTTCTCCAGATCCTCGCAGAGAACTTCCCGTTGACGCGAAAGGTGCTGGCGGAGCTCTCGCGCCGTTTGCGCAGCGCGTCGAGCCGCATCGAGTCGCTCGCGACGATGGACGTTTACGGCCGCCTGGCGCGTTTCTTCCTCGACCTCGCGCGCGACCAGGGCAAAGTGCTGGACAACGGCTACATCGCGGTGACGCGCCCGACGCATCAGGCCATGGCCAACATGATCGGTACCTCGCGCGAGACCGTCTCCCGTCTCATTCACGATCTGATGCGCCAGAACCTCCTGCTCTCGGAGGGGAAGACGATCTATCTGAAGAAGTCGGCGATCGAGCAGTTCAAGGAAGAAGCAACGTAGTGCTGAGTGCTGGGTGCTGAGTGCTGGGTCACGCCCGCCCACTCAGCACTCAGCACCCAGCATCCAGCACATGAAACACATCCCCAACATCCTCACCTTCGCGCGGCTCCTCCTCGTGCCGTGTTTCCTCGTCGCGTCGTTGCGGGGGATGTTCGTGACCGCGTTCGTGATCTTCGTGTCCGCGGCCGTCACGGACTTCCTCGACGGGCTGATCGCGCGGCGGTGGAACGTGAGGTCGCGGCTCGGCGCGTTTCTCGATCCGGTGGCGGACAAGACGCTGATGGTCTGCGGGTTCGTGTACTACACCTTCGGCGACAACATGCCGCGGCTGTCGTTCCCGGGGTGGCTCATGTTCACGGTGTTCATCCGCGACTTCATGATCGCGGTGTTCGCGTATCTGATGTACACGCGCGTGCACATCACCCGCTTCCCGCCGACCACCGCCGGGAAGGCGTCGACGTTGCTGCAGGCAGTGACGCTGGCGACTACGATCGCGGTGAACGCGTTCCTTCCGAACCTCCTCCAGTTCGCGGAATTGCTCTTCCAATTGTCGATGCTGTTGACGCTCTACTCGGGCTGGGGATACCTTCGCCGCGCGGCCGTTTTGATCGGCGACGAACCCTCTCCCGCGCAGGCTTGACAGGCGTTCCAAACGGAAATACCGTGCGCCTCCGTTTGTTGTACGGAGCCCTGAGCCTCCATAGCTCAATTGGTAGAGCAGCAGACTCTTAATCTGTTGGTTCTAGGTTCGAGTCCTAGTGGGGGCACCAAACCGAATAGAATCGAGGGCGGGCTTCTGGCCCGCCCTCCTGTTTTTGCGAAAGTGGCGGAATTGGCAGACGCGCTGGACTTAGGATCCAGTGGCCCAAAGCCGTGTGGGTTCGAGTCCCACCTTTCGCACCATGATCCGAAGTGCTGGGTGCTGAGTGCTGGGTGCTGCGCCCCCCCGCACTCAGCACTCAGCACTCAGCACTCAAGACATATGACCGTTCTGAATTTCGAAGACCTCTCTCCCGTCCAGAAGACTGTCGAAGTCGAGATCCCGGCCGCGCTGCTGAGCCGCGAGGCCGACCGCGTCACGAACGAATTCGGCCGCCACGCCAAGGTCCCGGGCTTCCGGCCCGGAAAGATCCCGGCGAGCGTGGTCCGCACGCGTTTCGCGAAGGAGATCCAGGAAGAAGTCGTCAGCCGCGTCCTCAGCCAGAGCTTCCGCGAGGCGATGAAAGAGAAAGGCCTCGAGCCGGTCGGCGAGCCGCGCCTCGAGCATCTCGATCCGTTCATCGAAGGCGCGCCGATGAAGTTCAAGGCCGTCTTCGAAGTGAAGCCGCACATCGAGCTCGGCGAGTACCGCGGCCTCGAGGTCGAGGACCCGAAGATCGAGGTCACCGAGACGGACGTCGACGCGATGATCGAGCGTTTGCGCGATCAGGCCAGCGCGTACCGCGTCGAGAGCGAGCGCGGACTCGACGACGGCGACTTCGCGGTGATCGACATCGCCTCCAGCGGCGAAGGCATCGAGGCGAAGACCGACTCCGGCCATTTCAAGATGGGCGAGGACACGCCGATGCCGGAGCTGCACGAAGCGCTCCGCGGCAAGAAGGCCGGCGACACGACGTCGTTCGACAAGGCCTACGGCGAAGACGCGAATCAGGAAGCGTGGCGCGGCAAGACCGTGCATCACGACGTGACGCTGAAAGAGATCCGCGTGCAGGAGAAGCCGGACGTCAACGACGAGTTCGCGCAGTCGGTCGGCGGCTGGGAGACGGTCGCGCAGATGCGCGAGACGATCGAAGGAGACATCCGCAAGCATCGCGAAGCCGAGGCGCAGCGGATGAAGCGCAATCAGATCGGCGAGAAGCTGCTGGCCGGCCATCACTTCGACGTGCCGGAGACGCTCGTCGAGGAAGAGCTCGGAAAGTCGCTGAACAACTACGCGCGCTATCTCGTGTCGCAGGGTGTGGACCTCGAGAAGGCGGAGATCGACTGGCGCAAGATCGGCGAGGAGTTCCGCCCCGAGGCGGTCAAGCGCGTGAAGCGCTCGCTCATCCTCGAGGCGATCGCGAAGAAGGAAGCGCTCGAGGTGAGCGACGTGGAAGTCGACGCCGAGATCCGCCGCGCCGCCCGCGAGCAGGAACGCGAGTTCGCCGACGTGAAGCATCATCTCAAGCACGAGGGCGGCTACGAAGCGCTCCGCGCGTCGATCGCGCAGGACAAGGCGCTGGAGCTGGTGCTGAACGAATCACACACGCGGGAGTGAATTCGGTCCGTTGCGAGTTGAGGGGTTGCGAGTAACCGGTTAGGAAGGAGAAGCAACTCAATGGTCCTCATCCCCATGGTCGTCGAGCAGACCTCGCGCGGCGAGCGTGCTTACGACATTTACTCCCGCCTTCTCAAAGACAACGTCATCTTCCTCGGCCAGCCGATCGACGACAACATCGCGAACCTCGTGATCGCGCAGCTGCTGTTCCTCGAGGCGGAGAACCCGGAGAAGGACATCTCGCTCTACATCAACTCGCCCGGCGGGTCGATCACCTCCGGCTTCGCCATCTACGACACCATGAAGTACGTGAAGCCCGACATCGCCACGATCTGCATCGGCCAGTGCGCGTCGTTCGCGGCGGTGCTGCTCGCGGCAGGGACGAAGGGAAAGCGCTATGCGCTGCCAAACGCGCGCGTGCTCATCCATCAGCCCTGGCTCCAGGGCCTCGGCGGACAGGCCTCGGACATCGACATCCACGCCAAGGACATCCTCCGCATGCGCCACCGCCTCAACGAGATCCTCGCGGACCACACCGGTCAGCCGATCGAGCGCATCGAGAGGGACACCGACCGCGACTACATCCTCGAAGCGAAGTCCGCGCAGGAGTACGGGATCGTCGATCAGGTGATCTCGAAGCGGGACTGACCCATGGAATGTGCTCTGGGACACGTTAGTTGACTTGAACGGCGCTCAAGGAGCAATCTTGAGCGAGCTCACAAAAAGGACCCAATCGGACATGTCGAAGAAGGGGAACAGCGGCGACGTCCTTCGTTGCAGCTTCTGCAACAAGTCACAGCGTGACGTCAAGAAGTTGATCGCCGGACCCACGGTCTACATCTGCGACGAGTGCGTGGACATCTGTCTCGACATCATCGCCGAGGACAGGAAGGACGAGCCGGGCGCGCTGGAAGGTGCCGGGCATCTCCCCAAGCCGAAAGAGATCAAGGACTTCCTCGACCTCTACGTCATCGGCCAGGAACGCGCGAAGAAGAAACTCGCCGTCGCCGTCTACAACCACTACAAGCGGATCGACTACCAATCGCGCAACACGCGCCAGGACGTCGAGCTGCAGAAGTCGAACATCCTCCTGATCGGCCCCACCGGCACCGGCAAGACCCTGCTCGCGCAGACGTTGGCCCGCATGCTCTCGGTGCCGTTCACGATCGTCGACGCGACCACGCTCACCGAAGCCGGCTACGTCGGCGAAGACGTCGAGAACATCATCCTCAAGCTCTACCAGGCCGCTGGAAACGACAAGGAAAAGACCCAGCGCGGCATCGTCTACATCGACGAGGTCGACAAGATCTGCCGCAAGGGCGACAACCCGTCGATCACGCGCGACGTGAGCGGCGAGGGCGTGCAGCAGGCGCTGCTGAAGATCCTCGAGGGCACGGTCGCCAACGTTCCGCCGCAAGGCGGACGCAAGCATCCCCACCAGGAGTTCATCCAGATCGACACGACGAACATCCTCTTCATCTGCGGAGGTGCGTTCGTCGGACTCGACGGCGTCATCGAGCGCCGTCTGTCGCAGACGTCGATGGGCTTCGGCGCGAAGATCGCCTCGAAGAAGGAGAGGAAGACCGGCGAGCTGCTCGCGCAGTCGCATCCGGAAGACCTCATCCGGTTCGGTCTGATCCCCGAGTTCGTCGGCCGCCTCCCGGTGGTCGCGACGCTGAGCGAGCTGGACAAGGCCGCGCTCATCGAGATCCTCAAAGAGCCGAAGAACTCTCTGGTCCGCCAGTACCAGACCATCATGGGCTTCGAGAACGTGGAGCTCCGCTTCACGGAAGACGCGCTCGAGGCCATCGCCGAGGAAGCGCTCAAGCGCAACGTCGGCGCGCGCGGTCTCAAGATCATCATCGAAGAGCTGATGCTCGAGATCATGTACACGATCCCCTCCGAGCACTCGATCACTGAGTGCGTCATCACCAAAGAGGTCGTGGAGAATCGCACGCAGCCGATCACGCTGTACAAGAAAGCTGGTTGACGCGCGTTCAGCGCGTTGCGAACTTGGCCGCCGAGAGGCGGCCTTTTCATTTCTGCGGAGTCGACTTTGCGACTCCGTCTTTGGACGACGGAACGCTCCGACACCCGTGCGGGAAGTTATGCAGGCGCGCGAACAACTTCCTATTCCCGCCAACCGCCAACTGCCAACCGCCAACCGATGGGAAGTTTTCGTCCCCGATTCGGCGTATAACAGTCTCGAATATGTCCACTCCTGAACCGAACATCGTCCAACTGCCGCTCGTCCCGCTGCGGGACATGGTCGTCTTCCCTTCGATGATGGCGCCGTTCGTCGTCGGCCGCCGGGCATCGATCATGGCCCTCGAGGCCACGCTCGCCACCAACGAAAAGAAGATCTTCCTCGCCACGCAGAAGGATCCCAAGATCGACGACCCGTCGATGACCGAGATCTATCAGGTCGGCGTCATCGCTACCGTCGTGCAGAACCTGAAGCTCCCGAACCAGAACGTGAAAGTGATGGTCGAGGGGCTGATGCGCGGCGAGATCGTCGGCTCGCACGAGTCGAACGGCTTCGTCACCGTCGCCGTCCGCGAGATCGACACCAAGTATCCGCTGACGCCGGAAGTCTCGCAGTACATGCAGAAGCTGATGGAGATCTTCGAGCAGTACGCGAAGATGTCCCATCACCTCGCCTTCGAAGGCGTGATGTCGACGCTGAAGCTGGATGACCCCGACCGCTTCGCCGACACGCTCGCCTCGCACCTCCTGATCACCACCACCGAGAAGCAGCAGCTCCTCGAGACTCCTTCGCCCTACGAGCGCCTGCAGAAGCTGCAGGACTTCATCGAGATCGAGATCGAAAAGATCAACATCGACAAGCGCATCAACTCCAAAGTCAAAAAGCAGATGGAGCGCGCGCAGAAGGAGTACTACCTCAACGAGAAGATCAAGGCGATCCACCACGAGTTGGGCCGCAAGGACGATCGCTCGGACGAGATCGAAGAGCTCAAGCAGAAGATCGAAGACGCGGGGATGCCGAAGGACACCAAGGAGAAGGCCCTTCAGGAGCTCAAGCGTCTCGAGGCCATGCCCGGCGTGAGCGCCGAGGCGACCGTCTCGCGCAACTACATCGAGTGGCTCGTGTCCGTGCCCTGGAAGAAGTCGTCCAAGGAGATCAAGGACATCGAGCTTGCCGAGCAGATCCTCAACGAAGACCACTTCGGCCTCGAAAAGATCAAGGACCGCATCCTCGAGTTCCTCGCGGTGCGCCAGCTGGTCAAGCAGCCGAAAGGCACCATCCTCTGCTTCGTTGGACCTCCGGGCGTCGGCAAGACCTCGCTCGCGAAGTCGATCGCCCGCGCAACGGGACGCAAGTTCGTGCGTCTCTCCCTCGGCGGCGTGCGCGATGAGGCGGAGATCCGCGGCCATCGCCGCACTTACATCGGCGCCTTCCCCGGCCAGATCATCCAGCGGATGAAGAAGGCCGGCACGATCAATCCGGTCTTCCTCCTCGACGAAGTCGACAAGATGTCGATGGACTTCCGCGGCGACCCCTCGGCGGCGCTGCTCGAAGTGCTCGATCCCGAGCAGAACAACCAGTTCGTCGATCACTACATGGACGTCGAGTACGACCTCTCCAAGGTCATGTTCATCGCGACGGCCAACGTGACCCACACGATCCCCGCGCCTCTCAAGGACCGCATGGAGATCATCACCCTCTCCGGCTACACGCACCTCGAGAAGCTCGCCATCGCGCGCCAGTTCCTCACGCCGAAGCAGAAACAGGAGCAGGGGCTCGAGGACGCGAAGATCAAATTCGAGGACTCCGCGCTCGAGGAGCTCATCGAGTCGTACACGCGCGAGGCCGGCGTTCGCAATCTCGAGCGCGAGGTCGGCTCGGTGCTGCGCAAGATCGCGCGGCAGGTCGTGAAGTCAGGCCCTGATTTCGAGACCGTCCTCGACCGCCAGAAAGTCCGCGAACATCTCGGCAAGGCGAAGTTCCGCTCGCACCAGATCCACGAGAAGGGCGAGATCGGACTCTCGACCGGTCTGGCGTGGACGGAAGTCGGCGGCGAGATCCTGACGACCGAAGTCGCGCTCTCGCGCGGCAAGGGTACGCTCACGCTGACCGGCAAGCTCGGCGACGTGATGCAGGAGTCGGCGCGTGCGGCGTTGTCGTACGTCCGCTCACGCGCGGAGATGTTCGGACTCGATCCGGACTTCCACGCGAGTCTCGACATTCACATCCACGTGCCCGAGGGTGCGATCCCGAAGGACGGCCCGTCCGCCGGCATCACCATGGCGACGGCGCTGCTCTCCGCGGTGACCAAGATTCCGGTGCATCGCGACATCGCCATGACCGGCGAGATCACGCTGCGCGGCAAGGTCCTGCCGGTCGGCGGAGTCAAAGACAAGGTACTCGCCGCGGCGCGCGCGGGGATCCTGCGAGTGATCCTGCCGGCCGAGAACGAGCGCGATCTCGAGGACATCCCGGCCGAGGTGCGCGAGCGGATGGAGTTCACGCTCGTCGAGTCGATGGACGAAGTGGTCGCGGTCGCACTCGACGGAACGATCGTCCCGCTTGCGGCGAAACAGGCGCTGCCGGAGCCGGAGAAGATCATCGGCTCCGAGCCGCCGATCACGCATTGAGGACAATGAGTCTCGTTCTGCGGACACAAACGGCGGGCTTCGGCCCGCCGTTCCTCGTCTGAAGGGGGAGCGCTGCCGTCTCGGCGGCTGGCCCGGCGGCGTCCTCGCCGCCTCAGCAGAACGCAGGCGCGGGACGCCTGCGAGCCAGCCGGCGAGGACGCCGGCGTTCCGCAGCTACGTTTGGCACACGGACGGCAAAGCGTCCGGAGGTCGTTCCCCATGACACGGGTTGTCCCCGCGATAGCGCTGCTGCTGGTCCTTGCCCTTCCTCTCTTCGCGCAGAGCTATGACGACTCGATCACGGTGAACGTGGTCGAAGTCCCGGTGTATGTCGACCGTTTCGGCGTTCCGATCGCCGGCCTCACGCGCGACGACTTCGAGCTGTACGTCGACGGGCAGCCGCAATCAATCGAGTACTTCGATGTACTCGACACAGAACGGGAATCCCCTCGGCCCGAGCCGGAGGAGGTTCCGGACCTGACTCGCCGCAACCTGATCGTGCTCCTCTTCGACATGGGCCGCTCCTCGACGTTCGGTCTCCACCGCGCGCGGAAGATGGCGGTGGAGTACGTCAACAAGAGTCCGGCCGATGTCGCGTATGCGGTGGCGGTCATCTCGCGGACGGGCGTCCGCTTCGTGGTGCCCTTCACCACCGATCGCATTGCAGTAACACGCGCGATCGGAACGCTCTCGCGCAGCAAGGCTGCCGACCCGTTCCACGTCGCCACGCTCGAGGCAGAGCGCACCATGTGGGACGGCGACGCCGACGGAATCCATCCGCTGCCTGCGTTCACTGAGGCGGCCCGGATCATGCGCGAGTGGACGCTGCGCGGACCGGACGTCGAGGACTGGCTGCTCGCGGAGGACCTCGGCGGGCTCGCCCGGCAGCTCGCGCCGCTCTCCGGCATCAAGCGCGTGGTGCTGCTCTCCGAACGGCCAGGCTCGTGGGATCCGAAGTACATGTTCGACCCGGGGGAGCTGGTGCGCGAGCCGTTCCGCGCGGCGGGAGTCATCCTCGACGGGATCGACATGCGCCTCCCGCGCGTGCCGGGAGGGGTCAATACACATGGGGTCGATTACGAGTCGGGCGGTTTCCTGCTCTCCCCCTATCTCTACGCCGTCGCCGGCGCCACGGGCGGGACGGTCGACGCATCGCTGCGTGGCCTGCAGAAACGGAACCGCGTCACGTACGTCCTCGGTTTCCGTCCGCCGTCGGAGAAGAAGGCCGGCACGATTCGCGTGCGTCTGAAGGACCGGGCTCTGTTCACCGAAGTCCGTTACCGGCAGTCCTTCAACCTGGGCGAGCCGGCTCCAAAAGACGACTGGCTGTTCCTCGCGGACACGCTACTCAACGACATTCCCCATCGCAGCGTGACGCTCGATCTCGACGTGCAGGGCACCTCGGTCGCGGCGACGATTCCGGGAGTGGAGCTGCTGTCGTACCCGAACGACACGCCGCTGGTGCTCGACGTCTTCCTCTACGTGTTCGACCGGCAGCAACAGCCGGCGACCTGGAACCGCATGCGCGTCTCGGTCGATCTGGACAAAGGACGCGAGTTTCTCAGCGCGAATCCGTACACCATGCGTCAGGAGTTGACGCTCCCGCCGGGGCAGTACACGGCCAAAGCGATCGTGCGCGTGGTAGGTACGGACAAGACCGGATTCGCGCGAAAAGACTTCGTCATCCCCGAGTCTGGCAACGGACCTGCACCAGTTTCGGCCATCCCCGTTCATTGACAGAGGGCCAGAATATCTCCACAATCTCCGCCGTTCAGCTTCCATAGAATCTCTTCACTGTCGTATCCGCACCGTCACACACCGGGCTTTTGTAACCAGAACAAGACAACTCAGCGAATCCGGACCTCCGGATCGCGGTAGTTACAGCAAGCCAGCTTTACCCACGTTTTGGACATCCGATCAGTAACGTTTCATCGGGCGGCGTACCAGCCTGGCGACTTTCCGCGTGATCGACGGCCGCAATTTGCGATGGTCGGTCGTTCGAACGTCGGCAAGTCCTCGCTGATCAACGCCGTGTTGAACCGCAAAGGCATTGCCCGCGTCAGCCAGACTCCGGGGAAGACGCAGGCCATTCAGTTCTATCTGATCAATGAAAAGTTCTACCTCGTGGACCTTCCGGGCTACGGCTACGCGAAGGTGCCGAAGAGCGTCGTCAGCACGTGGGGGGAGCTCATGCGCAGCTACCTCGAAAATGCGGCCGACCTCAAAGTGATCTTTCTACTGCTCGACATCCGGCGCGAGCCGGGCGAGCACGACCTGGCGATGCACGCCTGGGCCCGGGCCCTCGAAGGCGTCGCCGAAAAGGTCGTGCTCACCAAGAGCGACAAGCTGTCGAACAACCAGATCGCCCAGCAGCGGCGCGCGATCGCGAATCAACTCCAGATGGATGACGAAGACCTCATCACGGCATCCGTCGTATCAAAGAAGGGAATCGACCAGATCCGGCGCGAAATGATCGCGGGTCTGACGTAGAACGGGCTTCAGCCCGTCAAGAGGAAACCATGGCACACACCGAAGACAACGACACCACCGCGGTCCTGGAAGCCGAAGCGCCGTCTGAAGCGCCCGCGAAGCCGAAACGCGCACCGCGCAAGAAGAAGGAAGCGCCCGCCGCGGATGCGGCTGTTTCGGCTGCTGAAGCGGCTGTTGCGGTTGCCGAAGAAGCGCCCGCCGCCGAAGTCGCGCCCGAGCCCGAGGCAGAGGCCGCTCCCGCTCCCGTGGACGAAGCTCCCGCCGCCGTCGAAGAAGCCGCCGCTCCCGAGGCTCCGGAGCAGGCCGCAGAAGTCGCAGTCGCCGCGAAGGCAAACGGCAACGGGAAGCGAGTGCCGTCGCTCCAAGCCATCGAGCTGCTCGACATCCGCATGCTCAAGGAGATGAAGCTTCCCGATCTCACCAAGCTCGCGAAGGAGCTCGGCCTCGAGAACGCCTCGGGCATGCGCAAGCAGGACCTGATCTTCGGGATCCTCGGCGCGCAGACCGAGAAGTCGGGGCTCATCTTCTCCGAGGGTGTGCTGGAGTGCCTGCCGGACGGCTTTGGATTCCTCCGCGCGCCCGAGTACAACTACCTTCCGGGTCCGGACGACATCTACGTCTCGCCGTCGCAGATCCGCCGCTTCGATCTCCGCACCGGCGACACCGTTTCCGGCCAGGTGCGTCCGCCGAAAGAAGGCGAGCGCTACTTCGCGCTGATCAAAGTCGAGATGATCAACTTCGAGCACCCCGACGTCGCGCGCGACAAGATCCTCTTCGACAACCTCACGCCGCTCTATCCCGAGGGCCGCATCAAGCTCGAGACGCCGATGCACATGTCGTCGCGCGTGCTCGACCTCATCGCTCCCGTCGGCAAAGGCCAGCGCGGTCTCATCGTCGCGCCGCCGCGCACGGGCAAGACGATGTTGCTGCAGAGCATCGCGAACTCGATCACGACCAACCATCCCGAGATCACGCTCATCGTCCTTTTGATCGACGAGCGTCCGGAAGAAGTCACGGACATGCAGCGCTCGGTCAAGGGCGAGGTCATCTCGTCGACGTTCGACGAGCCCGCGTCGCGCCACGTGCAAGTCGCGGAGATGGTCATCGAGAAGGCCAAGCGTCTCGTCGAGCCCAAGCGCGACGTGGTCATCCTGCTCGACTCGATCACCCGTCTCGCGCGCGCCTACAACACGGTCGTTCCGCCGTCGGGCAAGGTGCTCTCGGGCGGCGTCGACTCCAACGCGCTGCAGCGTCCGAAGCGCTTCTTCGGCTCCGCGCGTAACGTCGAGGAAGGCGGCTCGCTGACCATCATCGCCACCGCGCTCATCGACACCGGCTCGCGCATGGACGACGTCATCTTCGAAGAGTTCAAGGGCACGGGCAACATGGAAGTGCACCTCGACCGCAAGCTCTCCGACAAGCGCGTCTTCCCCGCGATCGACATCAACCGCTCCGGCACGCGCAAGGAAGAGCTGCTGCTCGAGCGTCAGGAGCTCAACCGGATCTGGGTCCTCCGCAAGGTGTTCTCGCCGCTGTCGACCGTGGAGTCGATGGAGCTGCTCGTGGAGAAGCTCGACAAGACCCGCACGAACGGCGAGTTCCTCAACGCGATGTCGTCGATGTAGAGTGGCGGGGGGGGGGG
>DASYGV010000132.1:0-77079 GCA_035999335.1 Thermoanaerobaculia bacterium | reverse complement strand
AGCTCGATCGTGGCGAAGTAAATGCTCCAGATCCCGTCGTCGATCTCGACCAGTCCCACGCGCTCGCCGATCAGGGCTTCGCTGATGTACAGGAGCCGTCCCTTCCATCTGATCTCGCCGGTCGGACGCATCGAGCGTGTCTCGTAGTGGCCGGGGTATTCGATCGCGGGGAGCCGCTCCGGGTACGGCCGTGAACACTGCCGAAGCAGATCAGCTGGCCTGCGGCCCTCGATCCCGGCATGAGGCCGCACGTCGTTGAACTCGGCGCGAAAGGTGTCGAATCGTTTCTGCTGTTCAGCGTGATCCGCTCCTGGTGGTCGCGTCGTTTCTGCCTTCAGGGTTCTGTGCAGGCGCTCGTGAATACCGTTCTCCCAAGGGCAGCCGGGGTGAATGCGCACAGGCGTGATCCCGAGCTTGATCCACCACACTGCCATCGTGCTCAGACCAGCCAAGGCGATGCTGCAGCTGAACGGCGGACCGTTATCACTGCCCATCCGGGTCGGCACGCCGTAGGTTTGGAAGACCTTCTCGAAGACCGGACGAGCATCGCGGTACTTGGTCGATTTCGTGGCCGTGATCGCGTAGCTATACCGGCTCACCGGATCGTTGATCGTCACCGGATAGCAGTAGCTGCTGTCGCCCAGCCGGAATTGTCCCTTGTGGTCGGCGGTCATCATCTCGCCCGATTCACTTGCCACCAATCGCTGTGCGTACTGAGCCACTCCGGTTCGGCGCTTCCGCCGCCGCCCGACCAGTCCCGCTCGATCGAGAATCGTCCCAGCCGTACTCGCCGACGGCCACGCGATCGACGGTTCCTCGATGCGCAGGTAGTCGATCAGTTTCCCAGGCCCCCATGTCGGATGGTCGCTCTTCGCGGCGATGATCTTCTCGCCGATCTCCGTGCTCGTTCGGTGCGGACATGTCTTCGGGATTGACGGCCGATCCTCGAGCCCTTCTTCGCCCCACTGCTCGTACCGACCCGTCCACTCGTACACCGTCGGCCGGCTCACCCCGAACTCCTCAGCCAGCTCCGTGATCGCGTACAACCCGCTCTTCCACTTCCGGATCAGTTCTGCCCTCTCGCTCACTTTTGTCGCCTCTTTCCACGGCATCGCCCGCCTCCCCCGATGCCAGTGTGCGATTTCGTGTAAAGAGAGCTCCCG
The DNA here is from genome assembly GCA_035999335.1 of Thermoanaerobaculia bacterium. Taxonomy (GTDB): domain Bacteria; phylum Acidobacteriota; class Thermoanaerobaculia; order Gp7-AA8; family Gp7-AA8; genus QHVT01. The sequence goes on along the minus strand of DASYGV010000132.1, from coordinate 75,916 downwards.
GTTTCGTGTAAAGAAGGTACCCGGTTTGTACCGTGGCTCCCACCCGACCCCCGACCTCGCCACCGCACTCCTAGATTTTGGTCGCGCCGAACAACTGGAACGGCAGAATCGCGCGTGGCGTGATCTTCTCCATCACCCGCTCCACCTTCGCACCGGCGCGTGTATTCGCCAGGAACGGCGGGAAGAAGCCGAAGCGATGGACGCGCAGATTCGTGAGGCCGGCCTGGCGCATCGCGCGGAAGACGCGGCCTTTGCGCATGTCGACGATGCCGCGGTCGCCTTCCCAGGTCATGCCTGGCGTAATCGCAACCTGGACGTAATAGAGCGGATTGAGCGCGTTCGGCTCGAGGAAAACGATGCGGCCGCCGGGCTTCACCAGGCGGGCCATCGACTCGAAGCAGAGCTCGAGGTCGTGCAGGTGATGCAGCGTGAAGAAGCCGATCGCGGCGTCGAAGCGCGATTCGAGGTGCGCGGGGGGATGCCAGATGTCGGCCTCGTGCAGCGTCACGTCGCGCGGCGCGGCCTCGCGCAGTTTCGCGAGCAAGAACGGCGAGAGATCGAGCCCTTCGACGTTGACGCCGGCGTTGAGTAGCGGGATGGTGCAACGGCCCATGCCGCAGCCGACTTCGAGCACGCGATCCTCGGGCGTGATCCCCGCGAAGGCAATCATCTCCGCAACGTGCCGCCGGATGTACGGCGTCTCGTTGGGCATCATGTTCGGCTTGAGCGCGCCGAAGTAGCGGAGCTGCGTTTCGTTGTGCCGCGTGATCTCTTCCGGTTTCATCAGTAGCCCTTCTCGCGATCGACGACGTGCAGCAACGGCTCGCCGGCGGCGAACCGGCGCACATTCTCTTCGAACAGCGGTTCCCAGCGGTACGGCGGCTCCTCGATGCTGCGCGCGACGTGCGGCGTGAGGAGCACGTCGCGCCGCGACCAGAGCGGGTGCTCGGGCGGCAGCGGCTCGTCTTCGAAAACGTCGAGCGCGGCTCCGCCGAGGTGTCGTGCGGCGAGGAGCGCATCCGTGTCGAGCGTTTCCCCGCGGCCGACGTTCACGACGAACGCGCCCGGGCGCAGCGCGCCCAGCTCGTTCACGCCGACGAGGTGCCGCGTGCGCGGCGTCAAGGGCAGCGCGAGAAACAGCAGATCGACGTCGAACGCAGGACGCCTGTCGCTGCGTCCCGGATGCACGCGCGTCCCGAACGGTTCCAGCAACCTGGCGATGCTTTGACCGACGCCGCCCCAGCCCAAAATGAGCGCGTCCATCGTGCCGAGGTTGCCGAGGCGGGCGCGGTTCCATTCCGCGCGGTGTTGGGCATCACGAAACGTGTGCAGTCCGCGCACGAGCGCCAGCGCCAGCGCGACCGCGTGCTGCGCGACCTCGGCGTCGTACACACCACGCGTGCACGTGAGGATGAACTCGCGATGTCCGGCGCGGTCGAGGATGAGATCCACGCCCATCGAATTCGACTGCATCCAACGGAGGCGCGCCGCCGCGTCGACGCTCTGGTAGAACCAGCGATTGCCGAGCACCGCGTCGGCGTCGGTGATCCGTGCGCGCGCCTCGGTTTCATCGTGTGCGACGACGAAGTCCGCCAGCGGCGCGGCAGCCTGCAGGCGCGCCAGATGCTCCGCGCGAGGCTCGTACATCAGCAGGATCTTCATCGGTGGACGTTCATCGATGGCTTAGCACCCAGGCCAGCGTACGGCAGGCAAGTCGCAGGCGCGCAAGGCCGCTGTACGCGCTTCCGTCCCGCCTCGCGCGCGCGACCGGCACCGCGATCGTCTTCACGCGAAGGAGGCCGAGGGCGGCCACGATCGACGGGACCGGCGCCATCGCGGCCACGCGCAGCGCGACGTCGCGATCGATCGCGACGAACAGGCCCGCACCCTGCGGTACGGAGGCCAGCCGCGCCAGAATGCGCTTGTACAGACGGGACGTGAACATGCGTCCGCCGCTCGCATAATCGCCGACGCGCGTCGCGAACGCGATTCCCACGCCGGCCTCGGCTTTGCGCCGCAGCAATTCCGGGATCGCCTCCGGCGGATCCTGCAGGTCTGCGTCGAGCACGATCAGCAGGGCGCCGCGCGCGTGCGCGAATCCGGTCAGCACGGCGGTATTCTGGCCGCGATTCCGCTCATGCGTGACGACGCGCGCATCCAGCGTCGCCAGCAGTTGGGCCGAGTCGTCGGGCGACGCGTCGTTCACGAACACGATCTCGTAATCGGTGAGGACTCCCGCAATGCGAGCGGCGAGCTCGCGCAGCGTCGATGCGTTGTCGTACACCGGCACGATCACCGACACCGCAGGCGTCACACCGTCACCTCGACGAGCGACGCCAGCGCGTCACGGCTCGCGAGCAGCTCCGCGCGCGGCCGTCCGCGCGCCGAATCGATCTCCTCCCGCAGCGCGCGCACCACCGCCGCCACGCCGAACCGCTGCGCGTCGCGCCGGAACGAGCGCCGCACGAAACTGAACGCGCACTCCAAACGCACCATCTCGTTCACCAGCAGGCGGCACGGGATTGGCGCGCCGAAATCGGGATGGGTCAGCCCCGCGAATCCGAACGGCCTCGCGCAGGCGCGGCGCACCTCTTCCACCGTGCCGTCGGCGACGGACGCGAAGATGTTCGCGATGCCGCGATCGATCGAGAGGTCGTTCAGCCCGACGTACACACGCGAGAGCGGCAGCGAGCAGAGGTCGGCGGCGTTGCGGACGCCATCGGCCGTCTCGATGAGGATGCCCAGACGGCAACGTCCGTCGATCAATTCCAGCACGCGCGCCACGTCGGCGACGCGCCGCACCATCGGCAGGAGGATCTCGGTCGCACCGCCGCCGATCGCTTCCTCGACTTCGCGCTCGCTCGCTTCGCCCGCCGCGTGAATGCGCACGATCACCGGCGCGTCGATCGAGCGGCGCAGCCGCACGAGGTCTTCGACGGTATCGTGATTGACCTCGGTGTCCGCTCCGGCCTGGCGCTGTTGTTTCCCGAGGTGCTCCCAGTCGACGACCAGGCCGTCGATACCGGCGGCGAGCGCCTCGCGCGCGTAGTCGACATCGGTGGTGAAGAGGTAGAGGTCCACTCACCGTTCCTTGACAGCGACGAGAGCGAGCGATGAGCCGACCGGCGGGCGAAGAAACCGCGGCAGACGCAACTCGATTCGATTGACGGTGAGGAGAAGGCGATTCAGCCAGCGCGGCGGGCCGTCTTCGAGATCGCGCGCGGCGACGCTCTTCGGCCGTGTAAAACGCGACAGGAAGACCAGCGGCAGAAGCACGAACTGAAATCCGCGAAGCTCGCGGACGCGGAATCCGTGGCGTCCGAGCAGCGCGCGCAGCATCCCGCGGTTGTAGCGGCGCCGGTGTCCGGCCGCGTCGTCGCGCACGCTCCAGAGAGCGCGCATCGCCGGCACGGTCGCGATCAACCGTCCCCCGCCGCGCAGCACGCGCGTGACCTCGGCGAGCATCGCGTCATCGTCGACGTGCTCGAGGACGTCGAGCGCCAGGAGGACGTCCACGCTCGCGGACTGCAGCGGCAGCGCGACCGCATCGCCCTGCAGCATGCCACGCGTGAGCTCTTCGATGTGGATGTCGACGCCCAGGCGGCGGACGCCGTCGCAGCCGAGCGCGAGGTTCGCACCCGTGCCGCAGCCGACGTCGAGCAGCGTCTCGCCCGCGTGGAGCTCGCGCCGCAGCATCGAGGCGACCAGCTCGCGCCGCGACACAAACCAGAAATGCCACGACTCGATGCGCCGCAACTTCTCCAGCCGAGTGAGAGGAAAGACCGTAGTGGACACCCGCTGTCGATGATACAACGCGGCTCGTGCAGGGACGGTTGCGGGAAACCGCACTTTGGACGCTTCTCGCCGCGGTGCTCGTGGCCTGGCTCGCGAGGAAAGGCATCCGCACGTACTTCTTCGCCGAGGCGTTCGTCTACCTCGGCTCGTACCACGATGCCGGGGACAGCTTTCTCGGCGCACTGATCCGGCCGCACGGGGCCATCTTCTTCCGGCCCTCGATCTGGGCGGTGAACCTCGCCTGGAACCTCATCGCGCCGCCGGACGCGCTGCTCTATCACCTGCGCAACCTGGCGCTGGTCGCGGTCAACGCGCTGCTGCTGCATCGCTTGCTGCTACGCGTCGTTCCGGATCGCTTCGGACGCGGCGTCGCGATGGCGTTCTACGCGATCTCGAAAGTGCATCTGACGACGATCGGCTACGTGGCGACATTCAGCACGATCCTGCTGTTGTTCGCGACGCTGTCGATGTTCGTCGCGTTCTGCCGCTGGCTCGAACAGCGGCGATGGATCGATTTCGCCGCCACGCTTTTCTTCGCGGCGTTCCTCGTCTTTTCGAAGGATTACGGCGCGGTCGGGATCCTTCTTCTCCCGCTGTTGGCGTGGGTGCGTGGCGCGGAGGTACGGCGCGTGATGCGTCCATTCGCGATTCCGCTCCTCGTGCTGATCGTCGCGTACGTCGGCATCCGCGCGTGGGTGGCGCCCGCGCCGGCACGGGGAATGTACGAGCCGCGCGTCGATGCGCGGGTGTTCGCGAGAAAGACGATTCAGGCGGCGACGACGCTCGCCAACGTCTCGCTGTTCGAGACCGAGGGACGGACTGGGGCGCGGGGAGTGACACGGCTCGTGTGGCCGGACGATTCACGTGGAGGCCGCATTGCCGAAGGCATCGTGCTGCTCGCGTTCCTCGCGTTCGCGGTCGCGCTGATCGCGCGTACGCGTCCGCGGCTCGCGTTGGTCGTGTTCTGCATGGCGTGGGGTGCGCTCTTCTTCGTGCCGACGCTGCTCGGGCGCAACGAGCAGCTCTACTACCACAACGATCTGGTCGCCGCATTCGCCGTGCTTCTCGGCGCGGCGTCTGTGCGCGCGTGGCGGCCGCTCACGATCGCGGTGCTGCTCGTGCTCTCGCTCAACGCGGAAGTGAGCCAGCGCGCGATGCGCTACACCTGGTACGACCTGTCCGAGGCGTTGTGGCCGCTGGAGCGATATCGAACGGCGTCCGTCGACCGCGTCGTGTTCATCGCGGACGAGCCGGCGAAGTGGGACTTCGCACTGCGCGGGAAAGGCCATGCGCCGTTCGTGCAGACGCTGTTCGGGCGGCCGGATCTGCAGGTGCGCGTGCTCGATCGCCGCGCATTCCGCGGCGAAAAGGGCGCCCTCGTGCTCGATGTGGACCTATGGAGCGCGGAGGCAAGGCCTCCGCTTTCGAATGAGCGGCAAGAGCGATGACGAAAGCGGAGGCCTTGCCTCCGCACTCCACATGCGGAGTCTGTCGTGCGAGAATCGCCCGCGTCATGGACATCAGGACGTTCGCCGAATTCTGGCCCTACTACGTCCGCGCGCATTCGCGCTCGACGACGCGTCTGCTGCACGCGATCGGCTCGCTGCTCGCGCTCGCCGCGATCGCCGCCGGCATCCTCGTCAACCCCTGGTTCTTCCTCGCCGCGCCGCTGATCGGCTACGCGTTCGCGTGGTACGGACACTTCTTCGTCGAGCACAACAAGCCGGCGACGTTCGGCCACCCGTTCTACTCGCTGGCCGCGGATTACGTGATGTTGTGGAAGATCCTTACCGGTCGCATGGGTAGCGAAGTATCGAAATACTGCCGCTGAAGACCGACGTTCTGCGCTTCACGATGATCGCATTTCGGAAGGTTGGCGTTTGGATCGCAGGAGCGCTCGCCCTGGCGAGTGTCGCCGTGCATGCACAAGCGGACAGCCTCCCCCGCGTGCTCGGACCCGCGCTATCGGCTCCCACGCTGCCGACTGCCGGTGAGGGGGCGACGATTCGTGCGCGCACCGCACTCCCCGATTTCGCGCTCCTCGAGGCGCTTGCACGGCGTCATCGCGATACGCACGAACAACCCCGCTTCGTGATCGATCTGTTTTCCGGCCTCGACCTCGAGGCGGAGGTGGTTTTCGCCGAAGTGCGCGGTCACGGTTCCACCGTCTTTGCACGACTCACGGAGGTCGAGCTCGGGAGCGCTGTGTTCACCTACGAGGCCGGCGTGCTTACCGCCACGGTCGATTTTCCGGGCGGCAACTACGCCATCACCCGCCAACCGGACGGCAGCTACCAGGTCGCACAAGTCGCTACAGATAGGTTGCCTGCCGAAATGCCGCCGCGACCTGTCGGCTCCGTGGTGGACCTGCCGGAGTCCGACGTGCCGATCGATTCCGGCCGGCTGATCGACGTCATGATCGTTTGGACACCGAGTGCCGAAAGCGGCGGCGGCGGGGCCGCCGCGATGCAAAGCCTCGCACAGGCGTCGATCGACAACGCGAACCTCACCTATCTCAACAGCGGCATCGCGCAGCGGCTGCGGCTGGTCCATGCACAACAGGTGAGCTACACCGAACGAACGTCTTGCCCAGGTGGGGGCACCGCGTTCGATTGTGCGCTCGATGACATCACCGCCGACGGCGACGGCTACATGGACAACGTGCACACACTGCGCAACACGCACGGCGTGGACCTGGTGTCGCTGTTCATCAATAGCAGCGCCTACTGCGGACTGGCCTGGCTGCCCCTGCCGTCGTCGAGTACCGCCGACACCGGTTTTTCGGTGATCGGCTACAACGGCTGCCCGGTCGCCAACAAGTCGTTCGTGCACGAGCTCGGCCACAACATGGGTGCGCACCACGATCCGTATGTGGCGCCGGGCCCGGGCGCTTACGCGTATTCGCACGGCATCGTCAATCTCGCGAGCCGTTGGCGCGACGTCATGTCCTACAACAACCAGTGCGCCGACACGCCGCCCAATACGAGCTGTACGCGGATCCAGTACATGTCGAATCCGAAGCTCACCTATGGCGGTGCGACACTGGGCGACTCGTCGGTGCGCAACAACACACATACGCTGAACAAGACCGCCAAGGCGGTTGCAGCCTATCGCGCAACTGCCACCGCCTTGCACCCGGTTCCGCAGCGCTTCGCGGATGTCGCAACCAACCACCCATTCCATGGCCAGATCGAGTTCTTCGCGCAGGCGGGGATCACCAGCGGCTGCAGCGCAGGCCTCTACTGCCCCAACGCTCCTGTCACCCGCGGACAGATGGCGGTGTTCCTCGAACGCACGATGAAGGCTTCAAACTGGCCGCCACCCCCTGCAACCGGCTTGTTCACCGACGTGCCTCCGGGCACGCTGTTTCGCGACTTCATCGAAGCGCTGAAGAACGACGGGATCACCTCCGGATGCGGGCCGACGACCTATTGTCCCAATGCCGCCGTGACGCGCGGCCAGATGGCTGTGTTCGTGTTGCGCGCCCGTTGCGGCTCGATCTACCTTCCCAACATGCCCGGCTCGCAGACCTTCAGCGACGTCCCGTTGAGCCACGCGTTCGTGAGGTTCATCCAGAAGCTGTATTCGCTTGGGATCACCAGCGGCTGTGCTTCGAATCCGCTGCGCTATTGTCCGGACCAGGCGGTCACGCGCGGGGAGATGGCGGTGTTCGTCGAGCGCACCTATCCGCTTCTCACTCCGACGGAAGTCTGCACTCCTTGACGCGCTGATATCATCCGCGCCATGGGACAACTCGACGGGAAGACCGGCATCGTCTTCGGCGTGGCCAACAAGCGCTCGATCGCGTGGGCCATCGCGCAGGCGCTCGCGCGCGAAGGGATGCGCCTCGCGTTCACCTATCAGGGCGAGCGTCTGAAGGAGAGCGTGGAAGCGCTCACCAGCGCGTCGATGCCCGGTGCACTGCTGCTGCCGTGCGATGTCACGAATGACGCGGAAATCGACGCCGTATTCGCGCGCGTCGGCGAGGAGTTCGGCAACCTCGACGCGCTTCTGCACTCGGTCGCGTACGCACCGAAAGAAGACCTCGAGGGAGACTTCATCAACACGTCGCGCGAGGGATTCAAGCTCGCGCACGACATCTCCGCCTACTCACTGGTCGCACTCACGCGCGCGGCGCTGCCGCTGTTCGAAAAGGCAGGCGGCGGCTCCGTCCTCGCGCTGACGTATCTCGGCGCGACGAAAGCCGTCGAGGGCTACAACGTGATGGGCGTGGCGAAGGCGTCGCTCGAAGCGAGCATGCGCTACCTCGCCGCGAACCTCGGCCCGAAGAACATCCGCGTGAACGCGCTGTCCGCCGGTCCGGTGAACACGCTCGCCGCGCGCGGCATCCGCGGCTTCACGTCGATGCTCCACCACCACGCCGAGCGCGCGCCGCTGCGCCGCAACGTGGAGCTCGAAGAGATCGCCAACACGGGACTGTTCCTCCTGTCGCCGTCGTCGAGCGGCGTCACGGGAGAGGTGATGTTCGTGGATTGCGGGTACAACATCGTGGGGCTGTGACGCCCTACATCGATGCGTTGCCCGCCACGTAGAACTTGGTGTTCGTCGGCTGCGCCACACCGCCCCTCGGTTCCAGGGTCACCGCGAGGCCTTTGATCTCCGTCGCGATCGGAAGGTTCTCGATCGCGATCGATGCGGAGCCGGCGCGCGTCACATCGAACACGCCCGCGCTCATCGGCGCCGGTTGATCGGCGCGGATGATCCAGAGCTGATAGCTCTTGTCGCCCGGGTTTTCCGGAAGGTCGTGGAAGAAGACGACGGCCCGGCGGCGGTTCGGCTCCAGAAAGACTTTCGCCGACGCGCGAGGTGCGACCTCCTGTCCCGCGAGCGCGATCGTGCGCGTATCCGCGGCGCCGAGGGCGGCCATCTCGGAGACGAGCTTCGCGTTCTCCTGCTGCAATCGCGCGAGCTCCGTGCGGATATTGAATTCGCGCCAGCCGAAGAGCGCCAGCGCGAAGACGGCCGCTGCGGAAAGCCACCACGAGGTGCGGCGCCTCGTGGCGGCGCCTCTCACACTTTCGACGAGGCGCTCGCGCAAATGTCGAGGAGGAGCAACGGGCTCGAGGTCGAGCGCGAGCAGCGTCGTCGCGCGGCGGTATTCGTCGCGCGCACGGCGGCAGGGGATGCAACTCGCGACGTGCATCGCCATGACGACCGCGTCTCCCGCGCCGGCGAGTCCGAGCGCATCGAGCGCCGCGATCGATTCGGTTTCTTCGTGGGTCATTGAAATGCCTGCAGACGCTCCCTCAGCTTCTTCATCCCGAGTTGCATGCGCGTCTTGATCGTGCCGAGGGGCTCCTCGAGCCGCGCGGCGATCTCGGTCTGCGAAAGCCCTTCGAAATACGCGAGCTCGAGCGCCCTGCGCTGCGCGTCGGGGAGCTCCGCGAGCGCGCTGCGCACCGCCTTCTGCTCCTCCGACTGGATCGCGCGATCGGCGCCGGTCGTGTGATCGACGAACGACGAGTGGATCGAGACCTCGCGTCCCGCCTCGTCCTCGCGGGTGTTGCGGATCTTGCGCGAGCGCAGGCGATCAATTCCGCGGCTGCGCGCGATGGAGATCAGCCAGGCGATCTCGCTGCCGCGTACCGAGTCGAACATCTTCGCGTTCGTCCAGGCCTTGACGAACGTTTCCTGCAGGACTTCCTGTGCGTCGTCGGCGTTGGCGAGGATGCGCAGAAGGAGCGCGTAGACCGTCGCTGAGTAACGGTCGTAAAACGCCTCGAACGCGGAGACACTGCCTCGCGCGACGGCAGGCAGTAGCGTAGCTGCGGATGCACCGACGGTATTCATCGAATCGTTTTGAGTGTGTGCGGACAGTTTACGACTCGAAAGCGAAATTGGATTGGTCGATTCAGTTGGCAGTTGACAGTTTCCAGTGCCGTCGTTCTCACCTCAGCTGTAAGTAATTGGACCGTAATGATTTGGCACCCGCTTCGCAGTTCAGACCCTCAGTGAAAGGGAGGTTTTGAATGGTTGACAACGTGAATCCTACCAGTCAGTTCCATCCGTATCAGCCCGAGAGATCCACACCGCAGGCCGACCGTTTCTCGCGGAGCGGACTCGGCGGCATCCTCGGCAAGCTCGGAATCGACCGGAGCAAGATTGATGCGATGACCGGCAACCTGAAGAACGTCGACGTACGCGGCCAGCTCGGAAAGGCGCGCAGCATGGCGCAGAAAAACCCTGGAATGGTGCTCGGCGGCCTCGCGGCCCTGGTCATCGGCGCGGGCTTGCTGCGCAAACGCAGCATGGCGAGGTAAACCGGAACGTGGGACGGGCTTCAGCCCGTCCTACGTTTCATTGGTGCGACGCGTACTGAATCTTCACTTCCGTTCCCACCACACGGCCGCGCAGAATCACGCGTGCTCTCGATTCTGTGATTCCACCGGACACGCCTTCTCCTTTGATCTCGAACCCCGCTTCACTCTTCGTCATGCTTCCGCTGATCGAGCCTTGCTCGCTGTCGAATTGGAAGGGCCCGTTCTTGTCGCGGGTGACGATCTGCAGCGCCGCGAGCTCGGCCGCATTCTCCGCAAGCGTCTCCGCGGTGATGCGCGCACGGAATCGCCGAGCCTCCGCGAGCTCACGCGCGGAGTCGAGGAGCATGAGCTCGACGAGGCCGAAATAGAGCAAGGCCAGCACGATGGCGACGATGAGCGCGATTCCGCGCTCGCTACTCCGTCGCGCGTGGTTGAAGAATCGTATCGATCGCAATGCGTCCCTTTTCGTCCGTTGCCTTGATGCGCGTGGCCCACGCGGAGCCCGCGGTGATCTTCACCGCCTCGATCTCGAGATTGCTGAAATCGAGCGGCAACCCACGCGCGACCCACTCGTCGGGAACTCCGACGTTGTACGCGCGCCGCCGCACCTCGCCCGGTTCGCGGAAATCCCAGATCACCGTCTGCTGCCCGCCGCTGGGCATCATGGTCTGGATGATGAGGACCTTGTCCGATGAAACGTAAGTGCCATACGACTTCTGGTACGGCTGGCGGCCGGCCGCATCGAGCACGTCCCGACGCATGCGCGCCAGCACGGCGATCACCTGAGGATGCTTGTGCATGTTGAGCGGCAGCCGCTTTTCATAGTCCCGCATCTCCGCGGTGAGCGCCACGACGACGAACAGGAACATGCCGAAGATAGCCATGGCGAAGACGGCCTCGAGGAGCGTGTAGCCGCGTTGCTTCACCACAGGTTCGATCCCCCGGTGTCGACGCGCACGAGCTCGAGCTTCGCCTGCCGCTCCCCGTCGCGCCAGCGGATAGTCATTAGCACGTTCTTCACGCCGGGCTGCACTTGCTTCACCGACACGATCGTGCTGAACGGCGCGAGCGGCGCTAGAATCTCGGTACTGCTGAGAAACGCGGGCTCCGCTTTCTCGAGCTCGCCGTAGTCGATGCGCCGACGATACTCCGCCTCGTTCGCCAGCGCCTGCGACGCGAGAATGATCTCGCTGGCCTGCTGCAGCCGCCGGTTGCGCTCGACGAACGCGGCCATCGAGATCGTGATCACGAGCATGAGGATCATGAACGCGATGAGAACCTCGATGAGGGTAAAGCCGCGCTGGTCGCGCATGGCGATGCATTGTAGTTGGCGAACGTAGGGCGTTATGCTCCGCGCCCGATGAAACTCCGCTTCGCTCCGTCGCCGACCGGGTTCCTTCACGTGGGAGGAGCGCGCACGGCGATCTTCAATCTGCTCCATGCGCGACGTCACGGCGGGCGGATGCTGCTGCGCATCGAGGACACCGACGTCGAGCGGTCGAAGCAGCATCACGCCGAACAGATCCTGCAGTCGCTGCAGTGGCTCGGCGTCGAGTGGGATGAGGGCCCGATCTACCAAAGCGACCGTCTGGAGCTCTATCGCGAGCGCGCCGAGGAGCTGGTCGCGAGCGGCAAGGCGTACCGCTGCTACTGCACGGTCGAAGAGCTCGACGCGGAGCGTACCGCCGCCGAAAAATCCGGCGCTAGCTACCGCTACTCGGGACGCTGCCGCCAACGCGCGGAGTCAAGCGGAGCACAAGCCGATGACGCGCCGCATGTCATCCGCTGCAAAGTCGGGCCGGGTGCGATCGAGTTCCACGACCTCATTCGCGGCGAGGTGCGGTTCGAGGGCGAGTTGATCGACGACTTCGTCCTGATTCGCTCCGACGGCAACCCGACCTATCACCTCTCCGTCGTCGTCGACGACGTCGACATGGAGATCACGCACGTCGCGCGCGGCGACGATCACCTCTCGAACACGCCGAAGCACATCGTCCTGTTCCGCGCGTTCGGCGCGAGCGTCCCGACCTTCGCGCATCTCCCGCTGATCCTCGGCAGCGATCGCAAACGCCTCTCCAAACGCACCGGCGCGACGTCGGTCGAGGAGTACCGCGACCTGGGCATCGTGCCGCAGGCGCTCTTCAACTTCCTGACGCTCCTCGGATGGAACCCGGGCGGCGACCGCGAGCTGATCACCAGCGACGAGGCCGCGCAGATTTTCGATCTCTCAGACGTCAACAAAGCGCCCGCGGTCTTCGATCCGGAGAAGCTGCTCTGGATGAACGGCCAGTATCTGATGCGCATGAGCGCGGACGAGATCTATCCGCATCTCGCGCCGTTCCTGCTCGGCGACACGACTCTGGCAGAGCTGCGGTCCGCGATCGAGTTGAACAAGGCGCGCGGACGGACGCTCAGGGAGATTGCCGCGCAGCTCGAGACGTACCTCATCGACGACGGCGCGATCGAATACGACGACGAGGCGGCGAAGAAACATCTCAAGGGCGATGACCTCGCGCGACGACTCACCGAGCTGCATGACGCGTTCGCGAATACCGATCCGTTCGACGTCACCACCACCGAGGCCGCGTTGCGCTCGCTCGCGGAATCGAAAGGCGTCAGCGCTGCGAAGCTCATTCACCCGCTGCGGCTCGCGCTCACCGGCCGCGGTGCGTCGCCGCCGATCTTCGACGTCGCGGTTGTGCTGGGAAAAGACCGCTCGCTCAGGCGTCTGCGGCGATTGATCGACACGCTCTCACTGTCAGGATGACAGGAGAGTCATGCTTCGACCGGACCTCTCGCCCGTGCGCGGTCGACGAGCGTCATGGTCGCGAGCCACAGCGCGCAGAACGCGACCATGCCGAACATGATGTACATGCTGTACCGGCCGTCCGCCGAATACGGCTCGGTCGCGAGATGAATGGCCTCGCTGTTCGGCAGGATCTCGGCCTCGGAGAATTCATGAATCGCGTAGAACACGATCTGGATGGTGAAGAGGAGCAGGAACAATCCCGTGACCTGGAAGAAGCGCTTGACGTTGATGCGGTGACCGTAATGCGCCCAGAGCCACGACATCGCCGCGGCAGCCGCGAGTCCGATGGCGCAGCCGAGCCAGAACCGGCCCTGGCGTACCTGGATCAGCATCAGCGCGGTCTCCATCCCCTCGCGGGTGACCATCAGCAGCGTGAATCCAAACACGCCGATCCACGCCCACGGGCCGCTGGCGCGCTGCTCGAGTCGCGTCTCCATGTCGCGCTTCATCGTCGGCGCGATGCGCCAGATGTGGATGACGAAGCTCGCCACGAGCACGGCCGCGACGAGCGCGAGGATCCCTTCCCACAGCGGCTGATTGATCCTCTGCAGCAGATAGCCGAGGGCGACGCTTGCGACGACGGAGAGCGCGATGCCCCACCACACCGCTGGACGAAGCGCGTTGCGCCCGGTCTTCTTCAGGTACGCAAAGATGATTGCGACCGTGAGAAAGGACTCGAATCCCTCACGAAAAACGATGATCAGTGCCTGGAGCATTCATTCATTTCCTGAGTCTGGTCTGCTGGATCATGCGCACGCGATCCGGCGCGTCGGGCTGCTGGCCTTTGCGCCTGCAGGAGTCGCAGACGCCGAGGATTTGAAGGTTGTGAAAGGTGGGCGTGAACTTCTTCTTCTCGCAGATCGCGAGCTGCAGGCGCTCGAGGTCCGCGTCGTGGAACTCGATGACGCCGCCGCAAGTCGTGCAGATCAGATGATCGTGATGCGAGTTCCCGGTGACGTGCTCGTAGTGATAGTGGTCTTCGCCGAGATGGACGCGGCGCACCATCCCCGATTTCACCAGCAGCTCCAGCGTGCGGTAGACCGTAGCGCGAGAGATCTTGACGCCCTTCTCTTTCATCTTGAAGAGAAGCTCGTCGGCCTCGAAGTGGTAGTGAATGGAGAAGATCTCGCGCACGAGCGCGGTGCGCTCGGACGTGAGCTTCAGCCCCTGCTGCTGCAGAGACTGCTGAAAGCGCGCAACCTCTCTGTCGACGTGAACCATCTCTCTCGCTTTTTTTGTTGAGACTATGTCTCAACAACGAGCGAGAGTGTAGGAGTCTCGACGGACGTCGTCAAGTGAGCATCAGAGGTGCGTCCTCGCCGCCTCCACCGCTTCGCGCACCTTCGGCTGGCGCGCGTCGATCGCGAGCGAGCGATTCCAGAAGTCGAGAGCGCGCGCGTACTCGTTGCGGCGCGCGTAGAACACGGCCAGGTTGTTCAGCACAAGAGTCGACGACGGCTGCAGGCCGAGGGCTCGCTCGAGCTCGGCCAGACCTTCCGTGTAGCGCTCCCCTTGTGCGAGTGCGGAGCCGAGGTTCGCCGCGATCAGGTGCGACTGCGGGAAGATCTGCTTGCCCTTGTAAAGCAGGTTGCTCGCACGCGAGGTCATGTTCTGCGCGCGATACAGCGCCGCGAAGTCGACGAACCATCGCTCCGCGTCCGGCAGCCCGCGCTGCACGGCCATGATGAACACGTTCTCCGCGGCCGGGTACTGCTGCCGCTCGAACAACACCATGGCCAGGTTCACGTACGGCGTCGGCCGCGTGGGATTGAGCTGGATCGCCTTCTGGAACGCCTCGATCGCTTCCTTCGGCTTGTCCTGCTTGCGCAGCGCGATCCCCTGATTGTTCCAGTACGCGTACGCGCCCCACTGCTCCGGCGGGATCGCCGCCGGCGTCCGCACGCCTTCGTTGTCTTCGAACACCGGTTGCAGCCGCGACGGATCGACGAGGTGTCCGATGGCCCGCAATTGCTGCGCGTATTTCTGCGGATTGACGGACGGCCCGCCCGTCGGACGTCCGGCAAAGAACTCGTCGTAGCTGACGACGCGCACGGAAGTCACCGGCGCGATGTCGCGGAAGACCCAGCTCGCGTGACTCCCCGGCATCTCGACCGACTTCGGCAAGCCGAGGAGCGAGAGGATCGTCGGGACGACGTCGTAGACCGACAGCGAATGACTGCCGCGCAATGCCGGAACGTGATTGCCGTACGCGAGGAATACGCCGGGATTGCGATGATCGGCGAGCGCGCTGCGCCCGATCGGCTGCACGCGCGGGCGGTTCTTCCCCCAGCGGAATCCGTACGCCGACACGACGATCACGGTCGTGTCGTCCCCCATCACTTTCATCCACTCGCCGATGAGCCGGTCGACTTCGGCGTAGTAATTCGCAACCGTCGGCCAGTACTTGCGGTACTGCGTCTGCGAGATCCCTTCGCGGTACGGCGGGTGATACGGCGCGAAGAGGTGGTTGACCGTGTCGGTCCCCTCGAACGACATCATCATCACCTGCGGTTCGCGCTGCTGGTACAGAGCGATGCCGACGCGGTGATCGGTCCACGTTTTCGCGAGCGTCTCGCGGAACATGTTCACCGGATCGGTTGGACCGCCGCGCGTGACCGCATCCTCATATTCTTTCGCGGTGATGTTGAGGAAACGGCCAACCTGCTGAAAGCCGATCGTCTCCGGCGTGACGATCTGCGACGCGACGCGCGCGCGCAACTCGGGCGGATCGAGCGCCTGTGGCATCAGCGTGGCCGGAGCGTCGAAGGTGACGGCGCCGTCGAGCCGCGGCGGCCACGCCGTCCACCAGTTCACGACCACCGCGCGACGGCCGAACGCCTCGGCGATGTCCCAGACCGCGGGCGCGCGACGCGCGCCCGCATCGACGGGCTGTTTGGTGGCCGGATCGACGAAGTCGATCACGCCGTGGCGGTCAGGCGGGAGTCCGGTGGCGACCGAGGTCCAGACGAGAGGCGAAACCGTCGGCTGAATCGTTTGCAGCGAGGCGGTGACGCCGCCGAGAGAGATCGCGCGGATGTTGGGGAGGCGGCCGTCGGCCGAGAGCTCGGAGATCAACTCCCAGTCCGCGCCGTCGATGGCGAAGATCGCGATGCGGCCCGCGATTCCCCGTGCGTTGCGGCGCAACTCCTGACGTTTGAGCTCGAGCAGCGCGCGCCGGTCGGGCTCCAACTGCGCGATCTCGAAGGCCTCGACTTTCAGTCCGCTGCGCGCGAGGTGATTGGCGACCACGCGGCGAAGGACGTCGCGCTGCTTCGCGAACTGCGACGTCGGCGAGAGAAGCTCCTCGACCGGGACCTGCTGCGTCACCGCGGAGACGGCCTCGCCCACACGCCCGCGGATCCATGCGCTCCAGCCGTCGCGAACGAGACCGCGCGCGTCTTCGAGACGCTCGCCTGGAAGAGTGAAGCGAATGCGATAGCTGACCGTCACCGGCACGCGCTCTTTCGAGTAGATGCGCACCAGGTCGTCGCGCTGCGCGGCGCCGTTCCGCTTCTCGAACTCGAGCCGGTAGAACTGATGCGGCGGCAGGAACGTGATGTGGTTCCGCACCAGCCGCACTTTGCCGGTCCGCTTGTCGACGCCGAAGATCAGGCGCCGCGACGAAGGCAGAAAGAGACTGACGATGAGATAAGTCGTCCCGGCCATTCCGGCCAGGAGAGCAAGGGCGCGAAAGAACTTCGAGCGGAACACGGAAGGCGATTATGAAAGAAGAGTGCCGGGGAAGTGACGGTGCTGAGTGCCGGGTGCTGAGTGCTGAGTCCCGCCCGCCCTACTCAGCACCCAGCACCGTCACTTTCTGCGCTTCACCAACTGCTTCACCTCGTCGTTTCCGATCGGGCTTTGGGCCGAGATGATGACGGCCGCGGTGCCCTCGCGGAAGGAGGGAATCGTGCAGCGGACCACGGCGGAGCCGTCGGCGGAGGTTTTGCCGCGGAAAATCACTCGTGGGGGCTCGACGGTCGAGATGACTTTCACCTCGATCGCCGCGGCAGGGATCGGAGCCTGCGAGAGACTCTTCCGCGCGGCGACGCGCAACTCGATCGCCGAGCCGGCAAAGAACTCGATCTGGTTCAGCAGCGCGAGCTCGAGGTGCTCGCTCTCGGCCTCCGACGCCAGATAGTCGATGATGACCTGATCGAGCGTCTTCTCCTCGTCGATCGCCAGCGTCCGCGCGCCGGCGAGGAGACCGGCATCGCCGGAGTCCTGGGCGAGCGTCGAGGGCGACAACGGACGCTCCGAGATCGTCGCATCCGCGGGCTGGTCGAAGCGGCCCCGTTTGATCGCGGCGATCATCGTGCGGTGCTGCTGTTCCATCAGCCCGCCGATCCATTTGTCGTCGACGCCAGTCTTCAACTGCTCGGCGTAGGACGTCTTCTTCGACGCGAGGATCTCGCCGCCGACGTAGACGAGCGACTCGATGTACGGATTGCCGACACCTTTGTCCTCGGTCTGGACGTGGTAGACCTTCTCGTTGTGCTTGATGTCGGTGTTGAAGCCGGTAATCACGGGGTTTCGGAATGTTACCAGAGCATGCCCTGTCATCCTGAAGCCGCGTAGACGGCGAAGGACCTCCTGATTAGAACGCGTCACTTGCTTCGGCAGGGGATCCTTCGCCGTCTGCGCGGCTTCAGGATGACAGCTAGGAGGTTGCGCGGCAGAACGTTGGCCTCGGAGGAGCCGCACGTGCCCAAGGCTTGGCCAACCAGCGCCGCCGGCCGTGCCGGCTAGTTCTGGTCGAGCCACGCCCGCAGATACGCGATCTGTTCTCGCACGCGCGAGCGGTCGTCGGCTGACGGCATGAGCGCGAGATAGCGCTCGAACAGCGCGATGGCCTGCGCGTACGCGTGCAACTGCGTGGCGAGCGCGGCGCGGTCGCGCACCTCGTACGCGTCGCGGTCGTCGAGGATCAGCAGACGATCGATCGACGCGGCCGCGCGCGGAAGATCGCGCTGCGCGAGGTACGCCGCCTTGAGTTGCGCGAGCTCGCGCGCGAGGATCTGACGCGGCGTGAACGAGCGGAGGTGATGCTCGCGGAGTTGCACGCCGCCGCCGTACATGCCGTCGAGGATTTTCTGCAGCTCGATCGTCGAGAGAATCCGTCCGCCGTCGAACGGATCGACCACGATCACGCCGAACGGCCCGGTGAACTTCACGAGAAAGCGTCCCGGCAGCGCGACGCCCGCGGCCTCGATGCCCGCGCGGCGCGAGAGCTCGATGTAGAGGATCGACAGCGTGATCGGCAGCCCCGCGTGGCGGTCGAGCGCTTCGCTCAGAAGAGCGCTGCGCGGGTCGTAGTAATCGTCGTTCGCTCCGAGGAAACCTTCTTCGTCGAAGAGGAGGCGGTTGATGGTTTCGACGATCCGCTCGACGTCGCGCGAGCCTTCGAGCCGTTGCCGAACGGCGTCGCTCCACACTTGCACGTCGTGCAGATGACGACCGACGTCGAGCCGCGGGTCTTCCTCCAGATCGATGACCAGCGACGCTTCCACCAGATCGAGGAGCGGCTCCGGGCGGCCGGCGATCTCTTCGAAACGCCGCCGCGCCAGCGCGGGATGGGTCAGGACTCTCCCTGGCTGCATTCCGCTATCTTCCTCCGAAGTTCGTCACCGACCGGGATTTTCTCGCGGCGTTCCCAATCGAAGAACACGACCGTGACCTTTCCGGTCGCCGCGAGCCCGCTGCTCTTGTGGATCTCGTAGTGCGTGTCGAACGAGGTCGTTCGCACTTCGCCGTAGCGGACGCGGATCTCGATCGGCTCCAGCTCGATCGATTGTTTGAAGTCGCATTGCGCGTGGGCGACGATGAAGCCGATGTCGGTGGCGCCGCCGAAGCCCGCGACCTCGAACCAGAGCAGCGTGCGGGCCCACTCGAAGTAAGTGAAGAAGACAGCGTTGTTGACGTGGCCGTAAGCGTCCACGTCGCGGAAGATGACCTGATACGGCACCACGTACCAACCATCGCGCCACGCCCCACGAAACTGCTCGGGTACGCTCATTGTACGGCAGCGCTCGTCACGATCGGCATTGCGGCCTTCGCCGCCTTCGCCGTGCACGCCTGCAGATAGCGTCCCGGGAGCGGATGATCGAGATACGGAGCGATGATCAACGACGCCTGCACGAGCCGGTTCAGGTCGACGCCGGTATCGATGCCCATCCGATCGAGCATGTAGACCAGGTCTTCGGTCGCGAGGTTGCCCGACGCGCCGGGAGCGTACGGACATCCGCCAAGGCCGCCGGACGATGCGTCGAACGTCGCAATCCCCATTTCCAGTGCCGCGAGCGTGTTCGCGAGCGCGGTGCCGCGCGTGTCATGAAAGTGCATCGCCAGCTTCGACGAGGGGATCACTTGCAGCAGCATGCCGATCACACCCTGCACCTGCATCGGCGTGCCGACGCCGATCGTGTCGCCGACGGAGACCTCGTAGCAGCCGAGGTCGAGGAGACGCGCGCTGACCTCGAGGACTTTCTCCGGCGGCACGTCGTCCTCGTAAGGACAGCCGAACGCGGTCGAGACATAGCCGCGCACGCGCATCCCTTCGTCGAGCGCGCGCATCGCGACGGGCGCGTAATTCTCGAACGACTCGTCGATCGACATGTTGATGTTGCGCTTGTTGAACGTGTCCGAAGCGGCGGTGAAGATCGCGATCGATTTCACGCCCGCGTCGATCGCGCGCTCGAGTCCCTTCATGTTCGGGACGAGCACCGGATACTCGACGCCCGGGTCCTTCGGGATGTCGCGATACACCTCCGCGGTGTCGGCCATCTGCGGCACCCACTTCGGCGACACGAACGCACCCGCTTCGATCACGCGGAGACCCGAGTCGGAAAGCGCGGTGATGTAGTCGATCTTCGCCTGCGTCGGGATGGTGACCTTCTCGTTCTGCAGGCCGTCCCGCGGACCGACTTCGACGATTCGGACGGTATCTACGGTGATCTTCATGGGAACGCTTTCCGTGAGAACGAGTGATGAGTGATGAGTGATGAACGTCCATGTCACCTGCTTTGTTCATCACTCATCTCTCATCGTTCATCACTCTGTCAAATTCACCAGCTCCACGCCGGGCTGTACAAGTTCCCCCTCACGGCAATTCACGGACAGGACCGTCGCGTCGTGACCGGCCGTGATCTGGTGCTCCATCTTCATCGCCTCGAGGATGACCAGCGGGGCTCCTTTTGCAACAACGTCGCCCTCGCGCACGAGTATTCGCAGCACGAGGCCCGGCATCGGCGCCTCGGTCGAGTGATCGCGGTGGCGCACCCGCGCACGGCCCTTCTCCTCGACTTCGATGAAGTAGATCTCGCCGTCGAACGCGAAGTTCACCGTGGAACCTTGAATCACATAAGGCACGACATGCAGCCGGCCGTCGACGCGGATCTCCGCTTCTTCATCGTCGATAGATACCAGCTCGATCATTTGCTGAATCGCGATCCCGGCGCGTCGAGCGCCACCCCGCGCGCGCAGAGATCGCACGCGCTCTCCTCGCAGGTGTCGAGATTCAACGCCAGCAGCGACTCATACGGCGCAGCGAACGGATTCGGCTTGCCGCTTCGGTTGAGAATCGACGCGAAGCCGACGACGACGCCCCGGTGCTGCGCAACGACGTCCGCGGTCTCGCGCGTCGACTTGCCGGTCGTGACGACGTCCTCGACGATGACGACACGCTCGCCTTCGTTCAGATGAAAGCCGCGGCGCAGCGTCATCGCTCCTTCCTTCCGTTCCGTGAACACGAAAGGCACATCGAGCGCCTCGGCCACGGTGTAGCCGATGATCACACCCCCCAGTGCCGGCGCGACGATCTTCTGCGCGCCCAGCGCGCGGATGCGCTCGCCAAGGGCGGCGCCGAGGGCCTTTGCGTTGCGAGGATGCCCGAGCAGGAGCGCGCACTGCACGTAATTCGGACTGTGCAGCCCCGAGGAGAGACGGAAGTGGCCGGAGAGGAGCGCACCCGTCTCCCGCAGAAGCGCCGGCAGGTCGAGAGCCATGGCCGGCGAGTTATAACATGCGGCCTCAATAGCCCCCGGCTTCAGCCGGGGGTAGAGGTGAGACGATGGGCCAGTTGACCGAAAAAATCCGCGCCGACATGACCGCGGCGATGAAGGCGCAGGAGAAAGATCGCCTCTCCACGATCCGCATGCTGCAGTCGGCGATCAAGAACGAGCAGATCAACGCCGGACACGAGCTGTCCGACGAAGAGGCGATGGTCGTCATCCGCAAAGCTGTGAAACAACGCATGGACTCTATCGAGCAGTACACCAACGCCGGCCGCGCGGAGCTCGCAGAAAAAGAGCGGACGGAGATGGAGCTCTTGAAGAGCTATCTCCCGGCCGAGCTTTCGCAGGAAGAACTGGAGAGTGGCCTCCGCGAGATCATCGCCTCCACCGGCGCTCAGTCGAAGAAAGACCTCGGCAAGGTGATGAAGGAAGCGACAGCGCGGTTCAAAAGGCGGGCGGACGGGAAGAAGATTCAGGAGATCGTTTCTCGATTACTGCCGTGACGCGCTACCAACGACAGATCACGCTCCCCGAGATCGGCGAAGCCGGTCAGGCAAAACTCAACGCCGCGTCGGTATTGATCGTCGGCGCGGGCGGGCTCGGATCGCCCACATCGATCTATCTCGCGGCCGCGGGCGTGGGACGCATCGGACTCGTCGACTTCGATCGCGTCGACATCACCAACCTGCATCGCCAGATTCTCTACGGCACCTCCGACGTCGGACGTCCGAAGCTCGACGCCGCGCGCGAGCGGCTCAATGATCTGAACCCCGAAGTCGCGATCGAGACGCACGATGCTCGGCTCACATCCGAAAATGCACTGGAGATCCTGTCGCGATACGACGTCGTCATCGACGGCACGGACAACTTCGCGACCCGCTACCTCGTCAACGACGCCTGCAAGATCCTCGGGAAGCCAAACGTCTACGGCTCGATCTTCCGTTTCGACGGCCAGGCTTCGGTGTTCGCCACCGAAGATGGGCCGTGCTATCGCTGCCTCTACCCGGAGCCGCCGCCGCCGGGCCTGGTCCCTTCGTGTGCGGAAGGTGGCGTTCTCGGCGTGCTGCCCGGCGTGGTGGGGACCATCCAGGCCATCGAGGCCATCAAGCTCATCACCAGCGTCGGCGAGACCCTGGCCGGTCGTCTGCTAATCTTCGACGCCCTGCGGATGACGTTCCGCATCATGAAAGTCCGCAGGCGCTGCGAAGAACATGCGCCCATCACCAAACTGATCGACTACGAGGAGTTCTGCAATCCCGTGCAAAAGACCGACATCACCCCTTCCGAGCTTTCCGAGAGACTCGCCCATGGCGAAGAGATCGTCCTGATCGACGTCCGCGAACCGTACGAGTGGAGCGCCGGCCACATCGAAGGCGCCACGCACATCCCGATGGCCCAGGTCCCGCAGCGACTCGGTGAGATTCCGAAGGACAAAGAAGTCGTGATGATCTGCCGCAGCGGCGGCCGCAGCGGCCACGTCCAGCAGCACCTCCTCGGCGCGCAGGGCTACACACACGTGCTCAATCTGACGGGAGGAATGCAGCGCTGGGCGCGCGAAGTGGATCCGTCGATTCGGGTGGCGTGATTCGCTCACGAATCCTGAGCGAAGCGAAGGATCAATGGAGCCCTCTCGATGGATGCGCACGAAGCGCGTCTGCCCGCGTGGTCGCGAGTGGAGCGAGCATACAGAGGGCTCCGCTGACCCTTCGCTTCGCTCAGGGTGAACTTACCGTCGCCGCCCGAACAGCACGACCACCGACTTCCCCATCGCCGGACCTTTCGTCGAGCCTTCGAGGATGGCGACGCCGCAGTCGGCGTACTGCACGCCCATGATGTTCGAGCGGTGGCCCGGCGATTCCATCCACGACTGCACGAGCAGGGGCGCGGTGTCGAATCCGGCGGCGAGGTTCTCGGCCGCGAACGCGTAGTCGTATTCGATCGGGATGTACGCGAAAGGCGGTTTGCCCTCAGGCGACTCATGAGCCCACCACTCGCCGTCCGCCATCTCCTGCATGCGCGCGGTCGCGGCAACGGTGAGGCTCGTGTCGATGTGCAACGGCGGCAGACTCGCCTCCGCGCGATAGGCGTTCATCAGCGCGACCACCTTCTCAGCGGTGATCTCGTCCGCGTCCGACGCAGAAGCGCGAACCGACAGCACCAGCACGAGCAGAACGCGTTTCATCACAGGACGCCGTCGGGACGGACGCGCAGGAAGAACGTGCACGCCTTGCCCGTCTTCGATTCGACCCAGACCGAGCCGGCGTGCGCCACCGCGAACTCGCGGATGCGGAACAGGCCGCGGCCAGTCCGGTCCTGCGACGACGGATTCCACGAGAACGACGGCTCGAAGATCGCCTGACGCAGCGGCTCCGGCACCACCGGACCGTTGTCCATGACGAAGAACAGCAGCAGCGGCTTGCCCTTGTGCTCCATCCAGCGCACGCCGATCACGACCTGGCCGCTGGCCGGGACGTAGTGCAGCGCGTTCTCCATGAGGATGGCCAGCGAGTCCGCGAGCTGCTCGTGATCGCCGAAACGCTCTTCGAGCTCCTGCACGTCGATGTCGAGGCGGATGCCCTTGAGGTCCGCGTGCGCGCGGAAGCGCTCGGCCACGCGGCGCACGACCTCCGTCACCGTCGGCACGGGACGCGCGCCGAACGACGCCTCTTCGACTTCCGGTGCAAGTTCGAGCGACGACAGCACCTGATCGATCGACGACGCGGCGTCGTCGAGGTAGGGATCGCTCTTCGAGCGCGCGGCCGCCTGGAGCGAGTCGCGCAGCGCGCGCAGCGGTCCGAACACAGTCTCGCGCACGTACGTCACGAACGACGCGTGGGCCTCGTTCATCGGATCGGTGTGCCGGAAGATCAACGCGGCGCCGCTCGCTCCGCCGGACATCGGCACGAGCGTGAAGATGAAATTGCGGGTGCCGAGGCGCACGCCTGCGGTGGTGGGGATCGACAGATCGCCGACGCGGATGCCTGCCTTCGCCTCGATCGCGGCGAGCTGCGACAGCTCCGACTGCGTCGCGTCGAACAGCTTCTTCGCGTCGTCGGACACGAACTTCACGCTCCGGTCCGGACCGACCAGGATCGACGCGCCGCCCGTGGCCACGAGCAGGTGCACGACGCTCGTGATCGCGGGAGACGCCGATTCGACCGGGAACGGAAGAATCGGAGCCTTCGGAAACGGATCTTCTTCGACTTTCTGGGCGGCGATCAAAGCGTGGCGGCCGGAGTCTCCGCGAGCCTGCGAAGGTGCGGGCGAGTGCGATTCGGGCGCCGGAGCGCTCGTTTCCGCCGCGGCCTGCGTGGGTCCGCTTTTCTTCCGCGGCTTGTCGCACTTTTCGCAGAGGATTCCCCCTGTGACTTCGCGACCGCACATGAAACATTTCTTCGCCATTGGGACCGTCGAGTTTACGCCAAGTGGGATAGAGTCTGCCCGATTTTGGCCCGTTTTGGACCAACCAGGAGTTGAACGAATGAAAAACATCGTCGTCATCGGCGGTGGCACGATGGGCAACGGAATCGCGCATACCGCCGCCGCCAGCGGCTTCGACGTCACCCTCGTCGACGTCAACGAGACGATCCTCCAGCGGGCGGTCTCGACCATTACCGCGAACCTCCAGCGCGGCGTCGACAAGGGAAAGATGACCGCCGAGGAGCGCGACGCGGTCGTCGCGCGGATCCGCACGAACACCGACGTCGCCTCGATCGCTGACGCCGACATCGTCATCGAGGCCATCCTCGAGAACCTCGAGGCGAAAACCCAGCTCTTCGCGAAGCTCGACTCGATCACCAAGCCCGAATGCATCCTCGCGTCGAACACGTCCTCGATCTCGATCACGAAAATCGCCGCAGCGACGCAGCGTCCCGACAAGGTGATAGGGATGCACTTCATGAATCCCGTTCCGGTGATGGCGCTCGTGGAAGTGATCCGCGGCATCGCCACCTCCGACGAGACGTGGCAGAAGGTCGAGGACCTCAGCAAGCGGATGGGCAAGACGCCGATCGAGGTGAACGACTATCCGGGCTTCATTTCCAACCGCGTGCTGATGCCGATGATCAACGAGGCGATCTTCACGCTCTACGAGGGTGTCGCCACGCGCGAGGCCATCGACGGCGTGATGAAGCTGGGCATGAACCATCCGATGGGTCCGCTCACGCTCGCCGATTTCATCGGCCTCGATGTCTGCCTCGCGATCCTCCGCGTGCTCGAGCAGGGTTTCGGCGATCCGAAGTACCGGCCGTGCCCGCTCCTGGTGAAGATGGTGGACGCGGGATGGCTCGGGCGAAAGAGCGGCCGCGGGTTCTACGAATACCGTAAATAAAGTGTGACCGGGGCCGCAATTGCGCCTTTCCGCTTTGTGTTCTAATCCGCCGAAATCGCCATGCTTTGCCAGACCTGTAGCGCGTACAACGACGACGAACGGGAGTTCTGCTTTCGCTGCCAGAACAAGCTGCTCGTCCTGTCCGGAGTCAACTCCTTCGAGGAGGACGACCTCGAGGACTACGAGGAAGAAGAAGACCTCTCTCTCGACGAGCACCTGCTCGAGCGCGTGAGCGCGCTCGAGGAGATCGTAAAGCGCTCCGCGGAGACCATCCGCTCTCTCGTCGATGCGGTCCAGAAACACGAGCGCGCGATCTTCATCAATCAGACCGGTCTGCTCTCCGTCAAAGAGATCCTGGAGAAGAAGAACCTCCTCACCAGCGACGAAGTCGTCGAGCTGTGGGAATCGAAGATGGGCGAGCAGATGCTCGCTCTCGAAAAGAAGCAGCGCTTCACGGAGCGCAAGGACCGCATGGTCTCGCTCTTCCGCGGCGAGAAGCGTGAGCGGTTCCTGATCCTCGTCGCCGACTCCGAGGCCGCGTTCGACGGGTTCGATCCCGACCGCGGGATGAAGCATCTCGAGGAGGCCTTCCGCCTCGACCGCGACAACTACGAGCTCTCGTTCTTCCTCGGCGAGATGTTCTTCAACGACGGCAATCTCGATCGCGCGAAGTCGTATCTCGAGCGCACGCTGGAAGTTCAGCCCGATCACTTCGACGCCGCGGTCTTCTACGGCGTGCTCCTGCACGAGCAGCAGGACCTCAAGGGCGCAGAGCGCTGGCTTCGGCGCGCGATTCAGATCTCACAGGAATCGTTCCTCCCGTACTTCTCGCTGGGCGCGATCTACGCGCGCAAAGGAAAGCTCCTCCGCGCGCAGAAGTTTCTCGAGAAGGCGATCCAGCTCGAGGCCATCCCACAGGCGTACTTCCTCCTCGGAACGATCTTCTACGAGAAGGGCCAGCTCGAGCGCGCCATCAAGTCGTTCCAGGCCGCGCTGAAGCTCGATCCCGATTACGAAGAAGCGATCTATCACCTCGGCCTCTGCTACCTCGACCGCAACTGGAACCGTAAGGCCATCGAGTGCTTCCAGGAGGCGCTGGAGCTCAATCCGAACAAGATGGAGTACCAGCAGGCGGTCAAGATCTACGAGGGCATCTCCGGGCATGTGCCGGTCGAGGGCCCGGCCGCGCAGGCGATGACGGACGCGGAGGCGCTGACCAGCGACGGCAAGTACGCGGAAGCGCTCGATCACTACCGGCGAGCCGCGCAGGAGGAGCCGGACAACGTGAACGTCCTGCTGCCGTATGCGCTGCTCTGCTCGCACCTCGACATGAACACCGAGGCGGTGGCGGTGGCGCGGCGCATTCTCAAGCATCGGCCCGCGGAAGTCGTGGCCGCGGCGGCGTACACGACGCTCGTCGAGGCGTTGCGCGCGGAAGGCAACTTCAAGGAAGCGAACCACGTCCTCGAGGAAATGCTGCGCGACTACACGTCGAACTACGCGAAGTCGATCGCGTATTACGAGAAGGCGTACAACCTCGCGGAGATGGAAGAGAACCTCGACGAGGCGCTCGAAAGCGCGCAGCTCGCACTCCGCTACTCGCCGAAGGAGCTCAAGCAGTTCCCGCTGGCGGCACTGGGCTGGGTCTACTTCAAGCGCCGCGATTTCAAGAGCGCCGTCGATTTCCTGACAAAGTCCGCGGACATCGGCCCGACGCCGACCAACCTGATGCACCTCGGCATGGCCCTGCTCGAGAGCGGCGAGAAGGACCGCGCGCGCCAGGTGTTCCGCCGCGCGAAGAGCTTCAAGACGAAGGGCGCGGGCCTTGAGGAGAAGATCCTCGAGCAGGTGCGCTCCGCGACGAAGCTGATCGACCGGCTGCATCAACGGCGGCGCAAAGTGGCGAAGACCTGATTTTGCCCTACGGTTCGGGCGGCTACTGGAAAGTAGCTGTTCGAGGTCTTGTCCGGCCCGCGCTATGCGACAACCACTCGCGATGCCGACCCTCGCGCTACGCGCCTCTCGCAAACCCATGGTCCGCGCTACGTGCCGTCCCCGTCGCATACGCGTTCTATCGCGGGATTGAGCAACCCCGCGCGAACGCTCGCGCTACGTGGACCAGGCGAAGTGCAAGTCATGCGGACAGAAGGTCGCGCCAGCTACTCAAGCGGCGTCGAACCCCAGATCGGTATACTTGTTTTCGCGATGAGGTACCCAAAGACGCGGGCGGTCGCAAACGCTGGCGTGAACTACGTCCAGAGGATAGTGAATGAGCACGGATCTATCTTTCATCCTGTGCACCAGGAGAATGACCTTGGCGTCGATGGCTTAATCGAACTCGTGCACGCAGAAGAGTCTACGGCCAGGCTTGTCGCCGTCCAGATCAAGTCTGGCGATTCATATTTTCCGAATGCGCAGGGCGATTTTGTGATGCGCGTCGACCAACCCCATCTGGATTACTGGCTCAGATTCCCGGTGCCCGTGCTTGTAATCGGTCATTCGTCTGGTCGCGATACAGCACTCTGGGTCTCAGTTGCCGACTACGTCCAAATGGAGCGTAATTTCTACAGGGAGCCTGTCCAACAAATTCGGATTCCGGCGCACTGCAGGTTCGACGCGCAGGCACTTTCAGCTGGCGTGACTAGTGTGGCTGTGGGCTCTGACGCACGACTTGTGCTCAAAGGTATAAGCATGTGCTTGAGCGATGATGCTCAAGAACGATTCGAAGGCCTACGAATGCTCGCAGTTCTTTCCGAATCGCGCCACCACACAATAACGTGTCTGCTGGCGCATCGTTTGATAATGGACGAGGACATAAAGACCGCTAAAGCCGCCGTATTGCTTTTCGGTTTCTTTGCGGCATTTAATCTTCGATTATGGGCTACCGTTGGCCCAGAACAGCTGCAGCAGTGTCAGCTTGCCTTTAAGCTCTGCGAAGGCCTCACCGAAGGTGAAATCAGCAGGATTCTGAAATTCTACGACGACGCGAGCTTTGATGGCCTCTTATGCCGAGGTGATGAGTTGGTCGCCATGCTCGCTCCAAGCCGCGATAGAGGCCTCAGAATCTTAGACGCAACTGCAAGAGATTCTGCGAACCCGATCAACAGACGAGCGAACGCACTTTATCTTCTTTATCATTGCGACAACGAGCAAATTAAAGAGGTTTCCGAAGCGCTGCAAGGTGACAACGAGCTTCGCGATGTCGTCAATCACATTTTGTCACGAAATGCGTGATCAGATGCGGCGTTAGCGGTTGTGCCGCCTAACTCTTGGAATGCGGCCGGAGACATGAGTGACAGATCAGACCGAGCACATAGGTTACACCTTGTGTCTGACGTTCGATAACACGACGACGGGACTTTGGAACTCTGGGACTCTGAACGCCGACAGGAAGCGCTCGGAAGTCTGCTCGGGCTGTCGAGCAACCACGTGATTGCCGCTATTCAAGACGATCGCTAAGACGGTGTCTTACGCCAACGGTCGCGCCCTGCAGAAGCTTGGCATTAGCGCCGCACGGTATGCGTCCGCGTAATCTAACTCCTGCCAACACTTGACGCGGAGCCGCGTATCTCCGCACGTTCTCGGGCGCACGAGGATTCGGTCCGTGCGGCCGAAGATCATCCACGCCGGGGAGTTTTTGTTCTTCGGTGCCGCCTTGCGCACGGGTGCCTTCTTGATCGCCGGATCTTCATCCGGCTCGGGCTGCGCGGGTCGGTTGCGGTTGTCGACGATCCGCTTCTTCATGACCGTCGCCGCTGCAACGGTCAGGCCCGAGTGAGCTTCGCGAAGCGGGCGATGAACTTCTTCGTGCCGTGGCGCTCGAAGTAGACGGAGAGCTTCGCGTCGGGGCCGCTGCCTTCCATCGTCAGGATCGTGCCGACGCCGAACATCTCGTGCCGCACGCGCTGCCCGCGCTTGAGCTCCGCCGACGCCGGGGCCTCGGCCTGCTTCGCCGCGCGGATCGCGCCGGGGTCGAACTGTACGGGCGCGTTCTGGAAGAAGGACATGACGCCATTGACGTTGGTGTTCTTCGAAGCGCCGGCATCCTGCCGGCCGGACTGCCGGCTTCCAGCCGGCACTGCCGCCTGGAAGGCGGCGGACCGGCCGCCTGGAAGGCGGCGCTCCACAGGCCGCTCGCGCCATGACTGCGGGGTCGCGTAGGCCCTTCCCAACCGCAGATGCTCCCGCGCCTCCTCCGGGATCTCCGTGAGGAATGGCGACGGACTCTGCTCGCGGAACCTGCCGTGCACGCGCCGCTCGTGCGCGTGGACGCAGAACAGCAACTCCCGCGCGCGCGTCATCCCGACGTAACAGAGGCGCCGCTCTTCCTCGAGGTCGTCGTTGCGCTCGAGCGACTGCATGTGCGGGAGGATCCCTTCCTCCATCCCGACCAGGAACACGACCTTGTACTCCAGGCCCTTCGCCGAGTGCAGGGTCATCAGCGTGACGCCCTTCTGCGACTCGTACTTGTCGAGGTCCGACATCAGCGTCAGCGAGTCGAGCCAGTCCGCGAGCGTCGCCTGCGGGTTCTGCTCCGTGTACTCGCGCGCGGAGTTGATCAGTTCCTCGAGGTTCTCCATGCGCGACTCGTCCTGCAGATCGCGCGACTCCTGCAGCATGCGCCGGTAGCCCGTGCGCAGCAGGACGTAGTCGACGAGATCGTGGATCGGGTTCGTCGACGCGCGCTGGAGGTCGTGCACGATCTCGCGGAACTCGCGCACCGCCTTCGCCGCGCGCGCGGGAAGGAATCCGAGGTCGCCCTCGATGATCGTCCAGAGCGACACCTCCCGGGATGCGGCCGTCTCGGAGAGCGTGGTCACGGTCGTGTCCCCGATGCCGCGGGACGGCGCGTTGATCACGCGCTCGATCGAGGGCGTGTCGTGCGGCCGGATCGCCAGGCGGATGAACGACAGGATGTCCTTGATCTCCGCGCGCTCGTAGAACTTCACGCCCCCGACGACCGAATAGGGCAGGTTCGCGCGCAGCAGCTCTTCTTCAAAAGGCCGCGACTGCGCGTTCGTCCGGAACAGCACCGCGAAGTCCGTGAGCTTGTACTTCGCGCGCAGCGACGACATCTTCTCCAGGACGAACTGTGCTTCCTCGCGGTCGTTGCTGCAGGTCACCACGCGCACCGGATCGCCCTTGCCGCCCTGCGTGAACAGCGTCTTTCCCTTGCGGGCGATGTTGTTCGACACCACGCCCGTCGCGGCGTCGAGGATGTTTCCGGTGGAGCGGTAGTTCTGCTCCAGCTTGATGATTTTGGCTCCCGGAAAATCTTGCTCAAAATTGAGGATGTTATTGATGTCCGCACCGCGGAAACGATAAATGCTCTGATCCTCGTCTCCGACAGCCATGACGTTCCCGCTCTTGCCGGCCAGCAGCTTCACCAGCACGTATTGCGCTTTGTTCGTGTCCTGGTATTCATCGATCAACAGGTGCTGGAAGCGTTCGTGGAGCTCGGCACGGACGTCTTCGTGCTGCTCGAGGAGGAGCACGTAGTTGCCGATGAGATCGTCGAAATCCATCGCGTCGAACTCGCGGAGGCGCTTCTGGTAGAGGCGATAGATCTCCGCGACGCGCGCACCGAAGAAGTCGTGGTTCGTCTTCTCGTACTCGACGGGGTTGATCAGCTCGTTCTTCGCGTGCGAGATGCGCGAGAGCACGGAGCGGGGCGGGAAGGCGTCGTCGTTGACGTTCAGCTCGCGCATGCAGCGCCGGACGAGCGTCATCTGGTCCGAGGTGTCGTAGACAGCGAAGGACTTCGTGAAGCCGAGACGGTCCGCGTAGCGGCGGAGCATCCGGAGCGACGTCGAGTGAAACGTTCCGATCCAGGGACGGTAGCCGCCGGCGGGAACGAGTTGGTCGACGCGATGGAGCATCTCCGCCGCGGCTTTGTTGGTGAAGGTGACGGCGAGGATGTTCGGCGGACGCACGCCCAGCTCGCCGATCAGGTAGGCGATGCGGTAGGTGATGACGCGGGTTTTGCCCGAGCCCGCGCCGGCCAGAACGAGCAGGGGGCCCGTGCCGTGAGTGACCGCTTCGCGCTGCTGGGGATTGAGGCTGGAGAGGTCGATCATCGAGGCCGCGATACTACTGGAACGGATCGACGCGCGCCGCTGTTCCGCTCTGATACACTCAGCCCGCTTCGGTCCTGACTCCTCGGAGGCATCATGATTGGCTCGTTTGGTTTACCGGAACTCCTCATCATTCTCGTGATCGTGATCGTGATCTTCGGCGCGAGCAAGCTGCCCCAGCTCGGCAAAGGCCTCGGCGAAGGAATCTCGAACTTCCGCGACGGCCTCAAAGGGAAGGACGACAAGGCCCTCCCGAAATCCGACGAGAAGTGAAGTGGCTCATCACCGGTGCGGGCGGGATGCTCGGCACCGACCTCCGAAACGAGCTCGCCCTTCGGGGTGAGCCGGTCACTGCCCTCCACCGAAGCGATCTCGACATCACCGACTCCCGTCTCGTCGACGCCGCCGTGCTCGAGCACGCGCCGGACGTGATCGTGAACTGCGCGGCCTGGACGAAAGTCGACCTTGCGGAGTCGGAAGAGGCGGCGGCGAACGCGATCAACGGTTCCGCGGTCCAGTTCCTCGCCGAGGCCGCGAACGAAGCCGGCGCACTGCTGGTGCAAGTCTCGACGGACTTCGTCTTCGACGGCGCGAAGCGCGAGCCATACGAGATCAACGACCCAACTGGTCCCGTCTCCGCGTACGGCCGCTCGAAGCTCCTCGGCGAAATCGCAACGACGCACGCGCGAACGCACCTCCTCGTCCGCACCTCGTGGCTCTTCGGTGTGCACGGCCCGAATTTCGTCGAGGCGATTCGCAATCAGATCGGCAAGGGAACGAATCCGCTGCGCGTCGTGAGCGACCAGCGCGGGCGTCCGACGTACACACCACATCTCGCGCGCGCCATCATTCGCCTGGTTGCTCAGTCAGCGCAGGGCACCGTGCATTACGCGGATGCCGATGAGTGCTCGTGGTACGACCTTGCGTGCGCGATCGCCGCGGAGAGCGGCTCGGACGTGACGGTGAAGCCGGTGACGAGCGACGAATTCGTGCGCGCCGCGCGGCGCCCCGCGTATTCGGTGCTCTCGACGGAGCGCTACGAGCGCCTGACCGGCGACAGGCCGGATTCGTGGCGGGACGGACTTCGCGAGTATTTTGGAGTGCGGAGGTAACACCTCCGCTTTCCTATTTGCGCGCGTCGGAAAGCGGAGGCCTTGCCTCCGCACTCCAAACGGCATACATCAAATATTCGACGTTCCCCTCCGCCCCGCGCACGGGACTCTCGATCACGCCCTGCACGTCGAACCCATTCTCCTTCGCGAACTCCACGACGCCGTCCACCGCCGCCTGACGCTTCGCTTCGTCGCGCACGATTCCGCCTTTGCCGACTTCGTGCTTGCCGACTTCGAACTGCGGCTTGATCAGCGCCACGAGCTCGCCGCGAAGGAACGTCGCCACGGCCGGCAGGATCAGTTTCAGCGAGATGAACGAGACGTCGATCGACGCGAAGTCGATCGGCTCATCGAAGTTTTCCGGCCCGAGGTAGCGCGCGTTGACCTTCTCGCGATTGATCACGCGTGGATCGTTGCGTAGCGACGCGTCGAGTTGTCCGTAGCCAACGTCGATCGCGTACACCTTCGCTGCGCCGTGCTTCAGCATCACGTCCGTGAAGCCGCCCGTCGAAGCGCCGACGTCCGCGCAGATTTTCCCTCGCACGTCGATCGGGAATGCCTTCAACGCGTGCGCGAGCTTCATCCCCCCGCGGCCCACCCAGGGATGCTCCAGCTCCGCGATGCGCACCTCGTCGTCCGCGGCCACCGTGGCGCCGGCCTTGTCGACGAATTGCCCGTTCACGAGGACGCGCCGGGCCATGATCAGCGACTGCGCCTTCGAACGCGTGTCCACGAGACCGCGCTCGACAAGAGCGACGTCGACGCGCTGCTTTTTCATTGCGCGTCGGAGAGGACGGTGAACCCTTCCTGGCGGAAGTGGTGGTCGTTGGTGAGGACGTGCGTGATGCCGCGTTGCTTCATGAGCTCCATCGACATGCAGTCCACCAGCGAGTACTGCTTGTCACGACGCGACTCATAGAGGTCGAGGGCGAGCAGGAAGAGCTCGCGGCTTGCGGGTTCGACGAGGAAATCGCGCAGCGCGCGACGCACGATGTCCACCGCGACTTGGCGCGCATGAGTACCGGCGCCGGAAAAGTACGTAAGCACTTCCGACAATACTGCGTCATGCGTCACGACGCGATGGTGCGCAACGAATGTCTCCAGCCGGCGCGCGGCCACGTGATGCCCGTCGAAACGGCTTACCAGCGCGATGAGAAACCACGCATCGGCAAAATACTCCTGCATCACTTCGCGACGCGCCGGGGAATCCCGTACACGACTTCGTCGATGCGATCCGAGCCCGGTAGTTTACGCAGCTCCTCTTCCGGAATCTGGTTCCCGAGCTCGACCAGCATCTTCGCAAGCTCCCCGACCGTTCCGTGCTTCCTCGGGCCGAGAAACTCCCGCACCCGCTTCGCGATCCCCTCCGGATGGAGGTCGTACTGCGCGCGCAGGACGTCCTGCGTACCGTGGTGCACGTATTCGTCCGGAATGCCGATCCGGTGGAAGCGGACGTCGCGGATCCCGAGCTGCTCGCAGCGCTCCATGATCGCTGAGCCAAAGCCGCCCGCGAGAGATCCTTCTTCGACGGTAATGATGTTCGAATAAGGCTTGCAGTATTTGACAATTAATTCATCATCTAACGGCTTGATGAATCGTGCGTTGATTACTGTGACGCTAATGTTTTCCTTCGCGAGGACCTCCGCCGCGTGCATCGCCGGCCAGACCTCGTTGCCGATGGCGAAGATCGTCGCGGCGTCGCCTTCGCGCAGGACCTCGCCCTTGCCGATCGGCAGGGCTTTGATCTCCGCGTCGAGCTGCACGCCCGCGCCGTTTCCGCGCGGATAGCGCAGCGAAGCCGGATGGCCGCACTCGAGGGCGGTCTTCAGCATGTGCCGCAGCTCGTTCTCGTCCTTCGGCGCCATGCAAACCATGTTCGGGAAGACCCGCAGGTAAGCCATGTCGTAGATGCCGTGGTGCGTCGGACCGTCCGCGCCGGCGATGCCGCCGCGGTCGAGCGCGAACACGACCGGCAAATCCATGATCGCCACGTCGTGGAAGACCTGGTCGAACGCGCGCTGCAGGAACGTCGAGTAGATCGCCGCGACAGGCTTCATCCCCTGCGTCGCCATGCCGCCGCACATCGTCACCGCGTGCTCCTCGGCGATGCCGACGTCGAACATCCGCTCCGGGAACGCCTTCCCGAACTTGTCGAGGCCCGTCCCTTCCGGCATCGCCGCGGTGATCGCGACGATCTTCGGGTCGTGCTTCGCCAGCTCGATCAGCGCCTCCGCGAATACCGCCGTGTACGACGGCGGCTGCGGCTTGTCGGACTTGTGCACCTCACCGGTCGGAATGTCGAACGCGGTGACGCCATGCGACCAGATCGGCTTGTTCTCCGCCGGCGTGTAGCCCTTCCCCTTCTTCGTGATGACGTGAATGAGGATGGGACCGTCGTAATCGCGGTTCTCCTCGAAGATCTGGAGGAGGCCGGGGAGATCGTGGCCGTCGTACGGCCCGAGGTACTTGAAGCCGAGCTCCTCGAACAGCGTGCCCGGTACGACCATGTGCTTGAGCACCTGCTCCATGTCGTGCGCCAGGCCGTGGAGTTTCCCGCCGATCAGCGGGATGCGATCCATCACGCCACGGGCGAGGTCCTTCGCCTGGTTGTACCGCTGTCCCTTGATGATCTGGTTGAGATACCCCGACATCGCGCCGACGTTGGTCGAGATCGACATGTCGTTGTCGTTCAGGACGATCATCAGGCGGCGCTTGAGATGTCCGGCCTGATTGAGACCCTCGAGCGCGATGCCGCCGGAGAGCGCTCCGTCACCAATGACGGCGACGACGCGATAGTCCTCCTTGCGGAAATCGCGCGCGAGCGCGATGCCCACCGCCGCGGAGATCGACGTCGACGCGTGTCCCGCGTTGAAGACGTCGTACTCCGACTCCTCGCGCTTGCAGAATCCGGAGATCCCGTTGTGCTGGCGGATCGTGTGGAACGTGTCGCGGCGGCCGGTGATGAGCTTGTGCGGATAGGTCTGGTGGCCGGTGTCGAAGACGATCTGATCGCGCGGCGTGTCGTACATGTAATGCAGCGCGAGCGTGAGCTCGACGATGCCGAGGTTGCCGCCGAAATGGCCGCCGACGCGGGAGACCACGTCGATGATCTGGTCGCGGATTTCCTGCGCGACCTGGGGTAGCTGACGGCGATCGAGCTTGCGCAAATCGCGCGGCGAATCGATCGAATCGAGAAGTCGGGTCATCTTTTTCCGGTTCCGCCCGCCCCGTTCAGGAGCGGCGCTCGCAAATGTAACGTGCGATCGGGGCGAGGCTATTCACAGGACCGGCGATCATACCAGCGTTCCGGACGGCTTCCCCGAGCAGCCGGTCGACCTCCGCGCGCGCCGCGTCGACGCCGAGGAGCGCCGGATAGGTCAGCTTTCCCTGGGCGATGTCCTTGCCCGCGGTCTTCCCCAGCGTGGCCGAGGACTCCTCGATGTCGAGCAGATCGTCGACGATCTGGAAGGCCAGTCCGAGCGCGTCCGCGTAGCGCCGGAGCGCCTCGAGCTGGTCGTCAGAGGCGCCGCCGAGCAGGCCGCCGAGGAGCACCGAGGCGGTAAAAAGCTTCCCGGTCTTGTTGCGGTGGATGAAATTCAGCTCCTGCAACAGCGCGTCGCGGTCATCGCTCTGCTCATGCGCTCCTTCGGCGACGATGTCCGCGACCTGCCCGCCGATCATGCCGGTCGAGTCGACCGCCTTCGCAACCTCGGCGACCGCGCGCAACTGCCGCACGGGCTCCACCATCGCTCCTACAAGCGGTTCCGCGAGCCACGCAAACGCCTCGGTCAGCAGCGCGTCGCCGACGAGGATGCCCATCGCTTCGCCGTACACGATGTGCGTCGTCTTGCGGCCGCGGCGGAGATCGTCGTTGTCGAGGGCAGGAAGGTCGTCGTGAACGAGCGAGTAGGTGTGGATCAGCTCCAGCGCGCAGAACGGAACGAGCAGGGGCTCGACGTCTGCGCCAACCGCTTCCGCCGCCGCGATGGCAACGATCGGACGGATGCGCTTCCCACCGCCCAGCACCGCGTAGCGCATGGCTTCGTGAATGAGCGGGGGAGGCGTGTTGGCGGGCGGGAGGTGCGCGTCGAGCGTGCGGTCGACGAGCGCGCGTTTTGCGAGGAGATACTCGTTGAGGCTCACTCCACGCGGTCCTCTTCGTCGTTCTCTTCGACAGGGCGCGTCTCCTCTTCCTCGAACGGCTCCGTAACCGGCTGCCCCTTCGCGTCGGCGAGGATCAGCTCGATCTTCTTCTCCACTTCCTCGAGCCGCTGATGGCAGAACCGCGAGAGCCGGATGCCTTCTTCGAAGAGTTGCAGTGAATCGTCGAGCGGCAGCTCCTCCCCTTCGAGTCGCTGCACGATCTTCTCGAGCTGCTGGAAAGCTTTTTCGAACTCGTTTGGACGGCGGGCGGCCATGGTTGGGCGCGTTATAGCACGCGATGGGGCGCGGGCATCCTGCCCGACGCGCGTGCGGGCTGGAAGCCCGCGCCCCCTACGTTTCGATCTCCGGCCAGAGGCTCTCCACGCCGAGCGTCTGCGAGTCCACGGTCGCGTTGAGCCGCCCTTTCTTCAGTTGCACCTCGATGTGCTCGCCGACGTGCACCTGGCTCGAGTCGAGGATCGGCTTTCGGCCGCGCCGCGTGCGCGAGAACGCGATCGCGTAGCCGCGCGAGAGCACGGACAAAGGCGATACGGCCTGCAGTGTGGTCACGACGCCGCGCAGACGATTTCGCGCGCGCTCGATGCGCGCCGGATACTTCGTCAACGGTTCTTCGCAAGCGGTCAGCCGGCGGCGCAGCGATTTCGCACGCGCGTCGAGCATCCGAAACAGCAGGACCCGCCGGCGTTCCAGCCGCTCGCGCGCGACCGCGGTGCGACGCACTACGATGCCGAGACGGTCTGACGATGCGAGGTGCCGCAGCTCGTGACGGTAGTTGCGCACACGGCTCTCCAGCACGTGCCGAACGCGGCGGGTCATGTGGTCGACTTGCGTGCAGATCTCGCTCTTCGCTCGGATCACGATCTCCGCCGCAGCGGACGGTGTCGGCGCGCGCAGGTCCGCGACGAAATCGCAGATCGTGAAGTCCGTCTCGTGGCCGACTCCCGAGATCGTCGGCACCTCGCACGCGGCCACCGCGCGTGCGACCACTTCCTCGTTGAACGCCCAGAGGTCCTCGAGCGATCCTCCGCCGCGCACGATCAGCACGACGTCGTGTAGCTTCCAGCGCGAGAGATTCTTCACCGCCGCCGCGATCTCGCGTCCGGCGGTCGGTCCCTGCACGCGCACCGGATAGATCTGCAGCGACAGCCCCTCGAACCGGCGGCCGAGGACGTTGAGGATGTCGCGGATCGCGGCGCCGGCGGGACTCGTCACCACCGCGATCCGCTGCGGCAACATCGGGATCGCCTTCTTCCGCGCGGGATCGAACAACCCTTCTTCCGCGAGCTGCTTCTTCAGTTGTTCGAACGCGAGTTGCAGCGCGCCGAGGCCGGCTGGCTCCGCCGCGGTCGCGTTGAGTTGGAACTCGCCCTTCGCTTCGTAGACCGACAAGCGGCCGCGCACGATGAGCTGCAAACCGTTCTCGATCCGAAAGCGGAGAAAGCGCGCGTGCGTCGCGAAGAACACGACTCGGATCTGCGCGCGCGCGTCCTTCAACGTGAAATAGAGATGTCCCGCCGCGGAGCGAATGAAGTTCGACACTTCCCCTTCGACGGCGATGTCGTTGTAGCGATAGAGGTCGAGATTGATCTGGCGGATCAACTCGGAGACGGAGAACGTCCGCGGCTCGCTCATCGCCGCAATGATGTCACGCGGTCCAGTCCGCCAGACTGCGAATAACTAGGCATCTGAATTGAACTGCACGGAAGTGTCGGCCACGCGGGTGGCCCGGATTCATAAGAAACCTCTGACAGGAGTTGAGATCATGATGAAGAAACTACTCCGCAACACCGTGGCCGCGGCCGGATTCGCGGCGCTTCTCCTCGTGGGCGCATGCGCCCACAACGACGGCCTGAACGATCAGACCAACACCAGCGATGACCTCGTCCAGGTCCGGCCGGAAGAGACCGGTTCGCCTGCGACGGTCGCTCCTGCCCCCGGTCCTGCGAAGGTCGACAGCGACGGTAACATTTACTCGTCCAGCGCCGCACCGGGCACGGGCAACCCGTCCGGCGTCGGCACCAACACGAACGTGAACATCATCCCGGAGAAGAGCACCGTTCAGGTAACCGAGAGGACGACGCTCGTTGAGCCTGCGCCGGTCATCGAGACCACGACCACCGAGACGACGATCACCGAGACCACCACGGAGCCGATGACGTCTTCGGTCCAGGAGACAACCACGACCACCGAGACCGAGACGCGCACCCGCATGCGCAAAGACTGAGGTCACCCGTAAGAAGTGTTGTGATGGCGGCGGGCTTCGGCCCGCCGTTTTTTGTTTTTGGAGTGCGGCAGCGGAGTACTCGCGCTGCCGGCGCCCCCGGGAGACTGTAGCTGCCGCTTTCCCCAGCGGCAGCGAAGCTGCCGCTGGGGCGGGGGCCGCAGCTCGACGCTGCGGCAATCAAAAGCGGCAGCTGAGATTTCCCGAGGGACCACAGCAGCTCGAGTACTCCGCTGCCGCACTCCATACACGCCTTCAGAACCCTTCGGTGAGCGGACCTTCCGCGCGTCCCTCGATGAACTGACGCACGATCGGGTTCTGCGACTCCTGAAACTCCTCGGGTGTCCCCTGCTCGATGATCCGTCCGTTGCACAACATCGCTACGCGATCCGCGATCTTGAACGCGACTTTCATGTCGTGCGTGATCGTCACCGTGGTCGTGCCGAGCTTCTGATCCATCTCCACGATCAGATCGGCGACGACGTCGCTGATCACCGGATCGAGACCCGTCGTCGGCTCGTCGAACAGCAGGATGTCGGGCTTGAGCGAGATCGCGCGCGCGAAGCCGACGCGCCGCTTCATGCCGCCCGACAACTCCGACGGGCGCTTCTTCTCGACGCCCGGTAGGTGCACGTCTTCGAGACACTCCTCCACGCGCGCACGGATCTCCGCGTCGGTCATCTTCGTGTGCCGGCGCAGAGGAAAGGCGATGTTCTCGAACACCGTCATCGAGTCGAACAGCGCGCCTTCCTGAAAGGACATCCCGAAGTGGCGGCGCGATCGGTTCAGCGCCTCCTCGTTCATTTCGGTGATGTCCTCGCCCGAAATGATCACGTGCCCCGAGTCGGGACGAAGCAGTCCGATGATGAGCTTGAGCGTCACGCTCTTGCCGGTGCCCGAGCCACCGACGATCACCAGCGACTCGCCCTGTTCCACGTCGATCGACAGGTCGTTCAGCACCTTCTTGCCGTCGAACGATTTGTACAGGTTCTGCAGAGAGATCGTCGGCATGATCAGAAGAGGATCTTCGTCAGGAAGAAATCGCTGAGGAGGATGATCAGCGACGCCGACACGACCGCGTGCGTGGTCGCGCGGCCGACGCCTTCGGCGCCGCCGGACGTGTGATAGCCGCGCACGCAGCCCGTGAGCGTGAGAATCAGCCCGAACACCGCGGCCTTGATCAACCCGCTGTAGACGTCGTTCATGTCGAGGAACTGAAACGTGTTCTGTTTGTAGACCACGGGGTTCGTCTTCAGCAGCTTCACCGCGACGAGATAACCGCCGTAGACTCCGAGGGCATCGCCGAGGATGCAGAGGAACGGCAGCATGATGACGCCCGCGATCACGCGCGGTACGAAGAGGTACTGAATCGGTTCCGTGGCCAGTGCCTTCAGCGCGTCGATCTGTTCGGTGACGCGCATCGTCCCGATCTCCGCGGCCATCGACGAGCCGACGCGGCCCGCGACCATGAGCCCGACCAGCACCGGCGCGAGCTCGCGGAGCATCGCCAGGGAGACGACGCTGGCCACGAACTGCTCCGCGTGGACGCGCTGGAAACCCGTGAAGGTCTGCAGCGCGAGCACCATGCCGGTGAACATCGTCGTGAGAAAGATGACCGGGATCGAATCGACGCCGAGGCGGACCATCTGGCGGAACCACTCGCGGACGTCGTACGGCGGCCGGAAGGCCCACATGATCGTGCGCCAGAGCGCGTCGAACCAGACGCCCGTCTGCTCGAACAGAAGGATGAAACGGCGGCCGATGCGGTCGAGGATGGTGATCATTCGCGATAGAGGCGCGGCACACGCTTGCTCACGTTGCAGAGCACCTCGTACGAGATCGTATCAAGTTTCGCCGCCAGCTCTTCTGCGGTGATCCCGTCGCCGAGGAGGACGACTTCGTCGCCGAGCTCTGCGTCTTCGATGTCGGTGACGTCGATCGTCACGAGATCCATCGATACGCGCCCGACGACGGGAGCCCGCCGGCCGCGCACGAGCACCTCCGCGCGATTGGACAGGCGGCGGTTGTAGCCGTCGGCGTATCCCACGGGCAAAGTCGCGATGCGGCTCGCGCGTTTCGTGAAGAAGGTCGTGCCGTATCCGATCGCGTGGCCGGGCGGCAGCTCTTTCAAACGCGCGATCTCCGTGCGCCAGCGCATGACGGGCTCGGTTGGCGCCTCCGCGCCATACAGTGCGATCCCCACGCGCACGTAGTCCCCCGGCGTGATTCCGCGCATCGTGGCAGCGCTGTTCGCGGCGTGATGCTTCGGCGCGCTGACGCCGGCCTCGCGCAGCGTTTCGACGAGTGTGTTGAACCGCGCGAGCTGCTCGCCGGTGAACGGATCCCGCGGATCGCCAGCGTTCGCGAAGTGTGTGTAGATCGCGTCGACGCGCAGCCGCGGCGCGGAACGAATCAACTCCACGACGTCCGGAAGCTCCGTCTCGACCACGCCCATGCGGCCCATGCCGGAGTCGATCTTGAGGTGGATCGCGACGTCGCGTTCTCTCGCGACGCGAGCGACGTGTTCGAGCTCCTCCGGCCCCGGTACGCCGAGGGTGACGTCGTTCTCGATCGCGATCCGGACCTGGACTTCGTTCAGCGGACCGAGCACGAGAATCGGAAACGGGATTCCCGCGCGCCGCAGCTCGAGCGCTTCCTCGAGCAGCGCAACT
Organism: Thermoanaerobaculia bacterium; assembly: GCA_035999335.1. Lineage (GTDB taxonomy): Bacteria > Acidobacteriota > Thermoanaerobaculia > Gp7-AA8 > Gp7-AA8 > QHVT01. The sequence continues at coordinate 34,446 of DASYGV010000132.1, read as the reverse complement.
CCGATCATCGCGACCTTCTCCGGCGAGCAGCGCCCCGCGAGCGCGACCGCGCCGTGCCCGTACGCGTCGGCTTTCAGCAGCGCGATGAGACGCGTGCCCGGCGCAAGCCGCGACGCGATTGCATCGACGTTGCGCTCGAATGCGCCGAGGGAGATCTCGGCGTATGTCGGACGTAAGTCGTCGAGTCTTCGAGTCTTCGAGTCTTCGAGAGAATCCCCTCGACGACTCGACGACTCGACGACTAGACGACTAGACGGAGTAGACATTCAAATTCTGCCCGTTCATCGGCCGCGAACGATCCGATGCAAGAAACAGGATCGCTTCCGCGACTTCCTCCGGCGTCATCGACGCCGGCGCGCCGCCGCTGGCTTCGGCCCACATCGCCGTGTCCACCGAGCCGGGGCTCACGCAATTCACGCGCACCCCGTGGGCCTTCACCTCCACCGCCAGCGCCTCGGTCAGCGAGATCACCGCGCCCTTGCTCGCGCAGTACGAAACCCAGCCCGGGAACTTCTCCGGCCCCGGCACGCCGGAGATCGACGAAATGTTCACGATCGCTCCGGCGCGACGCTCGATCATCGACGGCAGCGCTCGCCGGCAGGTGAGAAACACGCCATGGACGTTCACGGCGAACATCTCCTGCCACTCGTCGAAGGTCGTGTCGATCAGCGGCGCGGGATCGATGATCCCGGCGTTGTTCACGAGCACGTCGACGTGGCCGAAGTGCGATTCCGTCGTCGAGAACAGCCGCTCGACGTCCTCGAGCACGCGCACGTCGCCCGGGACCGCGAGCACGGAGTCGCTCGCAAGCTGCCTCAGCTTCTCCGCCGAGCGAGCAAACGCAGCGACGCGCGCGCCGCGCTGCGACAGCATTTCCGCCGTGCGTTTTCCGATGCCCGACGACGCGCCGGTGACGATGGCGACTTTCCCGACGAATTCACTCATATAATCCGCGTCAGGCTACCCCAACACTTCGCTCGTTAGGAGAAGCACGTATGAATCCCGAAATGAATAACGCGATTCAAGCCATCCTGCGCTGGGGACATGTCGTGGCCGGCATTCTCTGGATCGGCCACCTCTACTTCTTCAACTTCGTCAACGCCCACTTCGCCAAGGTCCTGGACGGGCCGACGAAGAAAACCGTCATCCCCGAGCTGGCGCCGCGCGCGCTGTACTGGTTCCGCTGGGGCGCCGCGTGGACGTGGATCACCGGCATCCTCCTCGGCGGGCTGATCTACTACCACGGCAAGATCGTCTTCGACGACCCGAGCACCGGAAATCCGTGGCTCTGGCTGGCCATCGTTCTGGTCATCCTCATCGTCGGATTCGTCGTTTACAACGCGATCATGAAGATGATCAAGAACGTCGTCGTGGCCAGCGCGATCTGCCTCGCGCTCCTGGCCGTCGTCTACTGCGTTCTCGCGACCTACGGCAAGTTCGGCGGTCGCTCGTTGTACATCCATGTCGGCGTGATCTTCGGGACGATGATGGCCGCGAACGTCTGGATGGTGATCTGGCCTTCGCAGCGGAAGATCATCGCCGCCACCGCGGCCGGCACGCCGCCCGATGCGAACCTGGTTGCGCTCGCGGGACTGCGGTCGCGCCAGAACACGTACATGTCCGTGCCCCTCGTCTTTCTCATGGTGAGCAATCACTACCCGACGATGTTCGGCGCTTCGCAAAAGTTTCTCTATCTGCCCGTTCGCGACTGGTACCTGATCGGCATCATCGCGCTGGGCTTCCTCACGGTGCGTTGGCTGTACGCCAAGTCTGCCAAAGTAACCACGGCCGTTTAGCTTTGCGCCTCCTGCAAATCGACGCGTTCACGTCGCAGGCATTCCGCGGCAATCCCGCCGCGGTCTGCCTGCTCGACGGCGAACGCGATTCGGATTGGATGCAGAACGTCGCCGCGGAGATGAATCTCTCCGAGACGGCATTCGTGCTTCGGCGCGAAGACGGAGATCACTCGCTGCGCTGGTTCACTCCCGCCGTCGAAGTCGCACTCTGCGGACATGCGACGCTCGCGAGCGCACACGCGCTGTATGAAGAGCGCGGACTCGCCTTCGTGCGCTTTCACACGAAGAGCGGCGTGCTGACGGCGGAGCGCATCGGGGAGAACCTCATCGAGCTCGATTTTCCGGCGACTCCGGAGCAACGCTCCGACGCACCGGAAGGTCTCCTAGAGTCCCTCCACATCGCCGCACCGCGGTACGTCGGCCGCAACAAGTTCGACTACATCGTCGAAGTCGCCTCGGAAGACGAAGTCCGAGCGCTCGATCCCGATCATTCGCAACTCCGCCGGATCCCGGCGCGAGGCGTGATCGTCACGAGCCGCTCCGCGTCGCCGGAATTCGACTTCGTGTCGCGCTTCTTCGCGCCCGGCTCCGGCGTCGACGAAGATCCGGTGACCGGCTCGGCGCACTGCTGCCTCACGCCGTACTGGTCGGCGAAGCTCGGCAAGGACGAGATGACCGCGTATCAGGCGTCGCGCCGCGGCGGTGTCGTGCGCGTGCGCCTCGCGGGCGATCGCGTGAAGCTCGCCGGCGAAGCGGTGACAGTGCTGCGGGGTGAGTTGACGGCATGAACATCCGGGAGATGCTCGAGCGGATCGAGTACGACACGTTCGTCCCGCAGGCCGCGAAGAGCGCGGAGACGCGCGGCCGCGACCGCGCCGAGGACGAAGACGACATCCGGCCTTCGTACCAGCGCGACCGCGACCGCATCATCCACTGCAAGGCCTTCCGGCGGCTCAAGCACAAGACCCAGGTGTTCCTCGCGCCCGAGGGGGATCATTACCGGACGCGGCTCACGCACGTGCTGGAAGTGACACAAATAGCACGGACGATCGCGAAATCGCTCCGCCTCAATGAGGTCCTCACCGAGGCCATCGGCCTCGGACACGACCTCGGACACTCGGCGTTTGGACATGCCGGCGAGGCCGCGCTGAACAAGCTCGTGCGCGGCGGTTTCGATCACTATCGCCAGTCCGTGCGCGTCGTGGAGACGCTCGAGGATCTCAACCTCACCGTCGAGGTGCGCGACGGCATCCTCAAGCATTCCAAGGGAGAGAAGGGCGAGCTGTTGCGGAAGCGTCCGAAAGCGCGCGCGCTCACGCTCGAAGGCGACATCGTCCGCATCTCCGACATCATCGCCTACGTCAATCACGACATCGACGACGGCATTCGCGCCGGCATCATCCGCGAAAACGACATCCCGAAAGAGATTCGCACGACCCTCGGCATGACGAAAAGCGCACGCATCGACCGCATGGTCCGCGACGTGATCGACGCCACGCTCGCGTGCGATTACGAGGCGATCATGATGACCCGCGAGCCTCTGGAGGCGCTCGAGGCATTGCGCAAATACATGTTCGAGAACATGTACCTCATCCGCGAAGTGCGCGGCGAGTTCGAAAAGGCTCAGAAAATACTGACAGCGCTATTCGAGTATGTCGTCGCGCATCCGGAGGAGTTCCTGGACACGAGCAGCAACGAGCCGGTCGAGCGGCTGGCGATCGATTTCATCGCCGGGATGACCGACCGCTACGCGCTCAATCTGTACTCGAAATTGTTCCTGCCGCGCCCGTGGGTTTCTTAGCGCTTCTTTTTCGGCGCGACGTTCAACAAATCACGTAAGTCCTTGCCGGCCTTGAAGCGGACGCCCTTCGAGGCCGGGATCGTGATCGTTTCTTTCGTGCGGGGGTTGCGGCCCTCGCGCGCTTTGCGCTCGGTCACGGAAAAACTGCCGAGACCCGGGATCGCGCAGCGCTCGCCGCTTTGACATGTGTCCGAGATGTAGTTGACGAACGCATCGAACGCCGCCGCCGCCTCTTTCTTCGAAATCCCGGCCTGTTCGGCGATGGCATTGATCATTTCACCCTTCCCTGGCATTCGTCTCCTCCTGTCGATTGTCGCGGATGCGTCAATCTAGGGTCCGGTTCCACGAAAGTCAACGCGCTTTGCGGCGTATTGTCAGACATCCCTGCACAATGGAGACGATCTGCGCGTGGCTCCACGTGAGAGGCGCGACGGAAACGTGCTGTCCGTCGTGGGGATCGACCTGTTCCGGAAGGATCATGGACGGAGTGGCTTTCGTACGCGCCCAGCGCACGAGATCGAGCGCGGCCTGATCGTTTCCCTTCGCCACCTCGTGCTCCGCGAGCCAGAGCGTACAGAGAATCCACGGATTTCCGTTGGTTTCGTAAATCCGGTGATACGGATCGTTCTCGTAACGCGTAATGCCGCCGATTTCCGTGCGGACCGCAAGTCGGTCGCGGATTGCGCGCATCGTTCCCTCGACCAGCGCGCTCTCGGGAGGGAACACGCCGAAATAGAACGTTGCGAACGCGGAGGAATCGACAGTTCCGTCGAGCTCGAGCGCACCGCTCTCCGTCAGCGAGAGGCCGCGTGCAAAGCGGCCCTCGTTTTCCAGCCACAAGTGCTTCTTCATCGCCGTACGGACCTCATCGGCGGCGAGCAGCCATGCCGCGCGGCGATCCTGTTCATTGAAGAGGTTCGCCAGCTCCGCTGCGGCAGTGAGGCCGGCCCACACTGTGGCGCAGACTGCGGCTGACCATCGCGGATCCAGGGCTGCCACTGAGGCGCGGGCGAGCCGTCTGGATTGTATTTGTGTAGGTAATATCCTTCATCGCGAATGACGTCGTTCGTGACAGGTCATCGCGCTTCGGCTGCACGCGTACTCGCGCACGCCGCCCTCGCAGTTGATCAGGACGTAACGGCGTTTCTTGTATTGTAGGACTCCGCCTGACAGCGGATCGAACAGGACCGTGTCGCCCACCGAGTTGCCGTACAGCGCAAACTCGTGATGCAGCATCAGTTTCACGTCGCGCGCTTCGTCACGGAGATTGCGCACGACGATCTTGCGAATGTACACGTTCGCGTCGGGATCGACGGTGTCGTAGCAGCGGAGGCGGATGCCGATGGCGTCGTTCTGGAGAAGGACGTCGGTGACGAGCGTGTCGCGCAGATATTCGAGCGTGCGCTGCCACGGCGCGTCGTCGGTGGCGTGCAATACGCCGTCGCAGTAAACGCCGAGGCGAAATTTCCCGCCGGCCTGGTTCTCCATGCCGACGCGCGGAAAGTAGAAATCGGAGAGGCGATATTGTGCGTCGAAGGCAACGAGCATTGAGCCGTTGCCGATCGGGAGATCGCGGGGCATGCGGCGCGGAAGTCTACACGGAGCGAGCAGTGAACGATGACGCTGTCACTTCAGCACGAACGCGGTGAATCCGTCCGCGCCCGACTCCGGCGTCAATCGCAGCACGCCGTCCTCGACCCACTGGCGCGCCCCCTCCGGAACGAATCGGGTGATGTCTTCCCGCGCTCTTCCTTCGACGATCGCGTCGTTCTCGCCACTCTCGAGCGAGCAGGTCGAATAGACGACGTACTTGCTCGCGAGCGTGAATGCGCTCGCGAGCAGCTCTCGCTGCAGCGCCGCGAGCTCCGCGAGGTTCTCTTCGCGGAGACGCCACTTGAGCTCCGGGTTCTTGCGGATCGTACCGGTCGCGCTGCAGGGTGCGTCGAGCAGAACGACGTCGAACTTGCGTGCGAACGGCGGCTGCCTGGCATCGCTCACGACGACACGCTTGCCGCGGCCGAGAATCGGGCGCAGGCGCGTGAGCGAGATGTCGTTCGAAACCACGCGCGCGCCGTGGCGTTCCATGTAGATGGTCTTGCCTCCCGGCGCCGCCGCCAGGTCGAGAATGTCGTCGCCGCACGCACGGGCGATCGCGGCGATGACTGCGCTCCCTTCGTCCATCGGATAGAAGTCCTTCCGATCGAGATCGGCGCTCGATCCGCGCAGCTTCCACACGTCGGGCACGAGCGTAGACGGCTCGCCCTCGGGTGTCGCGTCGCCGAGAGTGAGGACGTCCGGGTACGAGAGCTCCTGGTTTGCAAGGGCGATCTTCTCGGCCCGCTCGACACCATAGGTTTTCGTCCAGCGATCGATGAGCCACTGCGGATGCGCGGTTTGCGTCGCGAGGTCGCGCGGCTCCGGGATGTCGCCCCGCGTCACGCGTCTCAGGATCGCATTGACGAACCCGCGCGCGCGCGCCGGCGCGAGATCGACGGTCTCGGAGACGGCCGCGTATTGCGGCACGTCCATGAACAAGAGTTGATAGAGGCCGAGACGCAAAACGTCGACGACCGGAGGATCGAGCTTCTTCACCGCGCGCTGCGCGAGCTCCGCGATGACGAAATCGAGTCGCGAGCGCCACCGCAACACGCCGAGGACCAGCGTGCGCACGAAACCCGACTCTCCGATCAACACGAGCGATGCGTAAGACTGCTCGCGCTCGATGCGCTGCAGGAGCTGCAGCGCGCGTGCGCGCTCAGAGGACATGACCGACTCTCCAACCGAGGCCGCGCGCGATCGCGGCCGCGGGCGTGCGAGGTTTGCCGGCGCGCTGCATCTCGAGAATCCGCAACGCGCCGTCGCCGCAGGTGATGACGACGCCGTCGTCCATCTCCAGAATCGTGCGCGGCGCTCCGCTGCCCTCAGCGAGTCGCATGTCCGTCAGTTTGAGATCGCGGAAGGTGATGCCCGGCCACGGATCGAACGCGCGGAAGCGGTTGTAGATCGCGTGCGCGGGCTCGTCGAAGGTAATCGCGCCTTCGCGCTTGTCGATCTTCGGCGCGAGCGTCGCACGCGAGTGATCCTGCGGCGTCTCGACCGCGGCGCCGCTTTCGATCTCGCGCAAAACGACCGAGAGCGCGGCGCCGCCGATGACCGACAACCGCCGCGCGAGCTGCGGCGTGCGCTCGTCTGCGCCGATCTCGGTCGTTTCGATGCGCAGCATCGGCCCGTGATCGAGCTCCTCGTCGACGCGCATGATCGTGACGCCCGTGAGCTTGTCGCCTGCCTCGATCGACCGCTGGATCGGCGCCGCGCCGCGCCACTGCGGCAGCACTGAACCGTGGACGTTCAGAAACCCATGCCGAGGAATGTCGAGCAACGCTTTCGGCAGGATCTTCCCGTACGCGACGACGACACCGCAGTCTGGCTTCACGCGCATGACTTCGCTCAGAAACTCTTCGTTCCTGATTTTTGGCGGCTGCAACAGCGGCAAGCCCAACTCGCGCGCCCGTACCGCCACCGCCGGCGCCTGCATCTTCATCCCGCGACCCGCCGGTTTGTCCGGCTGCGCAACGACCAGCACGATTTCGTGATCGCGCGCGACGGCGTCGAGGGAAGGAACGGCGAAATCGGGAGTGCCGTAGAAGACGATGCGCATTCGAGGCGGCGGATTCTATCGAGGATGAATGACTACGCGCGTCTCGCTCGCGAGGATCCGGCATTTTTCCTTCGAGCTCTGCCCGCGAATGAGCGCATGCGCAGGGTTGTCGGGCAGGGGATCGTGAGTGACTTCGAAGCCGAGGCTTCGCGGAACGCGTGCGGTGATCGCACCGATACCAAAACTCGGACGGGACAAAAGTGTCTGAGTCGTCGTCGTGCGCCATGCGAGGTCCACTGAGATCTCGTTGTCGGGTTGGCCGTTCTTGACGTACGCGACCGAGGAGACGGTACCGTCCCGTTTCACCATCATGGGCGCGAGACGCCGGTGCAACACGTCATCATCGGCGATCACCTCACGCGACAAACGCTTCGATCTCCACCACGGCGACGGCGAGACTCGGGAGGTGTTTCTCGACGATCCGCGGCTCGGCCGCCGTGCGATCGAACACCGCGTCGATCTGCCCCTCGCGATCGATCCAGAGCTCCAGCGCGGCACCGTCGGGATGTTTCCACTCGAGCTGGATGCCGCCCGTGGGAATCGGAGCGACGTGGAACGGCAGAAGCTTGTCGGCTGAGAGCGCGTTCAGCAATGCGCGAGCGGTCATCACGGCAGAGGGCGCGATTCGCGATGCTCCGTACGAATCCCAATTTTCCGGTAAACCAGCCATGGCCTCGATCTGCTCGAGCCATGCGGCCAAGGCTTGCTGGCGTAATTCGATCGAGCGCATCGTCATGTCTGTCGCCGTTCACCGTCATTCTACGTCGTTGCCACCGCCGTGTCCGCACGCGGTCAGCGCAAGCAACGCGGCTACAATCAGCGTTCGCATGAGAAGGACGAGCCTCAACGCACAAGCCATCGCCGCGATCCTGCTGTTCACTCTGCCAGTCATTGCGCAGACTGCCGATGGCGACCGCTACTACGCCGCGCGTGCCGAAGGGGCACAGGGAGCGCGGGCGAAAACGGAGCCGATCGATGCCGCGATCGCCGCGTACCAACGCGCCATCGCACAGAACCCGAACGACATCGACGCACACTGGAAACTCCTGCGCGCGTACCGCTACAAAGGTGCGTACGTCGCCGCAAATGCCGAGCAGAAGAAGCAGATTTACGGCGCCGCGAAGGTCGCGGGCGAGAAGGCGCTCGCGGTCGTCAACGCCCGCCTCAGCACGAGCGCGAAGTCGACCGAGAAACAGGTCGCCGAGGCCGCTCGCGCCGTGCCCGGCGCGGGCCAGGTGTTCCTCTGGGACGCAGTGAACTGGGGCGAGTGGGCGCTCGCGTACGGCAAGATGGCGGCGGCGAGACAGGGCGCCGCGGACCGCATCAAACGCAGCGCAACGATCGCGCACCTCGTCGATCCGCGCATCGAAATGGGCTCCCCCTCCCGCGTCCTCGGACGCCTCCACGATCAGACGCCGCGCATCCCGTTCCTCACCGGCTGGGCGTCGTCGAAGGAAGCGGTGCGCTTCCTCAACGAGTCGCTGAAGATCGATCCGACGAACAAGCTCACGCTCGTGTTCCTCGCCGAAGCGACCGTGTCCGCGGACTCGTCGAAGAAGCCGCAGGCGATTCAGATGCTGCGCAGCGCGATCAGCACTCCGCTCCATCCGGACTTCACGGTCGAAGACTCGGCCGCGATCGAGGACGCGAAGGCGCTGCTCAAGAAGTGGGGTGCGTAATCCCGAGGATCACGTCCTCGATCGCCATCGTCTCCGCCACGTCGAACCGCAGTCCGCTCGCGCGCTCCTCGATCACCTCGATCGGCAACTGCTTGAGTGTCGTGAGCTCCGTCGAGCGCGACTTCCACGCCGCCTCCTTCGCGGACCAGAAGTGCAGCAATCGCCGCGGCAACGTACAGCGGCGCATCGCCTCGGCCTCACGATCCGAGAGGAAGAGATGTGCGGCGTTTTCCGAGAGATCGCGCACCATTTGAATGTCGATGCCGACCGGCTCGCGCGCGATTGCAGCCGCCGCGTACGGCGCGGAGTGCGAGATCGACACGAACCAGTTCACCGGCGCGCCGTCGACAATCAGCATCGGCCGGGCGATGCTGCATTTGCGCGGGTCATCGACGATGCCGAGCTCCAACGCGAGCTGCTTCGCTGCGAATCGCGCGAGCAACCACTCGTCGCTCCGTTTCTGCAACTTGAACGCATTGGCAGTCTCGAGCTCGTCCTCGGTGAAGTACGAGAGGTCGTATACATCGCGAACGATGAGCGAGCGTTTCACTGCTGCTCCGCGGGGATCGCGGCGATGAACTCGGAATCGCCGCTCGGCTCCACGATCGTCGCGAAACCGACGCCCGTCCCGGCGATGACGGTGATGCGCACCGTCGTGGTCTCGTCGAGCTTCACGCCGAGGGCCGCCTCGAGGTCGTTGACGAGCCACACCTGATCCTCGGGCACGCCCTGCTCGACGCTCCGCCCGATCTCCCACCCAGTGCGCGTGCGAACGGAAAAGCGGAATGTCGCCGGGATGATGCCGATGTTCACGACGCCCGCGTTCACGCGGCGTCCCGCTACGACCGCGGCAGGAACGCCGACAATCGCGAGCTCCGCGCTCTCCGTCGCCGCGGTCGCGGAGTCGAGCTTCGTCAGCGGCGCTTCGAGCGATGCGCTCGCGTTATGCGCGACGTCCGAGGTCTTCACGATGGCGACCGGCGCGCGTCCTTCGCGATGTTCGATCCACAGCGTCCCGACGCTGCTCGGCTGCGCAAAGAGGCTGCGCACGACGTCTGGCCAGCGCAGTGTTTGCCGCGGCGCGAGCGTAAGACGGCGATCGATGCCGTTGTCGCCCGCAACGTAGCGCAGCGTCACCCGCATCGGCTCGCGATAGGGATTGTGAATCGTCAGGTCGGACTGCCAGTACGAACCGCCGACGCCGGGCACACTGCCGACCGCGGGAAAGACCATGCGTGCGAGCCCGGTCGCGACGAGCTCTTTCTTGTCGGGGAGGCGGATGAGCGCGAGATAATCGGCGACGCCGCGCGGCTTCGCGTCTGCGCGGCGCGTCCAGAGCTCGACGCCGCGCACGGAGCGATGGAAGCGATACGCGTCGTCGATGTACGCGGAGACGGCCTGCGCGCGCAGGTCGTTCGTCACGCCGTCGAACATGTCGAAGAGCTCGGGCGAGCGGCGGAGGATCACCTTCGGCTTCGCGCGCTCGAGCGCGCCGATCGTCTCCGCCTGGAGGTCGCGCGGCGAGAGGATCGGGACCTGATAGAACCGCGTCGGGTTCGGGCGGTCGGCGAAGAAGTAAAACGCCGGCTGGTTCGAGAAATCGAAGATCGGCTCGTTCGGCTTCGTCAGCTCGCGCACGTTCGCGACGACGTCCGTGATCCGCCACTGCACCGCCTCGGCGTTCGGGTCGCGGTCGACGCGCAGCACGCGGCCGTAGTAGCGCGTGAAGTCGTGCAGGCGCGCGTTCACGAGGTCGGGGATCCAGAACAGCACGCCGACCACCGGCACGGCCATCACAGCAAGCGCGGTCACGAACGCGCGCGTACCTTGTCCGCCGTCGCGCCAGACGTTGCGCAGCGCGCGCACGAGAATCACGGCGAGCAGCACGATCAGCGGTCCGATGAGAAACGCGGCGAAGTACTGATGCCGAAACGATACGCGGCCGAACGCGGTCCTTTGCGCAACCGTGGCAAAGACCGTGAGCACGAGCAGCGCGAAATCGAGCGCGTCCACGCGGCGCCGCAGCCACCGGACGATGAAGTACACCGCGGCGACGGCGATGACGAGCGGGCTGAGGACGAGATGGAACTTCTCCCACAGCACGAAGTCGGCGAGCGTGTGCAGCGTCAGGTTCTTGCGGAACGTCGAGACGAGGTCGGGGAACGGCAGCGACCAGACGGCGTCGATGATGTTCGGAATCGTGATGAACGACGTGACCGCGAAGTCGTCGAGCGCGCCGTGCGATCCGAGATAGATCGCGAACGGCGCGGCACCGAGGATCACGCCGATGGCGAAAAAGAGCGCGGTTTGCGCAGGCGACAGTCCATCCCACTCGACGCGCTTCGATGCGATCCACAGGAGCAGACACGCGAGGAACGCTCCGGCGATCGAATACGCGCCGATCTCGTACGAGAAAAAGAGTGCGACGCCCGCGAAGACGCCGCTGAAGACCGCGGAGACCCTGCTGCGCCGGCGGAGCGCGTTCCAGAACAGCGCCACGGCCGCGACCTGAAAGAACGTGCGGTTGTTTTCCGCGGTGATCCACGAGCCCATCGCAACGCAGAGCAACGCGAGCGGGATGGAGTCGAAGACGACGATGCCGAGGAACCAGATCGCGACGCCGAGGAATGCGCCGACGACGACGGTACGGGCGATGGCGACGTCGAGGGAGCGACCGAAGAGCTCCATCAGCCATGCGTCGAGTTGGCCGTCCTCGAGCATGCCGTGCAGCGCAAAGACGTCGCGGAACGGCACTTTGCCGCGAAGGTAATCCGACGCCGGTCCGATCGATTCGCCGCGGTGAAAGAGATCGATCCACTGCGAGAGCTGCGCGGTCGACGCATACGAAAAAAGATAGAGGAGCGCGGGAATGATCGCGTACGCCGCGAGTCGCCAGGCGGTTCGCGGTTTCATCGGCCGCACGATCATCGTGAGCGCCGCGCAGACGATCAACGTGATCGTCATGACCGCGCGCGCGGGCTTCAACGGGACCCACGCCGCAGCGAGAAACGGCAGCAGCACGATCGGCAGCGCACCGACCGTGATCCGCTTGAACGTCTCCTCGGCGTCACGCCCGAAGTTGAGCTCCGCCATCCGCGCGATGAGCAGCGCCGCGGCCCAGAAGATTGCGAGGAACATCGCGACGAAGACGACTTCGAGAAAGAGTGTGGGGATGTGCGCGATGCGCCGCGCGGTCACCAGGTATCGAAAGAACAGCCACGCCAGCGCCTCGGTGAACAGCAGCGCGTGATACGGGCGCAGCTCCGCGCGGAACATGCGCCGCAGCCAGAGTCGTGTTTGCGCGAAACGCAAAAGCCTCGGACCGCCGAGCGACAGCGCGATCGGGATGCCGAGGATCCAGCCGACCTTGCCGGTGGTCAGGTAGAAGAGCGGCGAGAAGAAGTACGGGATCGTCGCGAGCGGGTGCTTCGCTTTGCTCAAAAGGCGCTGCAGCACGACCGTCAACGGCGGCACGAGCAGAAAGAAGAGCGCGGCGCCGAGGTAGTCGCGGAGCTTCGAGTAGCGCTCGATGGTGACGAGCCCGATCGCGACGGGGTCGGTCGGCGGAAGGCTGCGGAAGAGGAGCGTGATGGAGAGGAAGACCCCCGTCGCGAGGCAGAACGCCGCGATCCAGACGAAGGCGGACGCGATGCGGTCGTAGAGCTTCACTCGCCGGCGAGTTTAGCAGCGGTGTGGAGGAGGCATTCGATCTGCGGATCGTCGTGCGGCTTCGTTCGACGTGGGATCGCTGCGGCAATTCTCGATTCGCGGTAGAGATTCGCGCGTTTGGGTTGCATCGCGAGGAGCGCGAGGCGAATGAGGCGCGCTTTGGAGTGCGGAGGCAACGCCTCCGCTTTCGAAAGCGCAGGCGTTGCCTGCGCACTCCACAAGGGATCACGTTCTACGTCGTTCGCGCCTTCGGCGCGCGGCGGCAATGGGCGGTTCGCGCGTGTCACTTGCGAACCGCGCTTGCGCGCCGCGAGGATCACGTAGTCGCACGGCACACGCCCGCTGTCCACGAGTATCGCCTCGATCGTGCAGAGGATCTCGAGAATCGCGCGCTCACGCGGCACGTCGAAACGGAAGTCCTGAACGACGTTGAACAGCAGATGCTGCAGGATCGTCCCGCCGACGTCCTTCCGTTCCAGCACCTCGAAATGCCGTGACGTGAACGCGAGCAACTCGTCGCTGCGCACCGCCTCCGTCGGATCGTTCGCGATCATCTCCTCGACCGTCGGACGCTGCCTCGGCGCGTGCCCGATGCACGCGAGCAGCGCGTTCATGATCGACAGCACGTCATCGCTGAACTGAAACCGCCGCGGCCCGACGTACTCGTTCACGATCAGTGTCGCGTTCGCGCGCATCGTCCGCTCGATCTGCGCGTATGCGTGCTCGAGGTTCTCCACGTGATGCAGCACCGAGTGCGCGACCACGACGTCATACGCATCCGACGGCAGTTCGTCGCGATTCAGATCGACGACGCCGTACGCGATCTTCTCGATCCCGCGAGCGGCCTCGCTCGCTCGCGCGACGGCATGCTCCGCGAAATCGACCGCGTCGATGTGCGCCACGAACGGCCACTGCGCCACCGCACGCTCCAGCCACCCTTCCCCACACCCGAGCACCAACACGCGCAGATCGTTCCCGACGAACCACCGATGCGCCCACGACGACAACCAATCCCGCGCGGGGTCGCCCGTCGCGCGCTCGTTGAGATGCATCAGGACGGCGGTGTTCGCCATCCACGTGGTGTGCGCGAGTTGCTCCGAGCGTTGCTCGTCGTTCCAGACTGTCATCTAGGAGTGCGTGGCGCGGGCGGATGGGTGGTGGAGAGCCACCGCTCTGGAATCGGACGTACCAGAGCGGTGGCTTCCCACCGCTCCGCCACCCTCGCCACCGCACTCCTAGACTAGCGCAGCACTCGCGCGTTCAACCAGCGCATCGTGCAGCGCCTGAATCGTCGCGTTCTTCGCCTCGATGTCCGGCGTGCGGCCGTGCCGGCGGATGGCATCGCTGGTCGCCGGCCCGATCGACGCCAGGATCGTGCGCGCGCTCGGCGTCACCTTCGCGAAGAAGTTGTCCACCGTCGATGCGCTCGTGAACGTGACGACATCGATCGCGTCCAATTCGCCGAGGTCGAAATCGGCGGCGATGGTGCGGTACGCGACCGCGAGGTCGACTTCGCCGCCGCGGCGGCGCAGCTCGGTGATCAGCTCGTCGCGCCCTCCCTCGGCGCGGATGACCGCGGTGCGGATGCCGCGCTGGTCTTCGGCGAGCAGCGGAAGCAGCTCGGTCGAGATGAAGCGTTCCGGCACGACGTCGGGATTGATGCCGCGGGCGCGAAGGTCGTCCGCGGTGGACTGGCCGACGGCGGCGATCTTCGTCGACGCGAGCGCACGCACGTCCTTGCAGCGCGCGAAGAGGCGCTCGAAGAACGAGGCGACGCCGTTCGTCGAGGTGAACACGAGCCAGTCGTAAGCCGAATCAACGACGCGATCGAGCGAATCCCACGACAACGGCGGCACGATCTCGATGGTCGGGAACTGCAGCACCTGCGCGCCGGACTCCTCGAGCAGGCGTCTGAGCTCCGAGGCCTGCTCGCGGGCGCGCGTGACGACGATGCGCTTGCCGAAGAGCGGCTTGGTTTCGAACCAGCTCAGGGTCTCGTGCAACTTCACCACGTCGCCGACCACGATGAGCGCCGGCGTCTCGAGATTCGCCTCAGCCGCGCGAGCCTCGATGTTGCGCAGCGTGCCCGCCACCGTGCGCTGATCGAAGCGCGTGGCCTTCGAGATCACCGCGCAGCCACGATCGCCGCTCATGCCGTGCTCCATCAGCTTGTGGCAGATCGTCGGAAGGTTCGCGAAGCCCATCATGAACACGATCGTCCCGTCGAGCTGCGCGAGCGCGGGCCATTGGATCCCCGTCGTGCCGGAGTCCGCTTCGTGTGCGGTCACGAGCGTCACCGACGTTGAGTACGTGCGATGCGTCACCGGAATGCCCGCATACGCGGGGCCGGCGACCGCCGACGAAATGCCGGGCACGATCTCGACCGGCACGCCCGCCGCGATCAGCTCCTCGGCCTCTTCACCGCCGCGACCGAAGACGAACGGATCGCCGCCCTTGAGGCGCACGACCGTCTTCCCTTTTTTCGCCTCATCGATGAGCAACTGATTGATCTGGTCCTGCGGCAACGCGTGCGCGCCGGCGCGCTTGCCGACGTACACAACCTCGGCGGACTTCGGGATCCGCGCGGCGATGTCCTTCGACACCAGCGCGTCGAGGGCGACGAGGTCGGCGCTCTCGATGAGCTCCGCCGCGCGCAGCGTGAGAAGACGCGGGTCGCCGGGTCCGGCGCCGACGAGATAGACCTTTCCGCTCAAAGACGAGCCTCCACGAGTTGCGCGTACACCGAGTCGATGTCCGGCCCATCGGCGCGCACGCCCTCGAAGAACGCGCGTAGCCGTTCCCCCGACCAATGCGCAGCGACGACGGAGTAGCAGTCGAGCCGCGTTCCGAATTTCTGCAGCAGGCCTCGCTCCGTGAGCGCCGCTCGCTCGCTCGGCTCGTGATTGATCGTGCGCGCAACATCGTGCGCGAATGCGTTCGAAGCGAGACACTCGATCGCGATGATCCCCTGACCCGCGGCCGGGAGCATCTCGTCGATGGTGAAATACGACGTGATCTCCGATTCGCGTCCGAGGCGCGTCAGCCCCGCGGCCGCGAGAACCACGCCGGCGTACTGCCCTTCGCGCGCCTTGTTGATGCGCGTCTCGACGTTGCCGCGGATGTCTTCGGTCGTGAACCGTGGGAAGAGCTGCGCGAGTTGCGCGCGTCGCCGCGGGGCACTCGTCCCGATCACCGCGCCATCAGGCAGTTCCGCGATCGGGCGGCCGTGCGGATGGACCCAGGCGTCCCGCGGATCGGCACGCTCGAGAAATCCGGCCAGCACGAAGTGATCGGGAATGATCGACGGTACGTCTTTGAGACTGTGGACGGCGATGTCGACCTCGCCGCGCTCGAGCGCTTCCTCCAGCTCTTTGATGAACAGGCCCTTGCCGCCGATGGCGGCGAGCGAGACGTCAGTGCGCTTGTCGCCCGTCGTCCTGAAGATGTTGATCTCGGGCTCGTATCCCGCCGCACGCAGGCGGCGCGCCGTCTCATTGGCCTGCCACAACGCGAGCTGCGAGCCTCGAGTACCGATCCGGACTCTCATCGTGGTGTCATCCTGAGCGAAGCGAAGGATCTAGGGAGCCCTCACGTTGTGCGTGCCATCAACACTTCTCGTGAGGGCTCCCTTGATCCTTCGCTTCGCTCAGGATGTCAGATCCTCTCATTTCGCGAGTCCGAAGATCTTCCGGATCGTGTTGCGAAGCGACTCGCGCTCCCGCGGCTCATCCGACGCGTCTTTCAGTTGCAGGATCGGATAGTGAAGGATCTTGTTCACGAGCTGCGTGGAGAACATCTCAATCGCCTCGTGCTGTTCGGCGGACATTGGACCGACTTTACGAAGGCACTTCTCGAGCTCCGCGGTGCGGATGGCTTCGAGGCGCTGCTGCAGCTCGAGGATCGTCGGCACGGCGTCCTGCGCGACGAGGCGCTTGCGGAACGCTTCGACCTCGCGCAGCACGATCTGCTCGGCGTCGCCGGCCTTCTGCTGGCGCAGGCCGAGGTTGGCGTCGGCGACTTGCTGCAGATCGTCGACGTTGTAGAGATACGCGCCGTCGATCTCCGCAACCGCGGGATGGATGTTGCGCGGCACCGAAAGATCGATGAGGAAGAGGCTGCGGTTGCGGCGGACGTCGAGCGCGCGGGTGACCTGACTCGGCTCGATGACGAAATACGGCGCGGCGGTGGATGCGATCACGATGTCGCACTTGCCGAGGTGCTCTTCGATGCGGTCGAACTGCACGGCCGAGCCTTCGAAGCGGTTCGCCAGCTCGACGGCGCGCTCGTGCGAACGGTTGGCGACGAAGACCTGTTTGACCTGCTGCTGATGCAGATGCTCGGCGGTCAGCTCGCCCATGTCGCCCGTGCCGAGGAGCAGGACCTGCAAACCGCGCAAGTCGCCGAAGATCTTCTTCGCGAGCTCGACCGCAGCGTACGGAACGGAGACCGCGTGCTCGCCGATGCCGGTGTCGGTGCGGACCTTCTTCGACACGCGCATCGTGTTCTCGTAGACCTGCGTGAGGAGCGTGTCGAGCGTGCCCAGCTCCTGCGCGGTCATGAACGCCTTCTTGAACTGACCGCCGATCTGCGGCTCGCCGAGGATCATCGAATCGAGACCGGTGGCGACGCGGAAGAGGTGTTTCACGACATCGGCGTGGCGGAGGATGTAGAGATGTTTCTCGAGCTCGGTACGCGTCGTGCCGGCGCGCGCGGATAGCCAGTCGACGAGCTGCTCGATGACGTCTTCGTCGCGCGTGGAAACGACGACTTCGACGCGGTTGCAAGTCGAGAGGATGGCCGCGCCATCGATGCCTTCGATGTTGCGCAGTGCGTTCGTCGTGTCGGGCAGTTTCGGCTCCGGAACGTCCAGGCGCTCGCGGACGTCCACGGGCGCGGTGCGGTGATTGAGTCCGACGAGGATCAGCGGCATCGCGTCCCCTCGGAACCCTGAGCGCAGCGAAGGGTCAACGGAGCCCTCTCGATCAGCGTGCAAGGCACGGCCCGCGTGAGGGCTCCATTGATTCCTCGCTGCGCTCGGAATTCAGGCATGCGAGATCCCCAGGATGGCCACGATGATGGCGATGAACGCGCCGGCGGAGACGAACAGCATCCGTTTCCTCCGGTAGGTGTTGCTGATGTACGACTGGAGCAGGATGCCGAACAGCACCCATGCGGTGACCGCGGCGATCTGCTTCGCGCGCAGGTCCATCAGGCCTGCGGTGGTGCGGTAGGACCAGAGCACGCCGGCCAGGAGTCCGACGGTGTAGATGCTGAAGCCGATCGCAAGCGCGCGGAAGCTGAGGTTCTTGCAGACGTCGAGGCTCGGGATCCAATCCCACAGCCGCCCCGGTTTCTTGTTCTTCAGCGCGCGATCCTGGATCAGTGCGAGCAGTCCGAACGCGAGACCGATGAGGAGACCCGCGACGCCGACCGTGGACATGAGCAGATGAAGGGTGAAGACGTTCGAGCGGAGCTCCGGATCGAGCGCGGCGAAGTTCTCACCGACGACCGCGGAGACGGTGAGCAGGAGCAGCACGAGCGGATAAACGAAAAAGGAGGCGGCGTAGACGCGATAGCGCAACCAGAGCCCGAGCTCGACGGCGAAGACGACCCAGGCGACGAAGCTCGCGGATTCGGGAAGGTTCGTGAGCGGCGGATGTCCGGTGCGCGCGCAGATCGTACCGATCCACACGGTGTGCGCGATGAACCCGCCGATCATCAACAGCAGGCCGCCGTGCTGCAGCCGCTTCTCGCGAACGAAGAGGGACGCGAGCGCCGCCAGCGTGCCGAGGGCGTAGCCGGCCAGTGCGACGTACAGCATGTCCGTGAGCTGGAAGTTCATGACTGCAGGCTCTTCGAGAACACGACTTTATCGTCCTCGATTCTGTAGAAATCCTTGATGCGCGAGATCTCGCAATAGCCCGCGCGCTGATAGAAACGTACGGTCGGAGCGTAACTTCGTTTCGACGAGGTCTCGATCAGCAACATCCGCCCGGACTGCCGACGCACTTCGTTCTCGACGAAGCGCAGGAGAACCTGCCCCAGTCCCTGTCCCTGCTGGAGCGGATCGACCGCGATCCAGTACAGGTCCCACACGCCCTCGGCCTTCGGCGTCGCTCCGAAAAGGACGTATCCCTGCACGGCCCCGTCCGGCTGCTCGACGACATGCGCCTCGTATTCAGGCCTGCCCGCGAAGACGAGATCGACCAGCTCCATCGCCCATCCGATCTCCTGCCGCGTGAACCGTGCGGTGGAGATGAGGATCTGCTGGATGCGCTCCCGATCCGCGGGCGCCGCGGCACGGATCTTCATGGCGTGAGGGAGATCATACGGTGAAGGAGCGGTCGAGGTTGTGAGGGTGGGACTTAGAGCCGACAGGCGCAAAGGCCGTACGCCACGCTGATACCTACGTCGTCTCCGCAAGGACGAGACGTGTACCCTAGCCCCTGGCGACAAACGCCACCGACGCGACCTGCTTCGCGTCGTCGCACGTGATCAGGCGGATGAGGGTGACCCCGAAGATCGTGGGCCAGCCGGTGCGCTACCCGCGACGAGTTCGATCGTGTCCAGCCCGGTCTCTGAGCTTCTCGCTCCTGTGATCAAGACGGCCAGACCACTCGGGGAGACATCCGGCCACAGCGCACGCGCGAGGAACCCTTGCACGGCGAGCCGCCGGCCGGCGGCGATGAGTTTCACGACGCGGCAACGACAGCTGCTACGACTCGGAGACGGAGCTCCGTGACCGTCGCGAACGCCTCCACTGCGCGCCGGCCGCGAGCACTACCGATGCTGTGCCCCATTTGAAACCGGCCGACCATCGGCGATCGACTCTGCATGGTCTGCTCACGGAGGATCGTCGTCAACCTGAACGATGGATCGCGCAGGAGCGGCTCCCGCAACGTTTATACCAAACGCACGCTGAGGTAGAGGGTCGCAACGTTTTGGAGTGCGGCAGCGGCCGGTCGCGTGAAGGAGCCCCTCGCGCAGGATTGAGCTGCCGCTTTCCATCGCCGCAGCGTCTAGCTGACGTCTAGCTGCGGCCTGGGCCGAAGCCACCGCCAGCAGTAGCTCGACGCTGCGGCGATGGAAAGCAGGCGAGTCCTTCTTGAGTCGGATCACGCATTACGCTCACGCCTCCCATCAGGCGTTATGCGACTCCGCCCTGCGTAAGAGACGCCCGACGTCCGCCGCCACGCCGCAAGTCGAATAACACCGACACGACCATGCGCCGAAACGGCGCGCTACGCCACAGAAACTAGAACTTCGCCGCCATCGATCAAGAGTTGGCCGAGCGAATGGCGATTTGGCTACGTAGCGAAAAGAATGTCCGCCGTGTCACTCGCAAAGGACACGAGTTCTGACATCGCCTTAATACCCTCGTCAGGAGGAACAACGACGCCATGCGCCAGCTTGTTTCGCACATCAATAAGCAGTCGCATACGTTCGAGATCTCGGAGAGTTGGCAGTCGGTCGACTAACACGCCACGTACGCCATGCAGCTGCCGCAAGATGTCGCGAACTTCACTAAGTGTAAGTGCCTGAAGATCCTTACTCGCTGCACGCTGCGGGATCACACCGTCCCGTACCGCCTCTTCCAAATCAGAATATGCCGTACGGACGACGTCAACTGCCAACCGGCGTAAACCGGACTCAATCGCCCCCATTATATCCAAAAACACGCCGCGCAATTCTCCTTGATCACCCGTGAGCACGGTGCGGATCGCCGAACGGCGCAGCGCGGAAGGGTGCCGGGATGGCAGATATTCGTTGGGAATCGATAGCGACGCGAATCGCTCGTTCAGTCGTCCTACGGTATCAAGTAATTGTGGGTGTAGATCTGGCCTAAATGTTAGAAACTCTACGCGCTCTGCAGCCGTTAGCTCAGGTAAGACAATCGTATCGCGAATGGTCTTCTGTTCTGCTGTCAAGGGAGGGAGCCGGAGGTTTCGATAGGCGCGCAGCGCCTTGTAACGACTGATCATAAACGTACTAGTCTGAATGCGCGGCAGCAGTAAACGCTCACAACGCCGATGAAGACTCTCGACTAAGTCAAATAGATCGGCAGCGGTTGCTCGCACTAGTAACATATATTGTGCGTGCATTCTAGCGCCTTGTCCTTCATAGACAGACACGACATGCGGTGAGGGCAGCAGGTCCTCTCGCACAATGACGTCAAAGAGTTCAGCCGCGATATTGTCCGCTCGACCACCGTCAACATCAACCGTGATGTAACTCTCGAATTCACCGGTGCGGTGACTAATCTCTTCCAATCCTAGCGCATACCCCCGCTCTATCCACTCGCGAACTTCATCTTCGGAGCGTTCGTTAAGCCGCCGGCCCTCCGCTGCGTCGACAAGGGTGGCGAGCGCCTCCGCGGAAATAGGAGAGAGGTCACGATCAGCTGGAGCGGTGTAGCCGTGAAATTTACGGATCGCGAAAACCTCGAAGTATGGGACCGAACGGGCGTCAGCCGCATCACTATCCGCCACTAGGAGAGCTTGCAACTCGCTTAGAAAGCGACGCTCGCGGTCGCCGAAATGCGCGATGATGAGATCCGATCGACCCATAACGCTGACACAGTCAATCGAAATGTCCGAATTCTGCGCAACCTGGTCGGCAACGCGCTGATAGCGCTCAGTATGCACGAAAGCAAAGCGTAGCGTCTTATCGCGAAGTCTGAACAGCTGCGGATTCAGAACTATCCTCCGTGCAACCGGCGGGCGCTCGCCTGGATCGGAATCGAACTCCGATCGATTGCCGCCAGCACGTTTGGCTTTCTCCAGCATTGCAAATGATCTGGCGAGTACATCGGCAATCGGCCATGGAGGTGAAACACTGGCTCCTGCGCTCAGCGTAAGCGGTTCGCTAACGCCATCGACCTTTAACTCTCTCACTCGGCTAGAAATGACATCTGAGAGGGCCGCAATTTCGGCGTGCGAATATCCGCTGAGGACAACGACGAACTCGTCACTACCATATCGAAACGATCGAGCATCGCGGTAGCGGCGTGCGGTGCCGTCGACCACTTTGCCAACTGCCGCAAGCACGGCGTCACCAGCAATGTGCCCACTGGACTCATTAATCTGGTGAAGGCCATCGAGATCCAGCGTTATGACCGCTACGGGACCGCCAACTGTTGCGAATGAAGTCAGACATTCGTCGAGCGCTGACCGCGGTTCAGGACCAGCAGGATGGCCGTGGCTTGAACTCTCAGAACTCACGCACTTCACCTCGAATCCGCATACCACCTATCGTTGCGCCGAGCACGCAGAGGAGTATACTTCGGCGCGCGCATGAAGGTATTCATAAGCTGGTCAGGCGAGACGAGTCGTCGAGCAGCCGAGGCACTACGCAAATACCTTCCGTGCATGATGCAAGATCTAATACCGTTCATGTCGAAGCATGATCTCGCCACCGGCGGGCGCTGGAGCGAGCAAATTGCGAAAGAGCTCGATGAGTCCAGCTTTGGCATCATATGCTTAGCTCACGATAACTTGCAAAGCCCGTGGATTCTGTTCGAGGCAGGCGCACTAACAAAGCATGTTGAAGGACGTGCTTGCTGTCTCTTGCTGCAGGACCTGAACCCGGCGGATGTATCAGGTCCATTAGCGCAATTTCAGAATGCTCGATTCAATCATGATGAGGTTCGCAAGTTGGTGGCAGATGTGAACGCTCGCCTCGACAGACCAATAGATTCGCAATCGGTCGAGTTGATTTTCGAAAAGTGGTGGCCAGATCTGAATCGCGAGGTGCGCACAGCTCTCGAAGATCCCATGCTCAATAGTATGCATAAGGCCCGTCGAAGCGAGCGCGACATCTTGGAAGAGCTCTTGGTCCGATTACGTGCGGTTGAACAACGTTTGGAGCCAGGAGCGGCAGCGCAGGCCGAAACAAGCCCATCGCGCGATGCACTTCGCGGCGTCACCGATCGTATGGCGCGATTAACATTCGCGCAACTGTCCATACTTAGTGATGTCGTAACCGCCTCCGGCCTACCGCTCCGGTTGCCACGTATACAGCTGCAGCTTACACATGATGGCGCTGATATCGAAGCGTTATTAGCCCTTGGGTTGTTAGTCGAAGCCGACGACGGAGTCATGACAGTCACAGAGCCGTCGTCGAAGCTAATCGCGGAGTTCATCAGTCGAAACCGTTGGTAGTGCCACCCAAACTAACTCAGGATTAACTCCACGCGGAACCTGTCGCGGCACACCGGCTCGAAAGCCAAAATTCGGGTAGCGGCTTCGCCGCGGGGCTCTGGCCACGGCGGTTTAACTTTAACGGGTGATCCGATAATTCGACTTAGTCAGATTGGTGAAGGTCGCCTGCAGTGCGACACGGTTGCTCGTTTTCGTCGATCGTGACTCGCCTGCAGCAGAAGGCGGGCTGAAGCCTGGCTGAAGCCGCGCCCTACGTTACGTCAGCTCGCGGCGCGGCGGCGGGCACGCGTCGCGTACTCCGCGAACAGATGCACCGAATCGCGGGGCACCCACGCCGTCATCAGCATCGCGTCGTCGGTCGACGTCTGCTCCTGCACCTCGGCGATCTCGTGGAGCTTCGCGAGGAGGCGCGACTCCGAATGCGGGATCGCCAGGTGCAGCAGATCGCCGCCGGCGCGCTCGCGGTCGCGGATCATCTCGATCAGGCGGTCGGTGTGCTCGCCGGTGAGGGCGGAGACGACGATCGAGTTCGCGCGGCGCATCGCGAAGTGCTCGTCGATGCGGTCGACTTTGTTGTAGACCTCGAGCACGCGCTCGCGGTCGATGCCGAGGTCTGAGAGGACCTGTTCACCGACTTCGCGCTGCTCGCTGTACTGCGGATGGCTCCCGTCGATGACGTGCAGGACGAGGTCTGCGGCCACCGCTTCCTCCATCGTCGAGCGGAACGAAGCGACGAGATGGTGGGGCAGCTTGCGGATGAAACCGACCGTGTCGATGACCACCGTCTCGCGCGGCATCTCGGCCGCGATCTTTGCGGACTTCGAATCGAGCGTGGCGAAGAGCTTGTCCGCCGCCAGAGCCTCGCCGCGGGTGAGGCGGTTGAACAGCGTCGACTTGCCGGCGTTCGTGTAGCCGACGAGGGCCACCGTAAATGCGGACACGCGCTGCTTGCGCTGCGTCTGGCGCGTCTTCTCGATGTGCTTCAGCTCTTCCTTCAGTTTCGCGATGCGCGTGCGGACGATGCGGCGGTCGAGCTCGAGCTGGGTCTCGCCGACGCCGCGCTTTGCGCCGCCACCCGCGCCGCCGGCCTGGCGCTCGAGGTGCGACCACGCGCGCGTCAGGCGCGGGAGCATGTACTCGAGCTGCGCGAGCTCCACCTGCGTGCGCGCTTCTCGCGTCCGTGCGCGGCCGGCGAAGATGTCGAGGATCAGCGCGCTGCGGTCGATGACTTTCGTCCCGATGAGCTTCTCGAGGTTGCGCACCTGCGCGGGTGTGAGGTCGTCGTCGAACACGACCAGCGTCGCCTCGGTGTGCCCGACGAGGCTCTTGATCTCCTCGGCCTTCCCCTTGCCGATGTACGTCCCCGCGTCCGGCGCGTTGCGCTTGCCGAATACACGTCCGACGACCGAGGCGCCGGCGGACTCGATGAGCTTGGTCAGCTCTTCGAGGTGCTCTTCGGCGACGGTGCGGGAGAGGTCGGGAAGGATGAGGCCTGCGGCGATGACGGGTTGCATGTGCGGGTGCGGTAACAATGATACGGCACGTTCCGTGAGTGCTGAGTGCTGGGTGCTGAGTGCTGAGTCCCGCCCTCCCACTCAGCACCCAGCACTCAGCACACAGCACTTGTATCATTCGCGCCCATGTACGTCGTGTACGAGGTCCTCTTGGTCCTCGTGCTCCTGCTCGCCCTCCCTTACTTCGTCCTCACGGGCGTCCTGCGGGGGAAGTACGTCGTGAACTTCCCCGTCCGCGCGGGGTGGTTCCGGCATCGCGCCGAACCGCATGACCTGTGGGTCCACGCCGTGTCGGTAGGGGAGACGCTCGCCGCGAAGCCGATCGTCGACGAGATCGTGCGGCAGCGGCCGGAGACGTCGATGGTCTTCACGACGACGACGATCACCGGACAGGCCCAGGCGCGGCGGCTCTATCCCGAGGCCACGGTGACGTACTTTCCGTTCGACTTCGCGTTCGCGGTGCGACGGTTCCTCGAGCATCACCGCCCGCGTGTGTTCGCGACGATGGAGACGGAGATCTGGCCGAACGTGACGCGTCTGTCGAAGGCGCGCGGACTGCGCCTGGTGCTCGCGAACGGACGGATCTCGGACCGCTCGTTCCCCCGCTACCGCGCGTTCCGCATGATCGTCGGCCGCGTGTTGCGCAAATACGACCGCATCCTCGCGCGCGAGGCGACGGACCGCGACCGCTTCATGGCCATGGGCGCGCCGGCGGAGATCGTCGAGGTGAGCGGCAATGTGAAGTTCGACTACGAGCCCGACGCCGCACCGCTGGAGATCGCAGCGCAGCTCGAGGCGATGATCGGCGAGCGCAAGGTGGTCGTGCTCGGCTCGACGATGGAAGGCGAAGACGAGGCGCTGCTGCCGGAGATCGAAGGCTTGCTCGCGCAGTACCGCGCGTTCGTGATCATCGCGCCGAGGAAGCCGGAGCGGTTCGAGATGGTGGCGGCGCTGCTGGCGACGTCGTCGATGAGATTCGTGAGACGAAGCGAGATCGCTCCACTCGCAACTCGCAACTCGCAACCCGCGACGCCTGCTGACGTCCTCCTTCTCGACACCTTCGGCGAGCTCGCCAAGATCTACCGCTACGCTACCGTCGCGTTCATCGGCGGCACACTTGTGTCGACCGGCGGGCACAATCCGATCGAGGCGGCCGCGAACGGGGTGCCTGTGTGTTTCGGACCGTCGATGTCCAACTTCCGCGAGATCGCGCAGGTGTTCCTTCGCAACGAGGCGGCGGCGGAAGTACGGACGGCGGCGGACGTCGCGGAGTTCGCGGCGCGGATGATCGAGCAGCCGGAGCTCCAACGGGCATGGGGCGACCGCGCCCGCGCCACCGTGCTCCAGAACCGCGGCGCCTCGGAACGCACGGCGCGCAGAATCGTCGAGCTGTTGGCGTGAGGGTCCTGCAGCTCCTGTGGATCGGCCTCAATCGCGCGCGGCGCGCGCTCTATCGCGCAGGGATCCTGCGCGGAAAGCGCCTCCATCGGCCGGTCGTCTCCATCGGCAACATCGCCGTCGGCGGCACGGGGAAGACTCCGGCGGTAATCACCGTGTGCCGCGCTCTTGCAGCGCGCGGTTTGCGCGTGGCGGTGCTCACGCGCGGCTACGGACGTCACGATAAATCGTATTCTGGTCCAGTTACATCAAGCGATCCTGATAAGTTTGGCGATGAACCGGTACTGATTCGACGATCGATTATCGGTGAAGTATTCGTTGGCTCTAATCGCTATAAAAATGCGCGCGAGTTTGACTGCGATGTATTTGTGCTGGACGACGGGTTCCAGCATCTCCAGCTCCACCGCGATTACGATCTCGTCATCGACGCACCGGCGAAGATCTACCGCGAAGGTCGCTCCGCGCTGAAAGACGCGGACGCCGTGATCCCGCGCGAGCTCCGGACTCTCGTCCCGGAAGAGCTGCGCGGCAAGCGCGTGTTTGCGTTTGCCGGGCTGGCGGACAACGAGCAGTTCTTCGCGTCTCTGCGCGAAGGGGGACTCGAGGTGGCCGGCATGCGGAGCTTCGCCGACCATCACCGCTACACTGCCGCGGACCTCGACGCCCTGAAGCGCGACGCGAACGGCCTCCCGCTCGTCACAAGCGAGAAGGACAAGGTGAAGATCGCTGATTCAGCAGTAACCGCGGTTGGCGCGGAGTTCGTGATTCCGGAGGACGTATTGGACGAGATCATCGACGTAGGGCGTGGCTTCAGCCCGCCTCTCGCGCGGGAGGGCGGGCTGAAGCCGCGCCCTACGTCCCGCAGACGCCGCAAGAACCCTCTCCTCCAGCGCATCGAGTACACCGCCTACCGCTTCATCGCCCGGCGCGTCGCGGCGATGTCGGAGGAATCGCTACAGCGCTGGGGAACGCGCCTCGGCGCGCTCGCGAGGAACGTCCTCCTCAGCCGCGATCGTCTGGCGATGCGCAATCTTCGCCTCGCCTATCCCGACCGCGACCCTCGCGAGCTTCGCAGGATCGCGGACGACTGCTGGCGCCACTTCGGCCGCGAGCTGCTGATCTCCATCCAGAGCCAGAACCTTTCGCTCGACGAGTTGGCCGCTCGCTGTCCGTTCGTCAACGCACACATCCTCGAAGAGGCGATCGCACGCGGCAAAGGGACGGTGCTCATCAGCGCGCACTGGGGCGGGTGGGAGGTCGCTGGACTGGCGGTCATGTCGCTGGTGCGGAACATCCGCACGGTCACGCGCCCACTCGACAACGAGCTGCTCGAGCGCGAGCTGCAGCGGATCCGCGCGCGCACCGGCGCGGAGGTCGTCGACCGGCGCAAGGCCGCGCGGGTGCTGATCAAAGGTCTCGCGGAGAACGCGGTCGTCGTTCTCCTTCCCGACCAGGCCGTGCTTCCGCGCGAGGGGGTGCTCGTACCGTTTCTCGGACGTCCGGCGTGGACCACTCCGGCGCCCGCGAAAATGGCGTTGCGCGCCGATTCTACGATTGTGTTCACTTTTTGCATTCCCGACGGCCTCAGGCATCGACTCGAGTTCGAGGAACCGATTCGCGCCGATCTGCTGACAGAGGCCGAGAGGGATCCGGTGGAGCTGACGAAGCGCATCAATGAGATCATCAGCCGCCGCATCCATGCACGTCCCGACCTCTGGTTGTGGATGCATGACCGCTGGAAAGGGACGGGAGAAGACGGAACGCATGGCATGTGAAACGGTCGTCATCGGTCTCAACTGGGTCGGCGACAACGTCCTGGCCCTTCCGGCGTACAAGGCACTGCAGCACCGCTTCCGCAGCGAAGGCGGCATCGCGGTCGTCGCACCCGGAAACGTCGCGCCGCTGCTGGAGGCCTCGGGAGTCTTCAAGGAAGTGATTCCCTGGAGCCGCTCGACGACGACGCGCATCGCGACGCTGCGCGAGCGCGGCTTCCGACGCGCGATCATCCTCCCGAACTCGTTTCGCGCCGCGCTGGTAACGTTCGCCGCCGGCATCCGAGAGCGTTGGGGCTATCCGACCGACTTGCGCCGGATGCTCCTCACGCACGTGGTTGCGCCTCCCGCAACGCGCGGACATCAGCTCGACGACTACACGCTGCTCCTTGCCGCGCTCAACGCGCCGCGCGTTGTGGACGACATCCCAAACATCAAACTGCCGCCGGCAGTCCGCGAGCGCGGACGCAAACGGTTGCTTGAGATCGGCCTCCATCTCGACCGCCCGGTCGTCGGCGTGCACGCGGGCGGACTCTACGGGCGCGCGAAGCATTGGGGCGACGAACGCTATGTCGACGTGATCCGGCGCCTGCGCCTGGAAGGCTTCGACGTGGTGCTGCTGACCAGCCCCGGCGAGCGCGCGCAGGCCGAGCGCATCGCCACGACGTGTAACGGCGTCCCGATGGTCGGCCATGACGGCGACGTGCTCGAGCTCGCGGCCGCGATGCTGCACTGCGCGGCAATCGTGACCAACGACAGCGGTCCGCTCCACGTGGCCGCCGCGCTCGCGGTTCCCTCCATCGCGATCTTCGGTCCGACCGATCCCGAACGCACGGTGATCCCCGGAGCCACGCGCGTCATCCGCCAACACCTCGGCTGCCAGCCCTGCTACCAACGCGAATGCCCGCTCAAGCACCACGGCTGCATGACCAGCGTGACGGTGGACGAGGTGTTCGACGCCGCGGTGGGCTTGTTCGCCGTGCCCGCCGAAGCGGATGTGGAGCAGGTGTCGACGTAGCTCCTATAATCGGAGCATGCCCGCAGCTGCGGAGGAAAAGCTCTACAAGATCGGCGAGGTCTGCAAGCTCGCGGAGCTGCAGCCCTACGTGCTGCGGTACTGGGAGACGGAGTTCCCGCAGCTCGCGCCAGGCAAGAGCGGCGGCGGACAGCGGCTCTACACGCGCGGCGAAGTCGACATCATCCTGCGCATCAAAGAGCTCCTCTATCGCGAAGGCTTCACGATCGCCGGCGCAAAGAAGAAGCTCGATACGGAGATGTCCGAGCCGGTCGCCGCGCCGACACCAACGGAGCCGGTTGTCGCACGTCCCGCGCCCGACCTCACACGGGTGAAGCGCGAGTTGAAGGCGATCCTGGACATGCTCGCGGATTAAGACCTGGCGGCGAGTTGGTAAATCCGCTCGTACTCCTTCGCCGATCGCTCCCATGAAAAGTCGATCGCCATCCCATTGGTCTGGAGCGACTTCCACGTATCCCCGTCCTTGAAGTTCAGCATGGCCACCCACGTCGCGAGGTAGAGCTCGACCGGATGCGCGGCGACGAAGCCAAACCCGTTTGCGTGCTCGAGGTTTGTCCCATCGAAAGGGATCACCGTGTCCGCCAGACCGCCCGTCAGACGAACGACCGGGACCGTGCCGTAGCGCAGCGCGTACATCTGGTTGAGACCACACGGCTCGTAGATCGACGGCATCAGCAGCATGTCCGCACCGGCGTAGATGCGATGCGCGAGCGCGTCGTCGAAACCGATCCAGACGCGGCAGTGACTCGGATGCCGCGCCGCGATGTCCACGAGCGCCTGCTCGAGCTCCGGCTCGCCGCTGCCGAGGAGCGCGACTTGCGCGCCGGCGGCGAGAAGGCGGTCGAGCATCGGGATGAGCAGTTGAAACCCCTTCTGACCGACCAGCCGCGACACGACGCCGATGAGCGGCGTCTTCGCGGAGAACTTGAAACCCGCTTCCTTCGTCAGCGCGCGTTTGTTCTTGGTCTTGTCCTTGAGCGTGTCCGCGTCGTAGTTCGCGGGAAGCAGCGGATCGTTCGCGGGATCCCACTCCTCGGCGTCGATGCCGTTGAGGATTCCGGTGAATTTCCAGGACATCGCGCGCAACACGCCGTCGAGACCTGCGCCGAGCTCGCGCGAGCGGATCTCATACGAATACGTCGGCGATACGGTCGTCACCTGATCGGCGAAGAGGATTCCGCCTTTCATCGGATTGAGCGTGCCGTAGTGCTCGACCGCGTCCGGGGCCCAGTAGCGGCTGTGCAATCCGGTCAGTCCGAACGCGTCCGGGCCGGCGACGCCTTGATAGTTCAGGTTGTGGATCGTGTAGACCGAGCGCGTCTTCGCGAAATGCGGCTCGCCGCGCAGTCCCGAATGCAGATACAGCGGCAGCAGCGACGTGTGCCAGTCGTGCGCGTGCAGGATGTCCGGCTGCACGTCGAGGAGCTCGCAGCCGCGGATCACCGCCCGGCAAAAGAAGGTGTAGCGCAGGAGGAAGTCGTCGAAGCCGCTCTCCGGGCGCGCGTAGATCTGATCGCGCTCGTAGAAGAAATCGTTCGCGACGAGGATCAGCGGGATCTCGGTCCCCGGCAAGTTCGCGCGGAGGTACGTGGCCTCGGCAATCCAGTTCGCCCACGCGATCGTCACCGTCGGCATCAACTGGTACGGCGTGACGCCGTTCTTCTCGAACCAGTGCCGCGCCTGCCGGTAGTACGGCAGGAAGATCGCGACCTCGTGCCCGAGCTTCGCCAACGCCTTCGGCAACGACCCGCAAACGTCCCCCAAGCCGCCGGTCTTGGCGATCGGGGAAACCTCGGCGGTGGCGAAGACGATGCGCATGGTTGTGTTGTCAATTCTGAGCGCAGCTTCGCTCCTCAGGATATGAGAAGCGCAGCGTATCCCACCACGTGTGAGTAATCCCCATTCACGTCGCCCGAGGTCGCGTGCTTGATGAGCCGCGCTTCGGTTGCGCCGAGGGCGTTGGCGGCGATGAGCATCGTCGTCGTGGGGATGAAGCCGCACATCGAGACGTCGTATTCGTCGACGACGCGCCAGAGCTCTTCCGGATTGCGCGCGAGGACCTGGTCGATCGCGAGTTGATCCTTGCGCAGCGTCGCGTTCTGGTCCTCGTAGTGATTGAGGTCGGAGCTGGCGAGAATCGCGACGTCGCGCTCCGTCCGCAGAACTTCCGCGATCGCGCGGCCGATCTCTTCCGCGTAGTCATATCGATGCGCGCCGAGACAGATCGGAACGAAGGTGAACTCGCCCAGGAGGCGTTGCAGAAATGGGAGCTGCACTTCGAGCGAGTGCTCGCGCGCGTGCGCCCGCGCGTCCTCCGCGAGGAGCGGCGTCGTCGCCATCAGAGCATCGGCGAGCGGCGTGTCGATCGCAACGTCGCCGAGCGGCGTACGCCATGCGCCTTCGCGGTTGATTGCGGCGTGGTGGCCCGCGCCGGTGTGATTCGGACAGAGGATCAGAAAGCGTTTCGGCAACTCCGCGAGCGCGTAGAACGCCGCGGCGACGTGGCCGCTGTACATCAGCCCCGCGTGCGGGACGACCGCGCCGAGGAACCGTTCCTTGCGTGCAGGCGCCGGCGGATTCGCGGTGAAACACGCGTCGACCTGTTGCGCGAGGCGATCGCGCGAGCCTTCGTAAAACGTGCCGGCGACGGCGGGCGGGCGGATGTACATCCTCCGCAATTTAAACAGAAATGCCGCGAGACACGCTCCCGCGGCATTCCCTGGCGGTAGTCCTGTCGGTCGCTCATCGCGCCGGGGATACTGCACACCCCGGGGGCGTTACTGCACAGGGAGAAGGGTCTACCTGCTGCCCTGCGCGTCCGCGAGGGGCAGGCTCGCCTTCCGATCCACCGTCATGGTGGAAACGTGCAGCGCGTGTGCCATTCGATGCAGGCTCATGGCGTAGCGCAGGAACGCTGGCGTCCTCGCCGGCTGGCTCACAGGCGTCCCGCGCCTGCGTTCTGCCCAAGGCGGCGAGGACGCCGCCTGGCCAGCCGCCGAGACGGCAGCGTTCCACCCCCGGGCCTGCCGAATCGTTTCGTCGTCAGCTGGAAAGGGGATCGAACCCAGCGATACCGGCATAGCCGAGGATCGCATCGTCCTTCGTCACGAGTCGGCGTCCTTCGAGGATCGATTGCGCGATGAGAATTCGATCGAAAGGGTCGTCGTGGTGACGCGGGAGAGACTCGAGTCTCAGCGGGTGCCCGAAACGCACGGGAAGCTCCGCAAATCCGTCCGCGGTCATCGATGAAAGCAATTCGTCCAGATCAATTTCAATCCTACCGAGCGAGCGTTTGATCGCGATCTCCCAGATGGATGCCGCGCTCACGGCAACGTCGTTTTCCGGGGAGGCCAGAACGTTCGCCAGGGACTTCGACAGTCTTCGATCGGCCGTCACCCACCACAGGAGAATGTGCGTGTCGAGCAGAAGACGCATTACTCGTCGAGATCGAAGAGGTTGCCGGGAAGCGGTGCATCGAAGTCGCGCCCTATACGGATGCGCCCACGCATTCGTCCGGGCTTACGCTTCACGACGGCGACGCGAAACGGGACCAGGCGCGCGGCGGGACGTCCGCCGCGGGCGATGATGATCTCTTCCCCCGCCTCGGCACGGTCGACAAGCTGGGAGAGGCGCGTCTTGGCGTCGTAGATGTTGACCTTTTCACTCATTGGTCTGACCTGACTAACCCAGGCAGACCTTAACACTATTCCGACTCGCTCGTTCATCGTCCTGCGCCTCCATCGCCGCGCAGGGTCGCCACCACGATGCGGATCTCGTCATACGACACCGCGTCGCCGACGATGTCCTTGATCGGCCGCAGGCGCTCGATGCCGGCCTGCTCGGCCGCTCGACGAATTTGATCCTCCGTCTCTTCGCTGACCCACGTGCGCAGCGGCGAAGGAGCGCGGCCGCCTTCGATGAGCTCACACAGATCGCCGATGACCGTGGACCGTGCGCGTCGTGTGTGCTCCATCACCTCATCGATCGTGGCGCCCTGCTGAAGAAGCCTTACCGCTTCTGCCTTCGCCGGGGTCGTTCGGGACGTGGTCGATCGTACTCGCGGCGCACGTGGAGGGATGACCTTCGCATCGCGATCGAGTTCCCTTGCGGAGCAGATCGCGTCCACGACTTCCATCAACACGCGACCGTGCTCGCGGAGACGCACCTCTCCGATTCCGGTGATCGCGCCGAGCCGTTCGACGGTCGACGGACGCACCGCGGCGATCTCGCGCAGCGTGCGGTCGCCGAGGATCACGAACGCGGCGACTCCCTGCGCCGCGGCCGCATCGCGACGCCACGTCCGCAGCGCCTCGAACAGTTCGCGATCCACTCCCGCCCACTCGTTATCAGCCTCCCGTGTGATCGCGCCGCCGAATTGCAGCAGCCGTACCGTGGATTCCCCGCGCAGGATCGCGCGCGCCGGCGGTCCGAGGCGAAGCACGGGTCGCGGATGGCCGTCCTGCACGAGTGCGCCGGATGCCACGAGCTGCGCGATCCAACTTCGCACTTCCTCCTTGCCGTGCTGCGCGAGCAGCCCGAACGTGGAAAGCGCGTCGTGTTGCCGATCGAGAATGCGCGCGATCCGCTCCCCGCGAAGGACGCTCGCAACGTGTCCCGCTCCGAAAGACTCGCGCACGCGCACGACGCAGGAGAGGATCTTCTGCGCGATGGTCGTCGCATCGGGCACGGTCTCGAGCTCGCCGAGGCAGAGATCGCAGGCGTCGCAGGCGTCGAGAGTCCACGCGCCGCCGAAGTGTTCGACGAGCGTGCGGTGCCTGCAATTGCCGGACAGGCAGAAGGCATTCATTGCCTCGACGTGGGACATCGCGACATCGAGCTGCCGAGGATCGGAGATGCTCTGCTCGAGAATGCGTCCCCAGGTCATCGCGTCGCCCGCGTCGTGCAGCAGCACACACTCCGAGGCGAGTCCGTCGCGGCCGGCGCGGCCGGCCTCCTGCGAATAGTGCTCGATCGACTTCGGCATCCCGGCGTGGACGACGAAGCGCACGTTCGAACGGTCGATGCCCATCCCGAACGCCACCGTCGCCACGACGATGTCGACGCGCTCGGACGCGAACGCTTCCTGCGCCGCGCGCCGCTCTTCCTGCTCCATCCCGGCGTGATAGCCCGTCACGCGATGCCCGCGCGACGAGAGCGCCGCCGCCATCGAGTCCACGTCTCCGCGGCGAATGCAGTACACGATGCCCGCCTCGCCCGGATGACGGCGAATCACCTCTTCGACCTGATGGATCTCGTCGTTGCGCGGGAGCACGCGGTAACGCAGGTTCGGCCGATCGAGATCGCCCAGCAGCACCAGCGGATCGCGCAGCCGAAGCTGCGTGCAGACGTCGGCGCGAACCTGCTCCGTCGCCGTTGCCGTGAACCCATGAATCGACGCGTCAGGAAAGACGTCGCGGATCTCGCCGAGCTGACGATACTCGGGACGGAAGTCGTGGCCCCAATGGCTGATGCTGTGCGCTTCGTCGATCGCGAACGCGCGCACCCGCGCTCGCCGGAGCAGCGTGCGCATCGACGCAGTGGCAAGCCGCTCCGGAGAAACGAAAAGCAGCCGCACCGATCCGTCCACCGCGCCGCGCTCGACTTCACGCTGCTCGTCGGGCGGCGTCGTGCTGTTCAGCGCGGCCGCGGCTACGCCGATGGATACGAGCGCATCCACCTGATCCTTCATCAGAGCGATCAACGGCGACACGACGACGGTCAGTCCGTCGAGCAACAGCGCCGGCGCCTGAAAGCAGAGCGACTTCCCGCCGCCGGTCGGTGCGACCAGCAGCGAGTCGCGTCCGGCAAGCACCGCGTCGATGGCGTGTCGCTGCAGCGGACGCAGTGAAGAGAATCCCCACGTGCGCTTGACGACGTCGAGTACAGGATCGGAGACCGCAAGCATCACCCCGATCGTACCTCGGTCGCGATTTCACTCCACCGGATGTGGAGTGATCCCTCAC
>DASYGV010000064.1:0-13121 GCA_035999335.1 Thermoanaerobaculia bacterium | reverse complement strand
CCCGTTCGCGAAGATGCCGAGGCGCGCGCGTTGTGGCTCGAGTTCTTGCGAGGGAACCAGGGACCGCCCGTTCCCGATTGCCCGAAGCCGACGATCACATCGTTGCATGGTGGATCGACGCTCTCCGTCTCCGCTACCGGCGCGCTCCCGCTGTCGTATGACTGGTTCGCAGGGGAGAGCGGGGACACGCATTCGCCGGTTGCGGGTGTGCCGACGCAGACCGGCCGCTATTGGGTGCGCGTCATGAACCGCTGCGGATCGGCGCTCAGCGATGCGGTGACTGCGTCCGCCTCCACGCCTCCGCGCCGGCGCACGGTTCGGCACTGACCGTCCACTTGTTGGTTTCTCCTTCGCCATCCGTGCACAATGCGGCGGATATGAGCGCTTCACCGCCAATGCTTCCCCAGGAACAAATAGCGGACGAGTTCAGGCGACGTCGCAGTCGCCAATGGTTTGCTGCCGTCCCTGGAATTGCGGCGTTCTTCTTCGTCGTCTTTGGTTTCGAGCCAGACTCCTCGTTTTTGGGGATCGATACGGACAGTTTGTTCATTCTTGCCGCAGGGGTCATCGTCGGCTACCTGATGTTCTCGATCTGGAACTGGCGGTGCCCGGCATGTGACGGGTATCTGGGAAAGTCGATGAATCCGACGTTTTGCATCAAATGTGGCGCGAGGTTGAAGCCGTAGCATCGGATAGACTCATCGGATGGTTAGGATCTTCGCCATCACCCTCTTCTCATCCGCAATCCTCCTCCTCGGCGCAACGAACGCTGCCGCCGCGGATCGCGTGCAGGCCGGGCAGTGGGAAACGACGATGACCCTCGGAACGGCGAAACCGATGGTCACGAAGTACTGCATTACAACCCGCGAAGCCCGTCTGATGAGCGGCGACCTGGCGACGCTGCGGAAGTACCTCGAGGAGTCCACGGCGGCGAACACCAAGGGGCGATGCGCCGTGAAGAACGTGGAGCTGAACGGCAACCGTACGGTCGTAACGCTCGTCTGCGGGAAGACCGAAGTCGTCGGCACGACGACCTACCATGGCGATCGTTACGAGTCGTCGAGCTCGGACGGCACGACCGTGGCAGGGAAGAGACTCGGCAACTGCCCTTAGCCGGCACGGCCGGCTGCGCTGGTTGGCCAAGCCTTGGGCACGTGCGGTCGCTCCGAGGCTGACTTCTGGCACGCAGGCCGACGTTCTTCGAGTCGACTCGCACGCGTGTTTGGCCCCTTCCTCGCGATTCGGGCGCATACTGCGGAGATCGTGGCAAAGCCGTGCGTCCTGGTCGTCGATGACGATCGGTCCATTCGAGATCTCGTTCGCAATGTCTTGCGTCCGGAAAGATTCGAGATCGAGGAAGCCGCCGACGGCCAGGAAGCGCTCGCCCGAATCCGAATCAAGAGATACGACGCGGTCGTGCTCGATCTCATGATGGGGCCGGGCAACGGCTTTGAAGTACTCCACGCGTTGAACGATGACCGCCCGGGTGAGAAGTGCGTCATCGTCCTCTCGGCGACATCGCAACCCGTCCTCGACAAGCTCCCGATCGAGAACATCTTCGCGAGGATTCGCAAACCGTTCGACATCGACGAACTGCTAGGAGCAGTACAGAAATGTTGCGAGCACTGACGCGCGAAGTCTGAAAGTGGGTCTGTTGTACCGGCCTCAAGGAGGGTGGTCTTGCAATTGCAAACAGGTCCGAAGTCATCAAAATGGTGAGGAGGCTTCTGTGAACCTGCTCTGGCTCATCGCAATCGTGCTCATCGTGCTCTGGCTGCTCGGGTTCGCATTCAAGGTCGGCGGCGGGATCATCCACATCCTGCTCGTCATCGCCGTCATTGTCGTGATTTATCGGCTCGTGACAGGCCGTAAGGTGTAGCGATCGCTGATTGCGACAGCGACGCGTCGCACATCGGCCCCCGCCCGAGCGCGAGCGGGAGATCCCCCCGGCACGTTGGCAAGCGGCGCGCATGTCTCGGACATAACGCCTGACAGCGGGTTGCGACAGGTGTGCACGAACGCGCGGCCACTCCGGCGTTCCTTCGTGCGCGTTGCGCCGCTGCTTCCACCTCAGGCGATGTCGCAGAAAGGATGTGAACATGGCCACCCGAACGCCGTCCAAGCGGCCCGCCAAGCCGGCCCGCTCCGGCCAATCCGCTCTCAAAGCGTCCGAGGCCCGCTACCGTCGGCTCTTCGAGACCGCACAGGATGCCATTCTCATCCTCGATGCCGAACAGAACCCGGGCAAGATCATGGACGCCAATCCCTTCGTGATCGACCTGCTCGGGTACTCGCTCGACGAGTTGATCGGGAAGGAGCTCTGGGAGATCGGTCTGTTCTCCGACAAGCAGGAGAGCAAGGCGGCGATGGAGGAACTGCAGCAGAACGGCTACATCCGCTACGAAGACATCCCGCTCGAAACCAAGCAGGGAAAGCGTGTCGAAGTCGAGTTCGTGAGCAACACCTACAGGGTGGACGGCCACGACGTGATTCAGTGCAACATCCGCGACATCACCGAGCGCGCACAAGCGGTTCATGCTCTCCGCGAATCCGAGGCACGCTATCGGCGGCTCTTCGAAACTGCGCAGGATGCGATCCTCATCCTAGAAGAAGCCGGCGGCAAGATCATGGATGCCAATCCTTTCGTAATCGACCTGCTTGGCTACTCCCTCGACGAATTGATCGGGAAGCAGCTCTGGGAGATTGGTCTGTTCTCCGACAAGCAGGAGAGCAAAGCGGCGATGGAGCGACTCCAGCAAGACGGCTACATCCGCTACGAGGACATGCCGCTCGAAACGAAACGGGGAGCGCGCGTCGAAGTGGAGTTCGTCAGCAACTCCTACATGGTGGGCGACCTGAAGGTCATTCAGTGCAACATTCGCGACATCACCGATCGAAAGTGGGCCGAAGAAGCAGCTCGCATCAGCTCGGAGCGTTTTCGTTTTCTTGCCGAGTCGATGCCCCTCATCATCTTCACCGCGAAACCCGACGGAGAGATCGACTACTGCAACCGCCAGTTCACGCAATTCACGGGGCTGCCCAGCGAAGACCACTGCACATCGGGCCGCGTACCAATCACGCACCCGGAGGACGTGGAAGAGGACGATCGTCTATGGCGCCGCGCGATCGAAACCGGTGAGCCGTTCCAACTCGAGAGCCGCTTCCGCCGAAGCGACGGTGTCTATCGCTGGCACCTGACCCGTGCGTCCGCCATGCGCGATGCCGAGGGACGCATCCTGATGTGGGTCGGTTCGAGCACCGACATCGACGATCGAAAGAGCGTCGAGGAAGGCCTCATCCGCCAGTACCGCGAGTCGGAGATTCTGAGCCGCGCCAAGGACGAGTTTCTGGCCACGAGCTCCCATGAGCTTCGAACGCCGCTCACCTCGATTCTCGGCTGGTCCGAACTTCTGGTGACAGGGGAGTTGGACGCGGAGACGCAGCGGGAGGCTCTCGACTCCATCCGAGATTCCGCAAGGGCGCAGTCGCGCCTCATCGACGACATGCTCGATGTCTCGCGCCTGCTCACCGGGAAACTCGAATTGAAGAGTGAGCCGGTCGATGTGGCGGCTGCCCTGCTCCTCGCCATCCGAGCGATCACGCCGGCGGCCGAGAACAAGAGCATCCATGTGGAAAAATCGTTCGCGCGCGGTGCATCGCGCGTCGACGGCGACGCCACACGGCTCCAGCAGATCTTCTCGAACATCCTCTCGAACGCCGTCAAATTCACGCCGGCAGGAGGACGCATTCGCGTATCCCTCTCCTCGATCGACTCCCAGGTCCAGGTCGAAATCTGCGACACCGGCAAAGGGATTGGCCGCGACTTCCTGCCGCGGGTGTTCGACAGTTTGAGCCAGGAGGGGGGAAGCAGCACGCGCGAGCACGGCGGGCTGGGTCTTGGCCTCTCGATCGTCAGACAGCTCGTGCAGATGCACGGCGGCACCGTACGCGCCGAAAGCGAAGGAGAGGGGAGGGGCTCTACATTCACGGTATCTCTTCCCGCCCGCCGCTTCGCTGTGACCGTGCAGGACCCTTCGTTGGCCATCCTTCATACAAGCGATACACCTCCTCCCGGCGAAGCCGTCTCGGTAGCGGGGATGCGCATCCTCGTCGTCGATGACGAGTTGGACATGCGCAAGTTGATCGCCACCGCTCTACGGGGAGCCGGCGCCTCGGTCGTCACGGCGGCCGGCGCCGCTGAAGCGTTCGATCAGTTGACGAAGCACTCTTTCGACGCGCTCGTCAGTGACCTCGCCATGCCGTCGGAGGATGGTCACTCTCTCGCTCGTCGCATCCGTGCGCGCGACGACGAAAAGTCCCAGATTCCCGCGGTCGCCGTGACCGCGTACGGCGGCCCCTTGCAGCGCCAATTGGCGCTTTCTGCAGGCTTCGACGATTACGTGAAGAAGCCGTTCGCACCCAACGATCTAGTCCGCGCCGTCGCGAACGTTGCGCGACGAGCGGTGGAACCTACTCGTTAGCCTGCTGCGCTGGTTGCCCTAGCTTTGGGCACGTGCGGTGGCTCCGAGGATTCCAAGCGCCGCCAGGGTAGGGTTTGTGGCCGCTCCATCACTCCTCCAATAACGCGCCTGCTTCGGAGCACGTTGGGTCCGTTGATCGACAACCGGAAAGCCTTCGTGCATGAGGTGATGCATGGAGAGAATCGCCGTTCGCTGGTTCGCCTTTGTTGTTCTGTCGCTGACGGGCTTCGCTCGGGGCGCCACTCTTCCCGTCGCTCCTCCTTCAAGCGGATGCAGTGACACGACAGGCACGCCTTACTGCACGATCAACAAGGCGATCCTCGTTGCGGCGAATGGCGACACGATCCAGATCGCCGCGGGAACCTACAGCGGGACCATCGCGGCGTTCTCCAAATCCCTGACGTTCATCGGTGCCGGCTCATCGACGAACGGAACGTGATCACGAAGCCAATGACGTACTCCGGAACCGGGCCGCTCTCGATGAACGGAATCCGAATCCAGAGCGGTGCTTCCAACCTGAAGGTCAGTGGCACCGGTGATTTCGCGGGACTCCTGCTCACCAATGTCGCTTTCATCGGGAACGGCAGCGGTGCTCACGGGCTATTCATCAAACAGAACGGTCGCGTGACCGGCGTGACCGTGGCCGATTCGACTTTCGAGAACCACGGCCAGTCCGGCATGCTCATTCAAAAAGGCACGGCGGTCGACACGAACGTCGAGGATGTCGCGATAAGCGGGTCCACGTTTGCGAACAACGGCGAATACGGACTCCGCATTGACCCTCACGTGACCAACCTCGCCGTGTCGACATCCGGCATCAGTGGGAACGCCATTGACGGCCTCCTGCTGCTCGATGCGAGTGGAGTGAATGTCGACCGCGTGACGATCACCGGAAATCGCAACGGCATTCTCTTCATCCCTCTAACGGCGGGCCAGTCGATCGCGAACGTGACGATGACGGACGTCACGGTGAACGACAACACGCGCTTCATCTCGGGCCAATACGGCTCCG
Organism: Thermoanaerobaculia bacterium; assembly: GCA_035999335.1. Lineage (GTDB taxonomy): Bacteria > Acidobacteriota > Thermoanaerobaculia > Gp7-AA8 > Gp7-AA8 > QHVT01. The sequence goes on along the minus strand of DASYGV010000064.1, from coordinate 7,628 downwards.
GCATGACGCTGACGGGCACGGCCGGGCCGATTTCAACGATCACGGCGACGCGATGCTCGTTCAATAGCAACGCCGTCCACGGCGTCGCCGTGAGCGGGGCCGTCTCGGGTGTCACGATCGGGTGCTCATCGATTGTTGGAAACGCGCAACACGGGATTCGCAACGATGCGACGCCGGATGCACTCGTCTTGGCGGAAGAGGTCTACTGGGGATGCGCCGGCGGTGCCGGCGTGCCCGGATGCTCGACGGTCGCTGGCAGCGTCGACGTGTCGCCGCACCGCACGTCCGAGACACAAACGTGCGGCGCTCCCGCCCCGCTTATCGAGTTCCTGTCCGTTTCTCCGGACGGCGGATTGCTGGACGCCGGTGATTCCTTGCAACTCAGCGCGGCGCTCCGGATGAGCGACGACACGACGACCGACGTCACCTCGAGTGTGACGTGGACGAGCAATTCTCCCGGAGTCGCGTCCATCGATGCGAACGGATTGGTGCAGGCGCACGTCGCCGGGACGACGTTCATTACCGCGGAGAATCCCGGAACCTCGCACACGCGCACGGTGACAATCACGGTGCTTTCACCGCTCGCGTCACTCTCGCTGACGCCCACAGTCGGACATCTGACGGTCGGCTCGGATCGTATCCTCACACTCACCGGCAATCACGGTGGCGATGTAGCCATCGACTTGCGCGCTCGCGCGACCTGGTCTACGTCCGATAGTTCGATCGCGACAGTGACCTCGGGACTCGTCGTCGCACACGCGGTCGGAACTGTCACGATCACCGCGACGGTGGACGGCCACTCCGCATCAGCAACGATCGTCACCGAGGCGGCGAATCCCACTCCGCCTGAGCCGTCGACGATCGCACCGCCGATCGACCAAACGAAAGTCACTACCGTTTTCGATTCGACGCGCTTCCTCTTCGAAGCCACGCCGCGCGTGCAGACGGGCGTCGATCCCGGCGCAATCGAGCGACGTCGCGCGGCAGTGCTCCACGGTTCAGTCGTGCTACGCGGCGGTACGCCACTCCCGGGCGTACGGGTGCGCGTGCTTGGGCATCCGGAGTATGGGCAGACGTATACCCGTGCGGACGGACGCTACGACATCCTTGTAAACGGCGGTACGTCCGCAACGGTCATGCTGGACAAGGACGGCTACCTTGCGGTCCATCGTCCCGCTCGCGACCTCCAGTGGGACACGTGGCGACGTCTCGGGGACGCGGTGATGATTCCCCTCGATCCAGCAATCACGACGATCGACTTTGCTCAACCCGGGATTCAGGTTGCACAAGGCTCCGTCTCTTCCGATGCCGACGGTGTTCGCCGGCCGCTGATGCTCTTCATGCCCGGCACGACGGCAACCATCCGCATGCGCGACGGCTCGATGGTGCCGGCTCCGCGGCTCGACGTCCGCGCGACGGAGTACACGGTGGGCGAGGACGCGTGGCGCGCGATGCCCGCGCCGCTTCCGGCACAGATGTCGATGACGTACTGCGTTGAGCTCTCCGCCGACGAAGCGCTTGCTGCAAACGCGGCCAGCGTGGAGCTCAGCAAGCCCGCGATCTTCTATCTCGAGAACTTCGCAAACCTGCCTCCGGGCGGGATCGTGCCGATCGGCTACTACGATCGCGAGCAGGGCATCTGGATGCCGACACCGAACGGCAGGGTCGTCATGATCGTCGGCATTGAAGGAGGCCGCGCGTATCTCGATGTCGACGGCGACGCACACTCCGATGACTCGGATGCGTTGATCGGTACGACGATCGCCGAGCGCGAGCGTCTCGCGGGTCTGTACGGAGTCGGCGCGCAACTCTGGCGCATCCCGATCCCGCACTTCACCCCGTGGGACGCCAACCTCGGCTTTCTCCTGCCGGGCGACGCAACCGCGCCTCCGGGCACGGAGCCGTCGGTCGGCGATCTCTCGGTGTGCAGCTACCTGGCATCCGGCAGCATCATCGAATGCGAGGCGCAGGTGCTGCGCGAGAGTTTGCCCGTGACCGGCACTCCGTTCACGCTCAGTTACAGCAGCGCGCGCGTTGAGGGGCGGAAAGACGTTCGCGTGATCCGCGTCGCGCTGACGGGCGGCTCGGTCTCGACGTCTCTTCGCAGCATTCGCGTCGACGTCCACGTCGTCGGGCGGAACTTCTTCCATGAAGACCGCGACAAGTCGCCGAATCGGACGATCGAGTTCGAATGGGACGGCAAGGACGGCTTCGGCCGCCCCGTGCAGGGAAAGACGCAGTTTTTCGGGTCAGTCTCATACGAGTACCCGCTCGTCGTTGCGGCGCCCAACGTGGTCCCGGCGGCATTCGCGGCGGGCCCTGGCGAGTCATCGGTGAGCATTGCCGGGCCGAGGCAGATGGCGGGCGTCTATATCCCGTACGTCAATGATCCAACCGGGATGGTCACGCGATGGTGGCAAACAGACGTCGAAGTCACCGGCGGCAACTGGGATGCGCGTGGCGCGGGGCTCGGCGGCTGGACCGTGGACGTTCACCACTTCTATGACTATCGCGGCCAAGTCCTGCAGATGGGAGACGGCACACGCCGGTCGGCGAAGGCAATGGGACCCGTGATCCGCACGATCGCCGGCAACGGCGAGGTCGGCTCAGAGAGTCCCGACGGTGTGCCGGCGACGCAGACGAGTCTCGCGTTTCCGCAGGCCGTCGCGGTCGATGAGACGGGAACGGTTACCATCGCCGATGGCGGGCGCGTGCGCCGTGTCAACAAGCTGACAGGCATCATCACGACGGTCGCCGGCGGCGGATCCGATTCACCGCGCAACAACGCTCCGGCGCGATCCGTGTCGATGCAGCCTAGCGATGTGGCGATCGGCTCCGGCGGCACGTTGTACATCGCCGACGAAGGCGCGGGCTTCGTATGGCGCCTCGAAGGCGGGATTCTAAAAACCGTCGCCGGCCTCGGCGATGGCGCACCGGATCCGGAGCACCCGCCCGCGAATGGCAAGAATGCGCGGCATGTGAACCTCGCACCCTCGGGCATCGCGATTGGTCCCGATGGGAGTCTCTACATCGCGGACCAGACGCTCGAGCGCGTGCTGCGTGTGGGCAACGACGGAACGATTCTCACGATCGCGCAGATCCCGGGAGCGGCGCGCGTGGACGTTTCGCCGCTCGGAGTCATCTTCGTCGCCGGTTTCGGCAACGAGGTCACGCGTATCCTTCCGTCCGGCAACCGCAAGCAGATCATCGCGCCCGAGCTCACCGACACCGGCGGCTACGGCGTGAGCGCGGCGCCGCCGTACGGGCTGGCGGTGCGAGGCGAGTCGATTTACAGCGCGCACAGCGCGAGCGACAACATCATCCGTTCGGCGATCGAAGGGGACGAACGCATCGTGACGATTGCCGGCGGCGGTGAGGTGGAGTTGGTCGACGGCAGCTTCGCGTCGGCAGGCTTCCTGAACAGCCCGCGCGATGTCGCGGTCGGACCCGACGGCCGTGTTTACATCGCGGAGTCGGGTGCAGCCAAAGTGCGCGTCATCGAAAGCGCGTTCCCTTCGATGGCAACGGAGTATCGGATCGCAAGCACGGACGGCGCGGAGGTCTATCACTTCGATCTCGACGGCCGCCATCTGCGAACCGTCGATTCCATCACCGGCGTCACGCTGTATGAGTTCGAGTACACCGAGGGCGTGCTGTCGGCAATCGTCGACCGGGACGGCAACCGCACCGAGATCGGTGAGTCATTCGTCGCGCCCGGCGGCCAGACGACGCAGCTCGGGTCGGGTGAATATCTCTCATCCATCACCAACCCAGCCGGAGAACAGTACCGGTTCACATATAGCAACGGACTGATGACGTCGATGACGACACCGCGGGACCATCGGTTCGACTTCGATTACGACGAACGGGGGAGACTCACCCAAGACGCAGATCCGGCCGGAGGCTCGACGGCGCTCGATCGCGACGGGAGCAATACCGATTACACCATCGTCCGGCGGATGGCGGAAGGGACCGAGATCCGGCACGACGTGACGATCGAGCGCGACAGCTCGGAACGGACGATCACCATGCCGGACGGACAAACCGCTACGATCGAGACGACCGACAGCGGATCGTCGACGACGACCACCTCGACGGGTGTGGTGTCGGAGTCGTTCACACGCTCCGATCCGCGTTTCGGAATGCACGCGCCGGTGCGCTCGGGATCGATGACGCTGCCGGGCGGGTTCACGCAGTCGGGATCGAGCTCGCGGTCCGTCACGTTGGAGAATCCCGGCGATCCGTTCTCGGCGGTGCTCAGCGCCGCTTGGACGAACATCGCGGGCTCACAGGTCGCCACCGCGTTCTACGAAGCGTCAACACGCTCGTTGACGTTCACTGCGACCAGCGGCAGGACTGCTCGCGCCGTGCTCGATGAGCTCGGCCGGGTGGTCTCGACGGAGGTGCCCGGACGGCTGCCGGTCGAGCGCGAGTACGATCAGCGCGGTCTGCTCCGCGAGCTTTCGCAGGGGACCCGAAGGGTCACCCTGGATTACGATTCAGGAATGCGATTGACGAGCGTGACGGATGCATTGGGGCGCGTTACGCAATTCGGCTACGACGCTGCGGACCGCGTCACGTCGGTCGCGATGCCGGGCGCGAGGACGGTGTCGCTGTTGTTTGACGACAACGGCAACGTCGAATCGGTCACCCCTCCAGGGAAGAGCGCGCATACATTCGCCCATACGCCGGTCGACCTGCCGAGCCGCTACGACCCGCCTCTACTTGCGGGCACCGGTGCAACCGCCTACTCGTACGATCGCGAACGGCGGCCGCTCGAGATTGCGAGACCGGGTGGCGTGGCCCTCGACCTCACCTACGACGACGCCGGGCGGTGGTCGACACTGACCACGCCCGAAGGAGTGTTCACCGCAGCATACGAGGCAGGGAATGGTCTGCTCGAAAGCATCAGTGGTCCGGACGGAGCACTGCACTACGCGTACGATCCGAATCTCCTGCTCACGGGTGTAACGTGGCAAGGCACGGCCGTCACGGGCAGCGTAGCCTGGACCTTTGATGGCGATCTGGCGTTGTCCACTGAGACCGTGCCGTGTCCGACGCTATTCACCGTCGCGTGCGCACCGGTGACGTTCACATACGACGACGACAAGCTGTTGACCGGTGCCGGAGCGATGACGCTGACGCGCGATCCCGGCAATGGCGCGCTGACCGCGACGTCGGCCGGCGTCCTCGCGGACGAGCTCACATACGACCAGCATGGCGAGCTGGCGACCTACGTCATGCGCAATGGCGGCGCAGTTCTGTTCTCACAGGACGTGACGCGCGACAACGGCGGACGCATCACGAAGAGCGTGGAGACAAGTCCGAACGGGACGGTGATCATCGATTACGGCTATGACGCGGCCGGACGCCTCTTCGAAGTCCGTCGCGACGGTGTGTTGACCGCGTCCTATACGTACGACGACAACGGCAATCGGGTCATGAAAACGACTCCCTCGGGCGTCAGCACCGCCTCGTGCGACGGCCAGGACCGTCTCTCGTCGTACGGCAACGCCGTCTACACCTACACACCCGACGGCGAGCTCCTGACGAAGACAGATTCATCCGGCGTCACCCAATACACCTACGACGCCCTCGGCAGTCTCTTGGGCGTGACGCTGCCCGATGGCGGCGAGATCGAATACGTCACCGACCCGACCGGGCGACGAATCGCGAAAACAGTCGACGGCACGGTAGTCCAGCGCCTCCTGTACAGCGACGACCTGCGTCCCGCTGGCGAAGTCGACGCAAACGGCGACGTGATCGCTCGTTACGTCTATGCCAGCCGTTCGAACGTCCCCGATCTCATCATCCGCGGCGAAACCACCTTCCGCATCGTCACGGATCACCTAGGCAGCCCGCGATTCGTCGTGAACACCTCATCCGGTGACATCGTCCAAGCCGTCACGTACGACGAGTTCGGGAACGTGCTGACTGACACCAACCCCGGCTTCCAGCCCTTCGGCTTCGCCGGAGGACTGTATGACGGAGATACAGGGCTCGTGCAATTCGGCGCGAGGGACTACGACGCGGAAATAGGCCGGTGGACGGCGAAGGACCCGATTCTTTTTGCGGGTGGCGACGCGAATCTCTACGCTTACGTCCTCAATGATCCGATCAACCTCATCGATCCGATGGGAACGGACTGGCTCGATGCGCTGGAGGTCGTGAGCGACTTTTCAGCGGGTTTTGGCGACACGCTCACGTTTGGCGCGACCGACTGGATTCGCGATCAGATTGGCGGAAATGAGAGCGTCGACAAGTGCAGTGGCGCATACGCCTGGGGTCAGCGGGCGGAACTCGGTTTTGAGATCGCCGCGACGGGTGGCTCTGGCGCGTTACGTGGACTTGCCGCACGGGCATCGCGAAAACAGGTTTATGCTGCCGCAAAGAGAGCAACCTCTAAATTCGCTGGATCAGGTGGGACCGTGCACCACGTAAATCCGCTCTTTGGACATCCGGGCGGAAGAAATGTCGCGCCGACCTTATTCCCGACGGGCGGTCTTCCAGCTTCGATTCACAGCAGCACTTGGAATCTGAAGCGACTATCGTGGCCTGAGCACCTGGCAGCGCATCGCCATCTTCGCCAAATGGAGAGTTTGGGACGCACGGCAGTCAACCCGGCGACCACCGGCGCTCGCGCGGCCTTGACTGCCGGAGATTGCGGGTGTCCGTAATGAAGGCTCGGTTTCAGTTGTGGGCTGGCGTTCTCTTGCTCGTTGGCGGTGCATCGTATCCGATTGCTTACGCGGCATGGCGTTTTATGCATTTTAGTTTTGCGGCGTCATTCGGCGCGAGCGCTCTTGTGTTGCTCATAGTGGTAGTGACTGTATTCGCCCACTTTCGTAACAAGGATGAGGAGACCGGCAGGGTAATGGATTCCGGCGCGCAGTTCATGAATATTGAGGAGGCCGCCGCTGCAGCGCAGGCGATCTTGTCGGATTCCTCGAGATTCGCCGTCGTGCGGCGGAGTGCGGCCGATTATCCGCATGTTGACGACCTTGCCTATCACATAGGACGGTTCTTCGCCGACATCGAATCGATAAAGGCGACTCGTGGTGACGCTCAGGTCGCTCGATCGTCAATCTCCCCGTCCGCCATGAATCCAGAGTACCTACGAATCGGCACCGATATCGAGTCAGTTGAAATCGCTATTCGTCCTGGAGACGAGTCAGTTTACGAGTTCGATGCCTTCGATCCAGACAAACCGTTCGATCGTCATGAGAGTATCTATCATTGGGTACTCGCGGTGGATCAAGAACTTTATGGTGCTGACTGACCTGGACCTTGGATGGCGATCTGGCGTTGTCGACGGAGACCGTGCCGACGCTGTTCACCGTCGCGTGCACATCGTGACCTTCACCTACGACGACGACAAGCTGTTGACCGGTGCTGGAGCGATGACGCTGACGCGCGATCCCGGCAATGGCGCGCGACCGCAACCTCGGCAGGCGTCCTCGCGGACGAGCTCACATACGACCAGCATGGCGAGCTGACGGCCTACGTCATGCGCAATGGCGGCGCAGTTCTGTTCTCACAGGACGTGACGCGCGACAACGGCGGACGCATCACGAAGAGCGTGGAGACAAGTCCGAACGGGACGGTGATCATCGATTACGGCTATGACG
>DASYGV010000054.1:0-9076 GCA_035999335.1 Thermoanaerobaculia bacterium | reverse complement strand
GTCTGCGCGGCTTCAGGATGACAGCGCCACCGCGTGCTATATTTTCGCGCGCTCATGTCTGAAAAAAAGGGTTGGGGCTCCACGGTCAAGGGGTGGTTCGTTCTTCAGGATCCTTCTGAAGGAGGGGAGACCTCGGAATCGACGTCGACCGCCGAGGATGAATTGATCCGGCGTGCTGCCGGTGCGGAACCGGACGATCTGCCGGTGTTCAGCTCTGAACCGCCGCCCGCTCCGGCCGGCGAAGTCGACTTCGCGGGCGTGTACGAGGCCGCCGGAATCACCGCCGAGGAGCATCAGCGCGTCTCCCGGACGCTGGAGCTGCTCGATTCGCTGCCGCCTGGGACCGACGACACGGTCAAGCGACAGATCGTGATGGCCTCCCTGCGTGCGTTCGGCGTCCCGATCGAGAAGATCATTGAATCGGGCGCGGAGCAGCTGCAGGCGCTCGAAGCGTACATCCGCGGCGGCGCCCGGGACACGGAGCAGGTCACGACGCAGGCCGAGCAGAACATCCGCGAGCTCGAAGAACAGATCGTCGAACTGCGCAAGGCCATGCAGCAGCGCGTCGAGGAACAACACAAAATCATGCGAGCCTGCAACGCGAAAAAACTCGAGGTGCAGAAAGTGCTCGAGTTCTTCGGGCAGGATGCCGTCGCTCGCGTCGTGCGCGAGTCTCCCAAGCTGCACGAGCCCAATTCGGGAAACTGACGACCGGGAACTGAGGAGAGCCATGGGCCTGATATCGCGTCTCAGCAACTTGTGGAAAGGGTTTCTTTCACTCTGGGTCTCCGGCATCGAGAAGGAGCATCCCGAGATCGCGTACGAAAACGCCATCAATTCGATGGTCGGCAAGTACGCGAAGCTCAAGAGCGCGACGGCCGCGATCATCCGCCGCCGCGAAGACCTCGAGGAGCGTTTCAAAACGGCCACCGCGAGCCTTCAGCAGACGGAGGCGGAGCTCAACACGGCCGTGGAAACGAACCAGGACGATCTCGCGCTCGTGCTGATCCAGAAGAAGAATCAGTTGATGACCGAGCTCGCCGAGCTGCAGGGGGACATGGAAAGCGCCCGCAGCGACGCCGACTCCGCGAAGTCGTCGCTCCTGTCCGTGCAGTCGGAGATCCGCAAGCTGAAAGCGGAGCGCGACTCGATGCTCGCGAAGATGCAGTCGGCGCAGGCGCGGCTTCGCATTCAGGAGCAGCTCGACGGGCTTTCGGTCGAGGATGAGGTGCGCGCGCTCGACAACGTCCGCACGCACATCCGCAACACGATCGCCGAAGCGAACCTCGGCAAGGAGCTTTCGGACACGTCGCTCGATTCGCGGCTCGCCAATCTACGAAACCAGGTCGGCGACGTCCAGGCCAAGCAGGAGTTGGCCGAGCTCAAGGCCCGCAAAGCGGCGCAACAGGCAGCGCAGGGACAAAAAACGATGTGAGGGATTTCAGTTTATCCCGCGCGCTTTTTGCGCGGGATCTCTGGTCATCCCGCGAGGACGATGCGAAAGGCGGTCGTGCGCCCTCGCTCGTGGGCAATCTCAACGCGGTGGAACCCGAGATCCCGCGTCTACGCGCGGGATAAACTGCGCGCCCGGCGGGGGATCCTTTCGAACAGCCGCGCGGCTTTCTCGCTCACCGACGCCAGGACCGCTTTCGCTGCATCGGCGCCTGATTGCGCGCCGCCGTTCATGTATCCCTGAAAATCGACGCTCGTGTGCTCGCCGGCGAAGTGGAGATTGCCGACGGACTCGCCCTCCGATCCGCCGATCGAGGTCCACTGCCCGGGCAGGTAACACGCGTACGCGCCTTTCGTGAACGGATGCGTTGGCCAATGGAAGCGGGACACGTTTCCGTTGAGCTGCTTCGTCGAGCCGGGATAGGCGCGCTCGAATCCGGGCATTACCCTGGCCAGCGCTTCCTTCGCCGTACCTTCGCCGGCTTCGACGCCGAGCTTGCCGCCCGAATAGAACGTGATGCCGCTGCTGAGGCCCGGCTGAAGCGCGGCATTGTCCCAGACCAGCTGGAAGCGTTCGTCGCTCAGAGTGTTGCCGCGATAGCCGAGCTTTTTCCACATGCGCGAGTGGAACCCCGCGAGCACTTTCGCGTTGGTGCCATACCCGAGCTCGCGGATCGCTTTCATCTTGACCGCGGGGAGCGGCACGCGGATGTCGACCTCGCGCAGCATCGTGAACGGAAGCGTCAGAACGACCGAGTCGAAGTCACGGTCGAACGAGCTCCCGGTTGGCCCTTCGAAGGTGAGGATGAAGCCTTTGTCCTTGGCCTTGATCGCGGTGAGCCGGTGGCGCAGCGAGACGATTCCTTCGTCGAGACGCATCGCGAGCTCTGTGACGACGCGCTCGTTGCCGCCGCGCACCGTGAACCGCTCGTCGCTGTCGCCGAAGGCCTTGAAGCCTTCGCTGGTATCGGTGCCGATCAACTGGATGAGATTCAGCGACGACTGCTGGTCGGCTTCGAGCCCGTACTCGGTCACGTAGGCCACGTCGAGAAGCTCGCGGATCCAGCCCGTGGCGCCGATCTTGTCGAGGTACGCGGCGATCGAAGTGCGGTCGAGGTCTCCACCGTTTCCGTCGACCCGATAGCTCACTTCTTCGCCGAGGGAGTCGTAGTCCTTCGCCATCTTTTTGGCGAGAGGGATGAAGGCCTTGACGACGTCCTTCTCGCTGTAGTGGCGGCCATTGAAGTAGAACGCCTCGGCCTTGAGCTTGTCACCGGACTTACGGAAGTCCCAGAGCTTGAGCTTGAACTCTTTCACGAGGTTGAGCATCTCTTCGTGACCGCTGTCGATGAACTCGCCCCCGAGCTCGGTCGTGAGTCCCGGCGCGAGCAGATCGTTCGCGGTGAACATGCGTCCGCCCGTGCGACTCGACGCTTCGAAGAGGTGCACCGGCACGCCCGCCTTGCGCAGCTTGTACGCGCAGTTCAGACCCGCGACGCCGCCGCCGACGATCGCAGTCCGCGGACGGATCGTGCCTGCCTGCGCGAACGCGGAGAAGAGATCGGGCGTCGCGGCGACCGCGCCCGCGACGGCGGCGGTCTTGAGGAACTGGCGGCGCGACGTCTCGGCGCCTTCGAGCACGCGATCGATCAATTCATCCGCGGGCGGTCCGTCCGATCGCGACGCGGCCGCGGCGAGCTGCAGCGAACGTCGGACGAGCGAGAAGAGTGGAGTTCTGGCCATGTCTGGGTCCTCGCGTTACGGCAGGATCAACACCAGTCCGGGGTAGATGAGATTGGGATTGGCGACGCGCTCGGTGTTCAGGTTCCAGATTTCTTCCCACCGTTCCGCGCTTCCGAGCTCCTGCCGCGCGATCTTGCTGAGCGTGTCGCCGGCGGTGACGCGATGCGTCCTGCGTCCCGGGACGGGCTTCATGAACGCCTCGGACGTGCTGGAGAGATAGGTCTTCATCAGCGTCGCGTACTGATCGGATTCCCTGATCTGATCGAGCGCCTTGTTGACCTCGTAAACCAGGTCGTAGTTGTTTGACGCGACGCCGACGGCGTACTTCGACTTGTTGAGGTTGTACTTCGCGATGACCGTCTGCGGGTGCTTCTTGATCTCGACCGCAGAAAACGGGTAGTCGTAGATCAACGCGTCGGCCTGGCCGCGCTCGACGGCTTCGAACCAGCCGTCATCTCCGGAGAACTTCTTGATCGTCGCCCCGGGTATGTTCTGCTGCACCCACTTCTCGGCCGCGGGATCGTCGTAGATGGCGATCACCTTTCCGCGAAGGTCATCGATGTCGCGGTAGCTCGCGAGCATGCCTTCCTGCACGATCATGCAGAGACCGAAGTCGAGGTAGCCGTTGCTCCAGTCGACGCCCTGGATCGCCGGATCGGGGACGTAGCCGGCCATGATCAGGTCGATGTCGCCCTTGCGCAGCATCGCCGGCAGGTCGCCGTAATCCGCCTCGACGACCTTCACCCGGTCGGTGCCGAGGTGGCGGCCGATGCGCGCGGCCATCTGAAAGTCGAATCCGTCTTCCTGCTGGTTCTCGTTGATGAAGTGCAGGGGAGGCGCTTCCGGCTCCATCCCGACGCGGAGAACTTTCGCCGCGCGGACTTTGGCGAGAACGCCGGTGACTCCGGGCTCCGCCGGCTGCGTTGAGCTGGCGGCGGTGGTCGTCGCCGTGCTGCTGGTATCGGTGGCGGTGGCCGCGGTTTTCTTCTTGCCGAGTTTCGGCAGCTTGTCACGGTACTGGTAGCCGACGTAGCCGATGACGGCGAGGATCACGACGGTGACGAAGACTTTGGCAAAAGGTGTAAGTCTCATGGATTCACACTCCGGCGGGAATCATAACGTAGGGCGGCCTTCAGGACGCCCATGGACGGGCTGAAGCCCGTGCTACGTGAACGCTCACGTAGAATGGCGGCGGTGCCACCGACGAAGACGACCCAGACGCCCCCGCGGAAACGCGAGGCGCAGCAGAAGCCTGCGAAGAACGACCTCCAGAAGGCCATTCGCGAGACGGCGAAGGACATGGTCGTTGATGCCGTCTTCGAGAAGCGTCCCTATCTCAAGATGGCCTTCACCAATCCCTACAACCTCTCGCTCTTTCTCGGCACGATGGCCGCCGCCGCGGCGACGATGAACCCGATCCTCGCCGCGGTCGCCATCGGCGGCGAATTGCTCTGGCTCCTGCACGGTGCGGAATCGAAGACGCTCCGGCGGATTCTCTGGGACCCGCGCTTCGAGAAGGTGCGCCTCGTGATGGAAGCGCGCGAGCGCGAGGAGCGGATGAAGGCTCTCCCGCAGGCGGATCGCGACCGCGTCTACCAACTCGTCGGGAAGCAGGCGGAGATCAACCGTCTGGCCGAGCAGAACCCGTCGTTCACGGGCGATCTGCTCCGAAGCGAGTTGATCAAGACCCGGCGCCTGGTCGATGCCTTCGTCGAGATGGCCATCACCTGCGCCCGGTACGAGAGCTACCTCGAGACGGTCGACCTCAACGACCTCGAACGCGATCGGGAGCGGTGGCAGGAGCGCATTTCCTCTGAGCGGATCTCCGCGCAGGAGCACGACGTCGCGAAGAAGAACTTCGCCGTGATCATGATGCGCATCGAAAAGCTGCGTGAGCTGCGGGACTACCTGCGCGTCGCCCGGGGACAGCTCGATCTGATCGAAAACTCGTTCCAGCTCATCGCAGATCAGATCGTGATGATGCAGTCTCCCGCGGAGTTGACGGGGCAGCTCAACGACCTGCTCGACGGCGTCGAATCGATCCGCCAGACCGCGCTCGACACGGAAAAGATTCTCAGCACGATGGAGGTGTAGTTGTCCGAGGCACGAATCCTTCCCCCCTGGGCGGACGATCTCCGCCGCCGCTACCTGCGCGGCGAGGCGTCGATCTTCGTCCTGCACGGAAACGTCTACGACATGGTGCTGAGCGGCGGCCGCACGCTGACGCTCATCGATTTCCTCGGCAATGTATTGCTCAAGGACTCGAAGGAAACCGTCGCGGTCTACAACGTCGCCACCGGCATTCGCTTTCTGAAGCGGCCGTCGGGCGATCTTACCGGCATGGACGAGATGCTGCTCTCGACCGAGAAGCCACGCGTCCTCGCCGCGATCGAGCGCCTGCTCATGAGCAGCTCGCGCGCGGCGGTGATCCTCGAATACGCGGAAGTGCTCTCTCCCGCGGGCGACCCCAACTTCCAGAGCGAGGCTGATCGGGCCGCGGTTGTGACGCTGCATCGGTGGTCGTTCCTTCCGGAGATCGAGCGAAGCGACAACGTGGTCATCCTCATCGCCGAAAACCTCGCCGAGCTTTCGCCGAAGCTGGTCTCGAATCCGAAGGTCGCCGTGGTCGACGTCCCGATGCCGGATCGCGAGACGCGCAAAGCCGCCGCGGCGCTCGCGGATCGCAGTCTGTCGGAGAAAGAGACCGATCGCTACGCGGAGATCACCGCGGGACTGAAGTCAATCCAGATCCTGTCGATCCTCACGCCGCCGCCGGTGAGCGAGACCGAGACGCGCGACCGCGAAGCCTTCATCTCCGGAATCCTCGGCAGTGGTGCGGATGTGCCGGAGCGTGCGCGGAAGCTCGCGCAGCTCACCGCCGGACTCAATCGCGACGAGATCGCGAAACTCCTCGCGCCCGGTGCATCGCCGGCCGCGAAAGTGGAGTCCGACCGCCTTTCCGATAACGCACAGGCCGCGCGTCAGGAAGTCGATCGCCTCATCGCCCGCCGCAAGCGCGAGATCATCGAGCGCGAGTGCTTCGGCCTCGTCGAGTTCGTCGAGCCGCAGCATGGCTTCGACGTGGTCGGCGGGATGGAGGAAGTGAAGAAAGACCTTTCGGTGATCGCGGCGAGCATCCGCGACGGGCAGACGGCGCGCGTGCCGATGGGCGTGTTGTTCACCGGTCCCATGGGAACGGGCAAGACGTTCGTGGCCGAGGCGTTCGCGAAGGAATGCGGACTGACGACGATCAAGCTGAAGAACTTCCGCTCGAAATGGGTCGGCGCGACGGAAGGGAATCTGGAAAAGATCCTCAACGTGATCCGCGCCATCGGACAGGTGGTGGTGATCATCGACGAAGGCGATCGCGCCTTCGGCAACACGGACGGGGAGGGGGACGGCGGCACGTCGTCACGCGTGATCGCGCGGATCAAGGAGTTCATGTCCGACACGAGCAATCGCGGACGGATCCTGTTTCTGGTGATGACCAACCGGCCAGACAAGCTCGACGTCGATCTCAAGCGCGCCGGCCGCCTCGATCGCAAGATCCCGTTCCTCTACTGCCAGACGCCGGAAGAGGTGGAGAACATCATTCGCGCGCAGGTCCGCAAGAACAAGGTGAAGACCAACGTCGACTTCACCGCAATGCGGGACTCGTTCTCGAAGAAGCTGGTCGGATACAGCAACGCGGACATCGAGGCCGTGATCCTCATGGCGCTCGATGACGCGGCGCGGGAAGGCCTCACGGAGGTGAGCGAGGAGCGTTTCATCCGCGCCGCCGCGGACTACTTCCCGAGCCGCGACACGGAGTTGCTCGAGTACATGGAACTGCTCGCCGTCTTCGAAGCGTCGAGCCGCCGCCTGCTTCCCGCAAAGTACGCGAACGTGACTCCGGAGGAGCTCGATCTGCGTCTGCGGACGCTACGCGCGATCGTCGGCTCGCGGCGGTGAACTCTGTCATCCTGAGCCGGCGAAGCGCGGCGAAGGACCCCCTGATTGATGCGCGGGCGCCGCAAACCGCAGGGGGTCCTTCGCCGTCTTCGCGGCTCAGGATGACAGCGAGTTGAGAGAGAGGTGTCTTGAAATGAATGGAGTCGTTCAGTCCGGCGCGGACCGTCAGTCGATCGCGAATGCCACGGTGAAACTGCATCGCGTCAGCGGAGGACAGTCCACAGAAATCGCGCGAGCCACCACTCTCGAAAACGGTTCGTTTTCCGCCGAGCCGATCGCATCGACCGCGGAGCAAAACTTCTACTACGCAACGGCATCCCTCGGCGACCGCGTCCTGTTGATGGCCATCCTCGGCTCGTCGATTCCGCCAACCTTCGTCATCAACGAGCTCACGACCGTCGCCGCCGCTTACAGCGCGGCGCAGTTCTACGAAGGCGGCCGCATTCAAGGCGACTCCCTCGCGCTGAACATCGTCGCGGCGATGAATGCGAATCTCGTCGACGTGTCGACCGGAAGCGCTTCGAGCGTGATGACGACTTCTCCGAACGCTGACGAAACGAACTCCTGCCGTTCGTTGATGTCTTTGGCGAACTTTCTCGCGACCGCGGTTCGCGATCGCAAGGGTCCTCTGCAGTCCTTCTTCACATTCACGTGGCTGCCGAATCAACCCACGCCAGCGAACACCGTCGCGGCACTCGCCAACCTTGCACGGAATCCCGCGAGGAATGTCGGCGCGATCTACCTCCAGTCGAAGCTCGCGAGTGTCTATGGTCCCGCGCTCGAGGAGCAGCCGGTCACGTGGACGCTCGTCGTGAAGGTGAATGATTCCGGCGACGACTCACGCATGTTCGGCGGTCCGGGGAGCATCGCCTTCGACTCCCAGGGGCGCGGGTGGATCCCGAACAACGTGCTGCAAGGCACTCCCAACTCATCGACGTATTCGATCGTGCTCGACATGTCGGGACGGCCCGCCAGGGACTCGAACGGAAAGCTCATCTCGCCCATCAGCGGCGGCGGTCTTCTCGGCGCGGGATTCGGCGCGGCCGTCGATGCGAACGACAACGCCTGGTTCGGCGACTTCGGTTGGGGAGACGCGATGCCCGAGGGGAGCGCATCGCTTTTCACTTCGGATGGGGAACCGATTTCGCCATCCCCGAACGGCTACACGAAGGGCGGGATGAATCGCGTGCAAGGGACCGTGGTCGACGGTGCAGGCAATGTGTGGTTCGCCGGCTGGGGCAACGGCACCGTCGTCTGCTACCGCGGAGGCAATCCCGATTCGTATGCGGTCTACCGAGACACCTCGGGCACCTATTCGCCGTTCGGGATCGCGATGGCGAAGGACGGAAGCGCATGGGTCGCCAACAGCAACGGATCGGACAGCGACATCCGGAACCTCGTCCTCGGCGACGGGATGTACATGGAGTGCAGGCACAAGACGTCGATCGGCAAGGTGTTGAAGGGAATTCAGATCGACTCCGCGGGCAACATCTGGGTCGGCTCCGGCGGCGACCACCATGTCTACGTGTTCGATTCCGAAGGGAAGTTGATCGGCGGGTACCAGGGCGGAGGGACGAACGGCCCATGGGGCATCACCCTCGACGGCGACGACAATCTCTGGGTCGGGAACTTCGGCCCGCTCGAAGTAGGGAGCGTGTTCCATGGGCGGCTCACGCAACTCGCGGGCATCAATGCCAAAGGCTACCTGCTCGGCGATGCACTCACGCCGCCGACCGGATACACGCTTCCTTCCGCGGGATCACCGGTGTTGCTGCACGACGGGACGCCGCTCTACGGCCCGGATGGCCCGCCATGCTTCATCCCGATGATGCGCACCACGGGAGTGAGCGTCGACGCCGCGGGCAACGTGTGGACCTGCAACAACTGGAAGCCCGACTTCGACAACGACATCGGCGGGAATCCGGGCGGC
>DASYGV010000047.1:0-27545 GCA_035999335.1 Thermoanaerobaculia bacterium | reverse complement strand
TTGAAGAATGTTGCGCTCAGCATTTCATCCGCTGTTTGTACGCGAACCACAGAACCCGTAAGGGCTTCCTTCAGGCGAAGGTGTCCCGGCTTTGTTTGTTCGAGCACGTACTCCATTTTGTTCTCGAATAGACGGTGCAAGAGTTCCGAAACCTGACCAAGGGAATCGGTAACCATCGCGCCAACAACGACCCCCGTTTCAAACTCTACGAGCCGGCTCAGCGGATGCACATCGCGGTAGAATCGACTTCGCCGAGCCTGGTCGCAGTAGAAGATCACGGGTTTCCCGAGGCTCAGTGCCATTGCTGCTTCAGCGTCCTTGCCGTAGCTCTCGCGGTCGCCAGCGCAGTAGACGAGAACTTTGGCACACTTCACCATCAGACACTCGATGATGCCCTTGTCTTCGTGGCCAGCGGCAGCGCTTAAGGTTGGATCAAAGTATCGCAGTTGCAGCTTCTGAAGTCGTTCGTCGGCGAAGATCGTTTCGCACGTATCAGCCATGGCGCGAAAATCCTCACGGCTCCGCATGCTGGTTGCGACGTAGACGTCAAGGTCATCGGCCATCGAAAGATAGTAGTGAGTGTTCTCTAGCGCGGCATCGCGCGCTTTGAAAAACCGTGCGACGACGGGATCGAGCTTCGCCTCCAACTCTTCAGGAGACGCGATCTCCTCCTCAAGCACCTCGCGAGCCGAAAACAAGAATTCATTCTGTCGCTCACCATATGTCGGTGGAGCGATTTCAAGGAGCTTTCTGAATGTGGTGCGGCCCCCACCCGCCTTCTGGTGACTTGTGTACGTATCGACCAGCGCCTGCTTTAACTCACCGTGGGCCCGCGGGTCCTCGCCGTAGGACTTGCATGCCATCTCGGAGATTAGATAGCGATCGTCCTTGGGTATTTGCAAAAGCGGAAGCGACGGGCCTCGCTCCTTTATCCGAGTAGTATCGAAGCGTCGCCGGGCGAAAAACTCGACTAGCTCACCGCGGGTCAGCGCGCGAAGCTGGCGATACGCGGTACGAACATTGCCAAAGTACAGCAGACCATCGATGAAAAGGCGTGTCAGACCCCATTTCAGGTGCTCGAGTGACGTGATAGCGGCTGTTCCCTGAACCCAACGCTTTTTGAAGCCGGCAAGTAGGCCGACGGGATACGGATGTTCGAGTGGATCTTCGAGCCAGTAATACCTGATGAAATCGTCCGAAGCCGTTGCTTCGCGGCCGAACACAAGTAGCTGATTCAGTTGAACTTTGCTCAGAGGCTCGGTATCCAAGCGACCAAGACGATCTAAGACTCGCGAGTCGGTAGAGGGCGTGATCCAGCCGCCGATCCCTTCCCCACCAAGGGAAAACAGCTCCATTTCACGTAGAATATCTTCCTTGTTCATGGTAGAAGCGCAAGCAAAGCTGCTGAGCTGTCGCAGCTTACGCTCGCCGCCGTCTCTATGGCAAGCATGAACCCTTGGATCGTATGGCTCAATAGCTGGGAGTGCGCGGATACGGCGTTATGGAAGGCTGTGGCCGCGCGAATCTTGCTCAGTGCACCCAAGTACTTCGCCGGTCCACGTAGCACGGGCGAACACGCGCTATGCGACCGCGACGATGCGTGGCGCGTACAACGGGAGCGGTGAGGACGCGTAGCGCGTGAAGCGACATCGCGATGCTTTGGGCGCGTAGCGGAGCCCGAGAAAATCTTCCCGTTATGTAGCGCGGATTGCTCCATCGATCCCTTCTCACTTGCCGCCGCGGTCCACCAGGCATTTGAATGGCTGCCCCACGGCCGATCGACTGACAAATGATCGTCGTACCTGGAAACAGCGACGAGAGATCGAGTCAGCGCGGCTCGGAGCGCCCGGAATTGGTGTGCCGCGTCCTCCGTCCACACCCGCAACCATGTCCACAAACTTGGACGATCGGGCCGCGTGCACAAACCCATCTTCACGTGTACTCCATCCCAGATGGAGTGCACTCCATTTCGGATGGAGTACACCCCATCGCGGATGGAGTACACCCCATTTCGGATGGAGTACACCCCATCGCGGATGGAGTACACCCCATTTCGGATGGAGTACACCCCATCGCGGATGGAGTACACGCGATCGCGGATGGAGTACATGTGAAAACGCGACATGGCAACCGCTCCCGAAACGGCCACCTCGGGAGCGCGGGCGGGCCGGCTGGCGGCGATGACGTGATATACGAGGTTCCGTGCGGCTACCGAAGATCCCGATCCTGTCCGACCTCGACGGAACGCTGATCGACTCGAAGGAATCCGTGGTCGCCGCGTTCCGGTGGTGGGCCGGGTTCCGCGGTCTTTCGCCGGACATCGTCGACCACATCCCATTCGGCAGAACGTCGACCGACTCGGCGGAGGTGCTGGCACCTCATCTGGACTCTGCGGTCGAAGGTCGACTTCTCGATGACATGCAGGCCGAACTGTCCGCCAACGTCGTGGCGCTTCCCGGCGCAATGGAGCTTCTTTCCACGCATGAGGAGCTCGCCATCGTGACGTCCGGTCCCCGGAGGCTGGCCACGACACGGCTCAAAGCTGCACGATTACCCATACCCCGCCATCTGGCGACACCGGAAATGTGGATTCGGGGGAAACCCGATCCGGAGCCCTATTTGAAGGGAGCGGCCTTACTCGGTGTCTCGCCAGAGGATTGCATCGTGCTCGAAGACGCTCCTGCCGGAGTCGAATCCGGCGTCAGGGCGGGGATGACGGTCATTGCGATTCTCACTTCGCATACGCCTGAACAACTTTCCGGCGCAGCCGCGCACATCCACGCGCTGACAGAACTGCCGGCGGTACTCGCGAAGCTCGGCCGGAGCTGACACAGTCGAATGATTTACACGTACATCTCCGCCGCCGAGTGCCACTCGTGCGCGATGTTGCGCATGATGAGCGCGCAATCGAAGGTCGCGCTGCCGGGCGGAAACCGCGATTCATCGGCGAAGTAGCTCGAGGCCACGCTGTCGATCCGCAACGGATCAACCTTCCACTCGTGCGTGCGCAGCACGACGCCGTCGAGCTTGTGGCCGCCGGACGTCGCCGAGTAACCGAGCGACCCGGGCTCGAAGAATGCGGAGGCGTCGGCGAGCGACGGGAAGATCGATCCGGATGGGAAGTCGGAGACCACCGCCGCGTCGACGTGCACGGACACCGACTGGTCGCTCGACGTCATGCGCAGGCTCACGCGATCGCCGGTGTCGACGACGTCGAACCGCGCGCGGTGATGCTCGCCGGGAAAGAGCCGGCCGCCGGCGAGTTGATTCAGCAGCGAGCCGGAATCGCGGCGCGGGATGTACACGCCCTCGTGCTCGCCGCCCGCATCGGTCCAGGTGACCGCGAACCGGTGCGCCGCGTTTTCGCTCGACAGGCCGAGCATCCGCGGGAAACGAAGCGGCCGGATGTCCTCGAGGCGAATGAGACAGATCCCCGCGACCGCGTGGCCGTCGTGCAGCTTGGGCCGGAACGGTTGCGGGAGCTGTCGTTGCGCAACGTCCGCGTCGACGCGAAAGTTGACGAGCAGCCTTCGCCGGATGACGCCATGGACTTTGGGGACTCTCATCGGTGGGACCGTCATTGTCGCGCACATTTACGGAACATTTCCGAGGATTCCGGAAGGCACTTGCCGTTCCTGCCCGTTGACGCGGACGGCGGGAGAGACAACATTACTTCCATCAACGCGTAAGACCGCACGGTCCGGAATAATTTCGGCTATTTGAAGGCCTATCGGAGGGAGCCATGCCCAGAGTGTCCAGACGTGTCTTGTGGAGTGCCCTGTCCATCGCCGCGGTCCTGATGACCACGGGCTGCGTTCATCCTTTCATCCGCCATGTCGCGGAGTACAGGTTCGGTCCCGAACAATTGACGCCCTTGACCGCGACACCGGGAATCGGCATGGGCGGCATGCCGGTGTACACGAAGACCTTCACACTCCCCGCGAGCCAGAAAACGGTCTTCATTACGCTCTCGTCGACCGGCGACGGCCACGGCGGCGCGGCCCATTGGTATTCCGCGTCCGTCAACGGCGTGGTCTGCAATAAAGGCAACGAAGGCGCCGGCTTCGCACCGGGAGGTTGGATTCCGCTGCAGAAACACAAGAACTCCACGCCGGGCGGGGACGGCGGCGGCGGGATCGGAGACCTGCACGACAACGGGATCTATTACACCTGGTGCTGCACCGAGGGCGTCCGGCCCGGAGGCTCGAACACGGTGCAGATCAAGATGGCCTCTTCGATCGCCGGGCAGATCGTATTCATGGAACGCTCGCATTTCTACGTCGACAGCTGCAATACCCTGCTTTGCACGCCGGCGGGACCACCTGCCGGCCCGGGTGTTGCGGAGGATGCGCCGAGCGTTGCCATGCCTCCCGGCCACGAACATCCGCGCCAGCCGGACGCGAAACCGCCGTTGTAATGCCACTGTAGCGACCCTCGAGGAAGCGGCGGCCAGGTCCTCGGACATGGCCGCCGCGGGCGCTTCAGCGCGACTCGCCGATGGCGCGCTCGAGCGCGGCCAACCGCAAGCGTGGCGCACCGTGCACCTCGATCACGCGCACATTGCCGAGCAACTCATATTCGTCCGTCGTGATGATCTCGAGGAGGCGATCGTTCATCGCGTCTCTCAGGTCGAGGTCCTCCGATTCCGGTGCGACGATTCCGTCGGCATCGACAACGACGAGTAGGTCTACGTGCTCCATCCCTCTCGCTGCCAGTTCGATCGCCGAATCCATCGACGCTCGTCCGCCGCGTCGCAGATCGCCGAGCGCGAGCATGTACGCGAGAAAGTCGATCGGACTGCGCTCGGCGATCACCCGCGCGCCGCGCTCATAGCCGCGCAGGCGGTCCACGCACAGCTCGAGCTGGCGATGGAAGTCGCTCGCGTCCGGAGTCTCGGAAAGTTGCTCGCCGTACAGGTCCGCGAGCCACTCGTACGGCTCCGGCTCGTGAACATAGTCACGATGGGCCGCGACGAAGTCCTCGACGAGCGTGCTCTTTCCCGAACAGTGCGTGCCGGAGACAGCGATCCTCATCGGTTCCCGTCACCGCACCGGCCGAACCATCTCGATGAATTTCCCGATCAGCTCCGGATCGAACTGCGAACCGGCGCCGCGGGTCAGGTTCGCGAGCGCGCTGTCTCGCGAAACGGGTTGTTGATACGTGTCGGGATCGGTCATGGCGACCCAGGCGTCGCAGAGCTGGAGGAGCCGGGAAAGGAGCGGGATCGCTTCGCCGTGCAGCTCGTTCGGATAGCCGCGGCCGTCGACGCGCTCGTGGTGGCAGAGGACGATCCTCGCCAGGCTCGCGCCGAGGACGGGCTCGATCATCGCGGCACCGACGGCCGGGTGCTCGCGTAGGAACGCCAGCTCCTCGGCGGTCATGTCGCGTTTCCGGTAGAGGCGGTCGTAATCGAGCAGGCGCAGACCGCAGTCGTGGACAAGGCCTGCCATGCGCGCGGTCTCGACCTCAGCCGACGTGAGCCCGAGGTGACGGGCGAAGGTTTCGCAGAGGCGAGAGACGAGATCCGAATGGCGGCGCAGCTCGGGATAGCGCGTGAAGTCGGGCTCGAGCAATTTCTCCGCGACGCGCACCTGCATCGCCGCCGTTGCGCCGCGCTGCATGCTCTGTTCGATCACCAGCTGCAGATGCGTGTGCAGGACCGCCAGGAGCTCGTGCGCGACGCGATCGGGATTGCCGGCGAAGACGACGGTCAGATAGAGCCCGTGCAACGTGCCGACGTGCACCGGCGCGGTGAAGACTTTTTGAATGTCGACCGGCGTCACCGTCGCCGTCGACGTGCCGAGGGGCGTGGTCACGGACGTCCGGACGGAGCCTCCGCGTTCTCCCCTCTTCGTCAGCCAGACCTTGAGCTTCGACTGGATGAGTCTCTGCGCCTCCTCGGTGATGGTCGAGCGCGCGGCGATCTCCTCGACGCCGCCGATGTGGCCGAACGCGGAGAACGTCGCGGCAACGGCGCCGGGGATGAGGAGGATCGAGCGCAGGACGTCGCGGGCAGCCATGACGTCGCTCTCCGACAACGCTTCGGTCGTCGACGGAACGAGGACGCGGCTCGCTGCAGTGCGCGCTTCGATGACGAGCGCCGCGAGCCGCGGAACGTGCGTGCGCGCGGTGGCGCGCGCTGCCACCGGGGCGACCGTGGGAGCGGTGGCGACCGCCGGTTCGGAAGGCTCCGGAGCTCGCGCGAAGGTCCGGTCCACATCGGACAGAACGATGAATCGATGACCGAAGAGGTTGCGGTCGCCGAAGACGTCGATCATCCGCTCGGCGATGTTCTGGGCCTTGACGACGTCCTCGTTGTCGAAGGGCTGCTTGCCGGACTTGTCGCGGATGTCGATGATGCCGATGAGCTTTCCGCGCGAGTAGAGAGGCACGGCGAGAAGGCGATCGGTCGACGCTTCGAAGAGGATCTGCGAGAAGCGCGGCTCGACGGCCAGGCCGTTGACGAAGAACGGCGTCCGTCCGCGGCCGCAGCGGTCGACGATCGGATCGTTGAAGTCGGCGAACGGACGGATGGCGCCGCGAAAGCCGAATTCGGTGACGAGCTCGAACCGGTTGGCGCCGTCGTCGAAGACATAGAGCGCGGCCCTGGTCGCGCGGATGATCACCGCGCAGTCGTAGAGAATCTCCTTCAGTTTCGGTTTGAGCTCCTCGACGTCGGGGTGCACTGTGCGATTGTACGGTTCTCGCTGTCATCCTGAGCCGCGTAGACGGCGAAGGACCCCCTCCGGATGCACGATGAGCGCACGAATCAGGGGGTCCTTCGTCGCGCTTCGCCGGCTCAGGATGACAGCGGCGCCGAGGGCTATCGCCGGAGGAGCTTCACGAGGAGCATGCCGGCGACGAGTCCCGCCGCGGCGAGAAGCACCGTCGCCATCGGATCCTGGATGGGACGGAACTCCGCCTTCCCGTCGCGCAGCTCGATGAAGCCGGTCGGATACGCGCGCGCGCCGCCGCCTCCACCGCCTCGCTCGGCCGCGCCGCGGCCGATCCCTCCGCCGCCGAAGCCCCACTGCACTTTCGCGACCGGGATGATGGTCGTGCCGTCGCGCTCGACCGGCTCGCCGTAAACCTGTTTCGCGTTGGCGTTGACCTGGATCTGTTGCGCGAGGCGCTCGAGGAGATCGGACATCACCCGAGTTATAGCCGCGATTGCGGCGAGGGTTCAAGTTTTTCGGCTCCGTTCGGGAGTCGCAAAGTCTCAAAGTCTCAAAGAGGGTGCTGCCGCGGTCTTTGCGACTCTGAGACATTGCGGCTATGTTGTCGCGAGGTGTCAACTGAGGAGCTCGAGATCGCCATCCACGCTGTCCTGATCACGCAGCGATTCAAACTGTCGACGTCAGAGCAGCACGTGGCGCTCGGCTGCTCGCGCTTCTGGGCACGGCGCACGCTGAACACGAATCGCGCGACGGCGTTCGTGCGCGATCCGGCGAGCGGGCTGGAAGCCCGCGCCCCCATCGGCGAGTCGTGCCAAAGGCTAAAGTGGCAGCTTCTCCGCACGACTTTCACCATCCCCTTCCTCTACCCGGTCGGACTGCAGATCATCCTCGCCGGAGACGGCCTGCTCTCGGATGCCGAGATCGGGCCGGACGTCGTCGATCTCATCGACAACCAGCGCGTCGTGCTGCAAGGCGTGTTCGTCGTCGACACGCGCGACCGCCGTTTTCGCTACTGGAGCTCGCCGGGCCTCTACCTGACCTCGAAGCTTCACACCGCCATCGCGGAGGCGATCGCAAGCACGGGTTTCGACGGGATCACACAGACCGCGGCAGTGCCGTCTTTGCGACTTTGAGACTTTGAGACTCAGAGGCAGGAGACTCGACGACTCGTCGACTCGTCGCCTACGCCAGCGCCCTCAACTTATCGAGAATCTCGGCTTCGGTCGGGAACCGCCCCTCTTCCTTCTTCGAAAAGAGCTTCCGGTCGTCGGCACTCACCTCGAAGACGCCTTTGCTGCCCTTGACGAGATCGCTCTCGACGCCGAGGGATCGTTTGATTTCATCCGCCAGACCGGCGGCGCGGGGGTAGTAGTTTCAAACGACGCAGTATTCGATTTTTATGCGCATTCAATTGGCCCTGACCAGAACGGCGGTGACGTTGTCGAGACCGCCCCGTTCGTTCGCCGCGTCGATGAGCAGCTGACAGGCCTTCTCCAGGTCGCCGCTGCTCGCGGTCACGATCCTCAGGATCTCGCTTTCAGGGACCATGCCGGTGAGTCCGTCGGAGCACAACAGCACCACGTCGCCGGTCTGCGCCTCGATCTCCGAGGCGTCGGGCGTGACCTGCAGCGCGCCGCCGAGGGCGCGGGTGATGACGTTGCGCAGCGGATGCTTCTCCGCCTCGGCCTCGGTGAGCATACCTGCCTGGACCTGCTCGAAGACCCACGAGTGATCGTTGGTGACGCGCGAGATCTCGCCGTCGCGGATCAGGTACGCGCGCGAATCGCCGACGTGCGCGACCGAAACCGTGCCCTCCTCGGCGAGACAGGCCACGACGGTCGTGCCCATGCCGCGCAGACGCGCGTCCTTGCGCATCGCCTCGAGCACGCGCGTGTTGGCCATGCGCAGCGCGGCCATCAGGCGGTTCGTGGAGCGGCGATAGTGCTCGTCATAGGCGTGCGGCCAGGTGCCGTCGTCTTCTTTCGTGTGGATGATGAACTCGGAGATCGAGTCGACGGCGATGCGTGAGGCAATTTCGCCTGCCGCGTGGCCGCCCATACCATCGGCGACGAGGAAGAGGCGCGCCTCATCCTCCACGAGGAACGCGTCCTCGTTGTGTTGCCGTTGGCGGCCGACGTGTGTAAGACCAAATGCCTTCACATCCATGACCGATCAGCGCTTCCCGAAAATCGAGAAGCCGCCCTTTCCCCCCTCCTTCGTCTCGCGCAGCTCGGCCAGTGCCGTCTGCACCTCGACGTTGGAGGTGTCCCACGTCAGTGCTTCTTCGAGGTAACGCTCCGCTTTCGCGAAAAGACCGGCGCGCTTGCACAGCAGGCCGGCGTCCTTGAGGTAGACGGCGTTCATCGGCTCGCGCTGCAGCGCGCTCTCGATGGCCTGCACGGCCTGGCGCGTGTACGCGGGAATGCGCGCCGCGGCCATGGAGAGGTAGTGAAACGCCTTCGCGTCCTGCGGATTGTGCTTGGCGGCGAGATCGAAGTTCTCGTAGGCCACCATCCAGTTGTTTTCCTTGAAAGCCTTCACGCCCTTCTGCAGGTACGCCTTCGCGATCTGCGTGAAGTCGACGGTGGCCTTGTCGACGCCGGCGGCGAGCTCGGAGTCGTACTGCCTGCGCTTGGCGGAGTTGGTCAGGATGTTGACCGCTTCGGTGAGGATCTGGAACTTCCGCTCCGCGTCGGCCTTGTCCGGTCCGCGGTAGCGGTCGGGGTGATTCTCGCGGGCGAGCCTCCGGAAGCGATCGCGGATCTCCTGTTCGCTCGCGGACCGGTCCACGCCGAGAATCTCGTAATAGTTGACCTTCATCCGGTTTTGATACCGCGGGAAAGGTATGCCTTTTTCGCCATCTCGCGAACGACTGCCTGGACGCCCTTGTCGTCCTTCAACCCTTTCAAATCTCGTAAGGTTAAACGATTGATGAACGGCAGGACAACCCCTACCGGCGTCTTCGGATTGCGGACGAGGGTCAACATGATCTTGTATTTGCCGATCCAGTCGCGGCGGGTGCCGAGGATGCGCAGGACTTCGTCGTCGACGTTGCGCATGCCGGCGATGGCCTCGATCTCCTGCTCGCTCATGCGCGGATTGCGCATGACCGCGGCGCAAATCAGCCTGTTGCGGTCGCGCACGAGGAGCATGCGGATCATCCGGTCGCCCCGGAACGCGAGGCGCACTTTGTCGGCGACACTCAGAAAGGCCAGGCGCGTCCAGATCGCGGAAATGCGGTCGTCTTTTTTCTCGGACTCCGTGAGGGCGACCGCGGTCTGCGCTTCATCGTCGGGCTGCTGCGCGGCGCGCTCGAGGAGATCGGCGATCGGTTCGAGCGGCAGATCGACGAGCTCCGGCTCCTCCTCGAACGCCCGCAGCGCCTCGGTGCGCGCGTTCTGTTTGGTGAAGAACTCGTCGCGCGTCTCGTGCACGCGGCGGCGCGTGTCGGGGGTGAGCGCGGGGTTCTCGAGCAGCGCGTCGAGGATCTCGGGCGCGCGGAGGATGCGCGCGTGGTTGATGACGATGACCTCCTGCACCCGCGCCTCGGCGCGGCGCGCAAGGTCGATGACCTCCTCGTTGGGCACGGTGCGATTGCGGATCAGCGTCTCGAGCACCACCGCGTCGTCGGTGGCGCGCAGAAGGCGCACGAGGTGCTCCGGCGCCGCGCGCTCGTTCATCGCAAACTCCGCCATCGCCCGCGCGGGCATGTCGTGGAGCGACGCGCGGGCGAGCTCCATGACCTCGAGTCCGCCCGATACCGCGAGATACGCGAGGACGCCGATGAGGTCATCCTGCGGGAGCGGAAGGAATCCGCGGGCGATCGTGGCGACGAGCTCGGGTGGATAAGCACCCGCTTCGATCTGGCCGATGACCGCGGATGCGGTCAGCTCTTCGCCCGAACCAGCGACGCTCATGAGGGATCCTGCGGCGCGGCGCGAAGAGACTGGAGATAGTTGCGGTCGAAGTCGAGGTTCTTCACGACTTCGCCGTCGTCGCCGAGAGGCGGGACCGGCGTGCCGTTGAGGGTCATGGTGAGGCCGGCGGCATTGCCGATGTTCACGAAGCGGAAGCTCTCCGTCGCGTCGAACGTGTGGTGTCCGCCGGCGGTCATCACCTCGGTGAACACGCGCTTGCCGTCAGCATTGAGCTCGACCCACGAGTCTTTGGTAACGTCGATCTCGAGCCGCAGCGTCGAATCGTTGAACGGCTTCGGCGTCGTGTCGGATGGAGTCGCGGCGGCCTTGCTCGTCGTCACCGGGATCGAGCTCACCGGAACGTCCGCGAGCTCGCGCTCCTTGCGCTTGTTCTGGATGGCCCAGTAGGCAACGGCGCCGAGAGCAAAAATGATGACGAACGCGAAAACCGCGCCGCCGTTCACGCGCGAGAACGCGGGCGGGATGCCGCGCTTCGCGGGCGGCTTGGGTGTGATGTCCCGCGGAGGCGTCTCTGCATATTTCGCGAGGGCGGGAGGCTTCTCGATGCGGTCGTCGTTCGAGGCCGCGAAGTTGTAGCGGTTGA
Organism: Thermoanaerobaculia bacterium; assembly: GCA_035999335.1. Taxonomy (GTDB): domain Bacteria; phylum Acidobacteriota; class Thermoanaerobaculia; order Gp7-AA8; family Gp7-AA8; genus QHVT01. The sequence goes on along the minus strand of DASYGV010000047.1, from coordinate 16,347 downwards.
CCATCTCCTCGGCATTGAGGCCAACATAGCGCGCGTACTCGCGCACGAACCCGCGCGTGAAGACCGGTGCGGGAAGGATCTTGTGATCGTTGCGCTCGAGCGCCTCGAGGAAGCGCTTGCTGATCTTCGTCGCGTCCGCGATTTCCTTGAGCGAAATGCCGCGGATCTCGCGTTCCCGGCGGAGATCCTCGCCAAAGACGGCGAGCTCTGATGCCGCGTTGTGGGTCTGCGGCTCCTGGTCAGGCATCAGGCGCATTCTAATCGAGCGATGAACGATGACCCTAACGAGCGATGAGCGATGAACGATGAGCGATGAACAACAGCAGGCAACAGGCCGGTTCATCGTTCATCTCTCATCGTTCATCTCTCATCGGTCGCTCCTGCTGCATCCGCTCGATACAGCGCCGGAGGTAGGTGGAGGTTCCAGGATTGGCGTGAATACGCCGGAGGTCGATACGCGTCAGGAACCGCAATTGGGAGGCTGCTGCCGAGCGCGGGGTGGCGGGGTTGAGCACCAGCGCCTTGCGCACGGAGTACCGATACGACCACTTCCGATCGGCGGCGATCATGAGGAGCTGTTCCGCGGTCGCGCGATCGGAGGAGATGAGAGCCAGGAGGTCGTCCTCGCGCAGGCGCTTGTTGATGAGGAGCGCGGCGAAGACTTTCGGATCGGGATCGAAAAGGAAAACCTTGATCAATGCGGGCGAGCAGGCGCGCGCGGACGAGACCTTCTCTCCGAGGGTGAGCTTGTCGACGCGGAGCACGAGCTGCGTGTCGATCGCGCGGCGCACCGGCGCCGGCACCTGGACGTCGATCGACAGACGCAGCAGATCGAACCAGCGGAGATAGTGGACGAGCTTGACCGAGTGCGCCTGCGGCGTCTGCCGGTGCGCGACGAGCCTCACCCGGACGGAGTAGAAACCGGTGAGGCGCGGCGTCTGCGCGACTTGGGAGAGAAGCCTCGGCGTGACGAAGCGGTTCTCGAGGATGGCGAGAACCTCCTCCTCGGTCAGGGCGGTCAGGTTCTCGTCGACGAACGCGGCGAGATCCTCACGCGCGAGCTCCTGGATCCGCCTGCGAAGTGGGTTCATCTCCGTCCTGAGTCAAGTAACTCACAGCGTGAAGCCGGCCTTGCGCCCGTCCTCGTGGAACATCTTCACGGTGTCGAGCGAGTAGTCGCCGAGGTCTTTCCCGACCAGCGACAACTTCTTCAGGACGTCGTTCGTCACGGTGATGATGTGGCAGCCGATGGCGTCGGCCTGGAAAATGTTCAGCAACTCGCGCGGGCTGGCCCAGATCAGCTCCGCGCCGGGCGCGAGCCGCAGCAACTCGAGCGACGCGGTCATGATCGGCAGAGGATCGACGCCGGTGTCGGCGATGCGTCCGGCGAAGACGGAGACGCACGAAGGCGCGCCACCGCTCAGAGCCTGCACCACATCGCGCACCTGTTCCAGCGTGAGAATCGCCGTCACGTTCAGCTTCACGCCCGCGTGCGAGAGGCGGTGCGCGAGGTCGTACGACGGCTCGCGCCGCGTGTTCGTCACCGGGACTTTCACGTAGACATGCTCGCCCCATGTGGCGATCTCGCGCGCCTGGCGCTCCATTTCGTCGAAGTCGTCGGCGAAGACCTCGAAGGAAATGGGGCGGTCGGGGATCGCGGCCAGGACGTCCTTCGCGAACGCGCGGTAGTCCGTCAGACCGGCCTTGTGCATCAGAGTGGGATTGGTGGTGAAGCCGTGGACGTATGGCTTCGCATACATCTCCAGCATGCCGGCCTTGTCGGCGCCGTCGGCGAAGATCTTCACCTTCAGATCGGCCACGGAAGTCATGGTGTCGTCTCTCCTGCGGGTACGAAGGATCCAGTCGGCGGCGGCGCCGATCGAAGGAACGCGGACGAACGGCGGATCGGGCTGCCGCTCGCTGTATCGATGATCGACGAAGAGCGCGACGCAGCCGGCGCGCTGTCCCGCGGCAACGTCGCGCCAGCGGTCGCCGATCATGAACGAATTTCGAAGATCGAGGTCATGGAGCCGCGCCGCGTCGAGCAGCATGCCGGGATTCGGTTTGCGGCAGGGTGCGTCTCCGTCATGATCGCAGACGACGAAATCGTCGATCGGCATCGCCTCGCGAATCTTCTCGTTGATCGCGTCGACCGTGGCGCGCGTCGTCGTGCCGCGCGCTACGTCGGGCTGATTCGTGACGACGATCAGCCGGTATCCGGCCTCGCGAAGCCGGCGCAGCGCGGGGACGGCCTCGTCGACCACACGCAGTTCGTCGAGGTCGCGCGGCGGATACGGCCTGCCGTCGCGCACGATGGCGTGATTGAGCACGCCGTCGCGGTCGAGAAACACGGCTCGGGCCACTACTTCGTCGACTCCCACTTGGTCTGCGCAACCTTCAACACGGGATGCGAGACGAGAAGGTGCCACACGACCGCCTGAAAGGCCTCGGTGTGCGGCGTGACGTTGGAGGGATTGACGGTCGGGACGATCACGCACGCGTCGGCGACTTGCGCGGTGTAGCCGCCGTCGCGGCCGACGACGCCGACGATCGTCGCACCGATCTCCTTCGCGTGCTGGAGCGCGGAGACGAGGTTCGGACTGATGTTCTTCTCGACGTTGCCGCCGCCGACGGAGAAGACCACGACACAGTCTTCTTTTCTCAGGCGACTCCCCTTCAGCCATTCGACGAACACCGAGGCCCACCCCTCGTCGTTGGTGCGCGCGGTGAGCTCGGAGACGTTGTCCGTCGGCGCGTATGCCTCGAAGCCGCAGATCTTGCGGAAATCGTTCACGGCGTGCGAGCAGTTCGCGGCGCTGCCGCCGACGCCGAGGAGGAACAGACGCCCTCCTCGAGTACGCGTCTCGGCCAAAAGGTTCGCCGTCCGCTCGATGGCCTCGACGTCGAACCGCCCGAGGATCTCGGCCGCTTCGGCGAGGTGTTGCTGCGTGTACGTCATCCGTAGACCTCTAGCGATGGGCCGGCGGTACCGGCGCCAGCGAAGAATAGCATCGCGAGAAAAGGCTTTCCTTTGCGTAGGATGCAAACAAACTGGCGAGCGCGTTCGCAAAGATATTTGGATGTGAGCGGCACGTGCCCCTATAATCGCAAAAAGCTCGCAAAACCACTGTGAAAGTCACCAATATCGTGTCACCCGTGCGTTCTTTCGTGCATCAGATGGCGACCGCGAGAGTCATGGTCCTGTTTGCGTTCCACGCATTCGTTTTCGCGGGCTGCTACGGGGTGTCGTGGCTGCTGCGTTTCGAGTTCCAGATCCCGGCGGAGTGGCTGACGACGTTTCGATCGAGCCTGCCGGTGGTGATCGGCCTGCAACTCGCGGTCGGTGCGTTGTTCGGGTTCTATCGCGGCTGGTGGCGTTACGTCGGCATCACCGACGTGATCCGCCTGATGCTCGGGCTCTCGACGTCGCTGGCGATCCTGGGACTGCTCTGGTACGTCGGGCCGTTCTTCGGCATCCCGAACCTGTACGTGAGGCCGCCGCGCGGCGTGCTGCTGATCGACTGGGCGTTCGCGATGCTCGCGCTCTTCGGCGCGCGCGTGGCCATCCGCGTCGGCCGCGATCGCATGCGTTCGTCCGAGGTGCCGGACACCGCGCGGCGCGTGCTGATCATCGGCGCCGGTGACGCGGGCGAGACGCTTGCCCGCGAGATCCAGCACCGCCCTCAGCTCGGGATGAAAGTGGTCGGCTTCGTCGACGATCAGCGCTCGAAGTGGAGCTCCGAGATCCGCGGGATCACGGTGACCGGCCCGATCGCGAACATTGGCGCGATCGCGGACAGCCTCGGCGCCGACGAGGCGCTCATCGCCATCCCCAGCGCCTCGGGCAAGCGCGTGCGCGAGATCATTCATCACCTCGCCGGCGCGGAGCTGAAGTTCAAGACCATGCCGGGCATCGACCAACTCGTGTCCGGAAAGGTGCAGGTGACCCAACTCCGACCGGTGAACGTCGAAGACCTCCTGCGCCGCGATCGCATCGAGCTGCCGGGCGATCCGGTGCGGAAACTTTTCAAAGACAAGCGAGTGATGGTGACCGGCGCCGGCGGAACGATCGGCTCGGAGCTCGCCGCGCAGATCGCCCAGCTCGAGCCCGAGAGCCTCACCTTGGTCGAGCGCTCCGAGTTCGCGTTGTACGAGGTGCAGAAGCAGATCTGCCGCGAAACACCATCGATCGCTTCGCGGGTGACGTCGAATCTGGTCGACATCGGCGACATGGACATCGTCGACGCGCTGGTTGCGCGCGAAAGGCCGGACGTCGTGCTGCACGCCGCTGCGCACAAACACGTCCCTCTTGGCGAAGAGAATCCTCCCGAGTATCTGCGGAACAACGCCACGGCCACGCGCGCGCTGGCACAGCTCTGCGCGGCGCGCGGGGTGGAGCGCTTCGTCTGTATTTCCACGGACAAGGCCATCAATCCTTCCAGCGTCATGGGCGCGAGCAAACGCGCGGCGGAGATTCTGCTGCTCGATCTCGCGCAAACCGTTCCGATGAAGGTGACCATCGTCCGCTTCGGAAACGTCATCGGCTCGTCCGGCAGCGTCATCCCTCTGTTCAAGGAGCAGATCGCGGCCGGAGGACCGGTGACCGTAACGGATCCGGAGGTGACGCGGTACTTCATCCGGACGTCGGAGGCCATCTCGCTCGTGCTGCAGGCAGCCACGCTCGGCGACGCTGGGCAGATCTTCATGCTCGACATGGGAGAGCCGGTGAAAGTGGTCGAGCTCGCGCGCGATCTGATCCGGCTCTCGAATCATTCCGAGGAAGAGATCCCGATCGTCTTCATCGGCCTGCGGCCCGGCGAGAAACTGTTCGAAGAGATCCGAATGCACGGTGAAGCGGTCCGGCCGACGGCCCATCCACAGATCGTCGTGACCGAAGCGCCGCAGCCTGACCGGAAGCAGGTTCAGGCCTGGTTGAAGGGGTCCGGCCGCGCATGCGACAAGGCGCTGGCCGTCGAAGCCCTGCGCGCTCTCGTCCCCGAGTACCAGCCCGAACCGAGCGCGCCGGCAAAACCGGTCAACGCGCTGCGCGTCGAGAGACGAGTATCCGGTTCGCTGGTCGCGGCAACAGCGCCGCCGTCCGCCGGATGACCGTCGAAGAAACCCCTGCCGATCGTTTGACGCGGAACGCAACGCGCGTGCTGTGGGTGACGGTTCTCCTCGTGATGGCCGCGCTTCCACTGATCGTCGATCCCCGGGGGCGCGATCTGTTCCGCGTTCCGAAGACGTCGTTCTTCCAGGCGGCAATGCTCGTCATCGGAGCGATCGCCGCCGCCTCGGCGCTCCTGAGCGACGCGTTCGCGGCCACGCTGGTGCGCAATCGCCGCGCGGTCATTCTGGCGTGCTGCAGCGTCGCGTGGGTTGGGGTGGTGTCGATGACGTCGACCCTCCCGGCGGTCAGCCGTTCCGCGCCGTTCTCGATCTTCTGCCACGCGCTGTTGTTCGCGATCACGGTCGCCGTGGCGCGCACGGGGAACCTCCTGCCCGCGCTCGCGGCCCTGCTGACTCCGGCGATGGTGAACGCGGTGATCGTGCTGCTGCAGACGTTCGACGTTTGGCACCCGCTCGGGATCGTCGCCGAGGGGTCGAACCGATTCGGCAACGTCGGATTGATCGGCAATGCGAATACCGTCGGCACGTATCTGCTCGTGCCCGCGATTGCGGCATTCTGCGCCGCCGCGACGCTGAGGCGGTATCGCCTGCCGTTTGCCGCGGTCACTCTGGTCCTGCTCGCGGCTCTTTTAGCGACACAGACGGTCACGGTGATGTTCGGACTCACGGTCGCGCTGGCGGCGTTCGTCGTCACCGGCTCGAAGCGCATCCGCATCCTCGCGATCGCGGCGGTGGCGGTCGGCATTTGCGCGGCGCTCCTCTACACGCCCATGCGTCACCGACTGATCAGGATGAAACGGGAGCTGGCGAAGGGCGACTACAGCGCCGTGACGTCGAACCGCGTTCCCGCCGCGGCCGCAACGCTGGAGATGTTTCTCGACCGGCCGCTGCTCGGTCTCGGTCCTGGAGTGTTCGCCGCCCGGTACATGACCTACAGGCTGGACGTCGAGACCCGTCACCCCGAATGGATCGCTCCTTCGCGCGAGAGCTTCGGAGAAGCGCACAACGACCACCTGCAGATTCTCGCGGAGACAGGCCTTCCCGGATACGCGCTGTTCGTTGTTTTTCTCCTTTCGATCGCGTCGTTCACTCTGCGCCGATCGCCGCCGGACGACGACCGCGGACGCTTCGTCCGCCTGTTCGCTTTGCCCGCCGCCGCCGGATTCGGCGCCGTGGCTCTGGGACAGTTCCCGATCGAGCTCACGGCCATTAGCGCTACGAACGTTTTCACCGCCGCACTCTCTTTCGCCTGGAGGGCTGATGCGCGTCGTTAGAGCAGCGCTGGCGATCGTCGCGGTGTTTGTCGCGCTGTGGACGCTCTACCGCGTGCCGTGGACGCGGCAGATGTGCAATATCGAAAAGCGCCGCGCGGAGCAGTTGACCACGCGTGCGGAAACGATCGCGTCGGACTTTGCCCGGCAGGCCACCGCGGTCCGCGCTGCCGAGCGCATGGAGCGCTGTATCGCCAGTTTTCCGAGCGACTGGCAGTGCCATGTTCTGGAGGGAGCTCTCCACCAGATCGCCGAACGCAAGCCGGCGGCGATGGCAAGCTATCGAGCGGCGCTGGCACTCGAAGAGCGGCCCGAGATTTACGCTGCAATCAGCATCCTGCAACTCGAACAGGGCCAGACCGAAGAAGGACTGCGAAACGCGGAGAAGGCGACCACCTTCAACCTGGAATTCGCCGCCCGCTACGAGCCGTCCCTGCGCGACGAGTTGTGGGCCAGAGCGCGCGAGCGCGAACGGCTGCTGAAAGCGGAGCGAAAGTAGACCGCGACGCGGAGAGCATCTACGCGAGCCTCACCGAGTTGGCGTTGCTCGTCTCCGTCCCTCGGCAAGCATGATCGCGACGGCGGTCGCGACGTGGACCAGCACGACGGCCGCGAGCAGCACGAGACGGAGAGTCGCGCCGGCGGACTCGTACGCGATCGCGACTCCTCCGGACACCAACGCGAGCACGCCCCAAAGCGACGTCACGGCCGTATGGCTCCAAACGAGCGCGTTGAAACGCTGGTAGAAGTGCGATCGGTGCGCGCTCATGATCCGCTCGCGGCGGATCGCGCGGCGCACAAGCGTGATCGCGGTGTCCGCGAGGAACGGTAGCAGCGGCAGCGCGGCCGCAATGACGGATCCGCCGTCCGTGGCGTAACGAATCACCAGCACGGCGATGAGGAATCCGAGGGTGCCGCTGGAGACGTCGCCCATGAAGATCCTCGCCTTCGGGAAGTTCCAGGGCAGAAACCCTGCTGCCGAGGCGGCGATGGCAAGCGCCAGGGCGACGCCGGCCGCGTCTCCGCGTCCGTCGAACAGCACCGCCAGGACGACGCCGCACACGATCGCTTCGACGGAAGCGATGCCGTTGACGCCGTCCATGAAGTTGTAGGCGTTCGTCACGCCGACGATCCAGAAGACGGTCACCGGCACGGCCGCCCACGCGAGCGGGAACGACTCGATCGTCTCCAGCACCACGCCGGCGAACAGCGCGACAACGAATGCGGCGACGAGTTGCAGCACGAGGCGCAGCGCGGCGCTCGATCCGCGGACGTCGTCCCACAGCCCGACTGCAGCGATCACGAGAGCGACGATCACGATCGTCGCCATCGCGCTCATCTGTCCCGCCACCGCAATGCCGGCAACGATCCCGGCGACGATCGCGATGCCGCCGCTGCGCGGCGTCGGCTGCGCGTGCGAGCTGCGGTCGTTCGGCAAGTCCAAGATGTTCAGCCGCCGAATGAGCGGCGTGACGACGAGCGCGGTGAGGAAAGCGGCGAGCGGCGCGGCGAAGTTCATCGTTGCGCTCGGTACCACTCCGCTGTTCGAGCCAGCCCATCGACGAGCGATTCGGGCGGAGCCCATCCGGTGTCTCGAATCATGCGCGTATCGATGGCGAGCGAGCCTGTGAGACGGTCGATCGCACCGCGACGGCCGCTCACGGCTCCAATCGCGCGCAGGATCCGCAGAGGTACGGGAACCAGTCGTACGGGTTTGCCCAAGGCGCGGCCGAGCGCGCGCATGAGCGCCGGCGTCGACACGTTCTCGCCATCGCTGACGAAGTACGTCCCTCCCGGTCCGCTCAGAGCGTGAACGATCGCCGAGGCGAGGTTGCGAACGGAGACGAGACTGCGCTCGTTTGCGATCGAGCCGAAAGGCAGCGGCACGCCGCGGTCCACGGCTCGCAGCAGCGATAGGAAGTTCGCCTTCACGCCCGGTCCGTAAACGAGCGGCGGCCGGAGGATCGTCAGGCTCGTGTGCGTTCCACCGCAAATGCGCGCGAGCTCCCGCTCCGCTTCGAGCTTCGACTTGCCGTAGGGATCGACTGGCCGGGGCGGATCGGTCTCGCGGAACGGGCGTCCCGGCTCCGTCGCCTCCCCCATCACTTTCACGCTGCTGAGAAATACGAAATGCGCGACACCCGCAGTCACGGCACTGGCCGCGAGATGCGCGGTGGCGTCGCGGTTGATGCGGCGATACGCATCGACGTCGTGATCGTGCATCTGATGCACGCGAGCCGCGAGATGAATCACCGCATCGACCGATTCGAGCAACGGCGCCCAGTCGCGGACCTGTTCGATGTCGCCGATCGCAACTTCGTCGTTCGAGGCATTCCAGCGCACGGCCGCGCGCACCGAATGCCCACGCTGCCGCAGCTCGGCGCAGACGGCGCGGCCGATGAAACCGGCGGCTCCAGTGACCAGGACCTTCATCGAACGGACAGCGTCACGAGACTCGATAGTAGTCTTTGTACCATCGGACGAACCCGTTGATGCCATCCCGGAGCGAAGTCGAAGGGCGGAAGCCCACTTCCGACTCGAGCTCGCTCACATCCGCCATCGTCGAGACGACGTCGCCCGGCTGCAGCGGCAGCAACTCCATCTGCGCGCGGCGCGCGAGTGCCTCTTCGAGAAGGTGAATGCAGTCGAGGAGCTGCACCGGCTGATTGTTGCCGATGTTGAACACGCGATACGGCGCGTTGCTCCGAGCCGGGTCGGGAGCGGCGGCATCGAACGCGGCGTCGGAAACCGCCGGACGATCGAGCACGCGCACCACGCCCTCGACGATGTCGTCGATGTACGTGAAGTCCCGCACCATCTGCCCCTCGTTGAAGACCGGGATCGGCTCTCCGGCGAGGATTCCGCACGTGAACTTGAATAGTGCCATGTCCGGACGTCCCCACGGCCCATAGACGGTGAAGAAGCGCAGTCCCGTGCAGGGGATGCCGAACAGATGCGCGTACGCGTGCGCCATCAGCTCGTTCGCCTTCTTCGTGGCAGCGTACAGCGACACCGGGTGATCGACGTTGTGATGCTCGGAGAACGGCTGGCGTTCGTTCGAACCGTACACGGAGCTCGACGACGCGAAGACGAGATGCGACACGCCCACGGCGCGGCAGCCTTCGAGGATGTTGAGGAAGCCGGTCACGTTGCTGTCGACGTACGCGTAGGGGTTCGTCAGCGAGTAGCGGACGCCGGCCTGCGCCGCGAGATGAACGACGCGCTCCGGCCGCACCGTCGCGAAATGCGCGGCCATGGCCTCGCGGTCGGCGACGTCGATGCGCTCGAAATGAAAGCGCGGGAGCTCGCGCAGCATCGCCAGGCGCGCCTCTTTCAACGACGGGTCGTAGTAGTCGTTGACGTTATCGATGCCGACGACGTCGTCTCCTCTTTCGAGGAGCCGGCGCGACACGTGATATCCGATGAATCCGGCGGCGCCGGTGACGAGGATGGTCATGAGGCGAACGGCGCGCCATTCAACCACGATTGTGCACGTCGGACAACGTCACCCGCGGCGCAGGAACGGCGCGAGCGCGAGGAGCGCGATTCCGGCGATGAGATAAAACGCGAACCGCACATCCGACGCGATGTTCTTCCGCAGGTGCGTGCGATAGTAGCGGACGAATCCCCCGATACGACGGACGCCGGCGCGGAAGGGGACGCTCTTCGCGGAACCTCCGATCAGATGCTCCGCCGTCGCCGCTCCGACGAAGCGCGCGCGATGCCCGAGGTTGCGCGCGCGGCGGAAGAGATCGACGTCCTCGTAATAGAGGAAATACGCAGGGTCGAACCCACCGATGGCCTCGAACCCATCGCGCCAGGCGAGCACGAACGCGCCGGAAAGCCAGTCGCACTCGAAATCCTCGTGCAGATCGCGGTCGAGCATGAGAAACGACGTGACGCTCTCGTGCGTCGTTTCAGGAAAAAGCTGGAGGTAGCGCCAGTTGTACAGCGCGTTCTCTTCCGTCGGAAACGCCCTCGCCGAGTGTTCCCTCTGCCCTTGCGAATTCAGAAGCGCGGGACCGGCGGCCCAGAACTCGCGGGAAGCGATCGCATCGCGCAGAACGTCGATGGTGTCCCGATGGCTGACCGCGTCGGGGTTCACGATTGCCAGAAGCGGAGCTTTCGTTGCCGCGGCGCCGTGGTTGACCGCCCGGCCGAAGCCAACGTTCCGAGGCATGGCCTGGAGCCGAAGGCGTGGATCGTCGATCGACGCGAGCCGGCTCAGCGTGTCGTCCGTGGACCGGTTGTCGACGACCACGACTTCCGTGACGACCGGTGAGGCCAGCAGGCTGTTCACACAGGCGACGATGGTCGCCTCACTGTTGAACGTCACTACGACGGCGGCGACGGAAGGAGGTTGCGCGCCGGCTGGACGATCGTCGTTCACTCCCATTCCGCTCGAGCAATCCTAGCGCACTCCACCCGTCCGGAGCCGTGGCTGATGGCTCGTGGTATTTTCCTGCGCGTCTTGACGATCCGCATCGCCACCGGAATGAGGACGTGGATCGCGCAGCGTCGCGACAATCGGATCCTCTCGGCTCTCGCGCGCTATTGCGCCAAGTACCTCCGGGCCTGGGAAAACCAACTGCAGTGGGACGTGGAGACGAATGGCGAGGCGTTCGCGCTCCGAGCCGTAACGCGCGTCGTGGGCGGCGATCTGTTCGACGTCGGCGCGAATGTCGGCAGTTGGGCCGTCATGGCCGCAGTCGCTGCTCCGGACCGGCGCATTCACAGCTTCGAGCTGGCTCCCCGAACGTATGCGCGTCTTGCCGAACGCGTCGCAGGCATGCCTCAGGTGGTCATCAATCCCTTCGGTCTGGGCGACGTCGAAGAGCAGGTCGTCTTTCACTACTACGTGGACAGCGACGATCGCAGTTCACTGGTCCTGATGCCGGACGGATTTGCGAAGACGGACGAAACCGGCTCGATCCGGACGGGCGACTCTTACGTCACCTCGGCCGGCGTGGAGCGAATCGCCTATCTGAAGATCGACGTCGAAGGCGCGGAGATGCGCGTTCTGCGCGGATTCGAGCGGTCGCTCGAAAGCGGCATCATCGCCGCGGTGCAGTTCGAACACGGCCCTGCGCACGTATACACCAGGACCGTCCTCCTCGAGTTCGTCGAGTTCTTCGAGAGTCGCGGCTACATCGTGTACCGGCTGTTTCCGCGCAAGCTTCTTCCGCTGCGCTACGATCCGGCCGAGGAGAACTTCGTCGGGTCGAACTTCGTGGCCATCCGCGCCGAGATTGCACGCGAAGTGCTCGCCGCCAAGCACTAGCCGGCACGGCCGGCGGCGCTGGTTGGCCGGGGCCTTCTCCCCTCACGAGGGGAGAAGGCTCTCGAAGCGCGTTTCCCCTCGAGAGCCTTCTCCCCGCGAGGAGCGGGGAGAAGGTGCCGAAGGCGGATGAGGGGGGCGCTCGCGGCCGCCAAGCGCTAACGCAGCACGCCTTCGACGACTCTGCGGAACCGGATGCCGAACTGATCCCAGTTCAACCGCTCCTCGTAGTCTCTGCGTGCGGACAAGGCCATTCCCTCGTACGCGTCACGATCCGACCACAGTTCCGCGATGCGTGCGCCGAAGGATGCGGGCGTGGCATCGGAGGGGTCGACGACAATCCCCGTGCTCCCGTCGCGGACCACCGACGGCACGCCGCCTACGGCTTGCGCAACGGCAGGAACACCGAAGGCAGCCGCCTCGCAGTAGACGTGCCCAAACGCCTCTGCTCTGGAGGGAACGAAGAGGAAGTGGGCGTCGGACATGATCTCGACGAACTGCTGCCAGCCCGCGGGCGTTTGCTTGTCGAGAAAGCGGATGACGCGAACGTCGCCCGAAAGGAAACCGTCAGGCTCGGTTCCGATCACGACGAGCCGGCACGCCACGCCTCGTCTGCGCAGTTCGTCCATTGTCGCGAGCACGAGATCGCCGCCCTTGCGTTTCCATTCCCGGCCGATGAAGACCAGCGAAACGACATCGCGCGCACGGCTGCGCAGCGCGCGCTCGACGGCGCCTCGTTCCGGGACAGAGGGCAGGTTCGCGCCCCACGCGATCTCGTGCACTTTCGCCGGATCGGCGCCACAGTCCCGAACTGCCGCCTCCACCGCCGCCTGAGTCGGGAAGGACACGGCCGCACAATTGGCGAGCGCCTGACGCTCCTGAGCGATCCCGAGCCGTCGGTACCGCGAGGATGGCCGGCTGAGATACGTGCCGAGCGCGGAATGGAAAACCTGGTCCGTCACGACCACGGCCGGAACCGGGCCGCGGTAGCGCGTCATCGGAATGGAACTGGGACAGACGATGGCGTCCAATCGGGCGTCGATGGCCCAGTGCTCGACGGTGCGGGCGAGCGTATCGAGGTAAAGCGGCTCCCGTTCGTACGAGTAGTACCGTCGCAGTCCCCGCGCGACGATCTCATGGCCGAGAAACGGCAGGCGGAGCCAGCGCCGCCGCAGCAGGAGATCGACGACCTCGAAATCCCGCTTCAACTGCCCTCGGATCGAAAACGCGTAGCCGGAGTAGGCGTTGGGATCGGTGGCCGGCCACGTCGAGCAGAAGCCGATTCTGAGCATGAAAGTCGAGCGCCGCACACTGCCCACATGCCAAACCCGTGAGCGCCCCGTATCGTACACTGCGGCCTCGACGATGGCAGCGGATCCCCGGCAGTTCGTGCTCCTGGCAATCGCACTGGCGGTTCCGGCCGTGGCCTTTCTCCTCGGCCGTTCAAGGATGGTGCTGGCCTGGGTGGCGTTCACGCTATTCGTGCAGATCTTCGATACCTCGATCGTCACGAACCTTCCGGCCGGACGTCTCGTCGGCCTGCTGTTTCTTCCAGCCCTCGCACGCCAGTTCCGTCGCTGGAGCCGCCTGCCTGTCGCACGCGCATGGCTGGTGAACTTCGTCTACCTCATAGCGCTGGGCGTGCTGTTCGGGTTCCTGATGCCGTGGCCGGACATCAGCGGGACTCGCCCGCTCTCCCTGCGCGCGGAGGGACGTACCGTCATCTATCTGATTCGAACGCTCAGCGATCTCTCGCTCACCGTGTTCGTCATGAACCAGTTGACCCGTCCCGGCGCGTTCGAGACGCTGAGAAAGTGGGCCGTGCGCGGGGCCGTCGTCAGCAGCATCGCAGCGATCGCGGGGCTCGTGACGCACTTCGATTTCTACGGCGCCATGACCGGACTGCGCCTTTATGCGGCCTTTGACCACAGGCCCCGTGGCCTCGCCTTCGAACCTCGAGGACTCGGTCTGGCCTGCGCCTACGGGTTGATGCTGATCCTCTGCAAGCAGACGCGCACCCTCGCCGACTGGATGCGGTTGCTGGTGGTCGGGGCTGGCCTTGCGGCGAGCGCCTCGGCAAGTGCGCTTGCGGCGGTCACCGTGGGACTGGTCGTCATTGCGATCATCGGTTCCTTCCGGATTCGCATGGCAATGATCGTCGCTCTCACCGGGATCGCCCTGTTGATCGCCGGGGTTGCCGCCGTGGATCCGGCGATCATCGAGCGCTCGCGGGAAGGGATTGAAGTGAGAATCACCGGACGAGGAACCATCCAAGCGAACCAGGCTGCCAATCCGGCGGAGGCGCTCGCATTCCGCATGGATGTTTTCGACGCCTCCGCCTCACTGTTCCTGCTGCGGAATCCGCTCTACGCGCTGACGGGCACGGGACCGGGCCTCATCAGCCTTCCGGCCTCCGACCACATTCCGGCCGGGCTCTACAAAATCGTTTTCCCCGTGATCAACAACCCCCCATCGCATGGCCTTCTTCTCGAGCTCGCGAACACAGGGGTTCTCGGCGTGACGCTCTGGTTCTTCCAGGTGCTCGCGATCTTCGCCGCTGGCCGTCGCCTTCGAGGTCGTCGAGGTCTGCCATTCCCTCCGAAAACGGCCACGGCGATCTTCCTGGTGGCCGCAGCCCTCTATGCCGTTCAGGTAAGCCCGTCGCCGTTCTGGGCGGTGACTCTTGGACTGGGATGGGCGATCGCCGAGATGGAGGCGGTGACAGCACGCGTCGTCAAGCGGTACCGCAACGAAACCACGGAGGCGCCTGTACTTCCCGCGGCCGCGTCGCCTTCGGCGAGCTGAATGCGTTGGGGATGCCGGGGCTCAGTCCTTTCCGCACCGGCGGTCCTCCGCTATACTTCGCATCCACACCTCGCGCCGGGCTGTGCACTCTTCCATGCAGGCTTCTCAACAAGATACGCGCGCGACAACGACCGCTGATCCGCATCCTCCAGCAACGAATTTCGTAGCTTTTGGAGGATCCCGATTGCGCCGTGTCCTCCATCACTATGGCTTTTTCGCGCTTCTGCGACTCGCCCGAGACCTCGCCGCCTCGGCATACGTCAGCTTCCGCCTGAAGACCTCCGGCATCGCCTTTTTTCGGCTTCCTCTCTACATTCGAGGAGGACGGTTCATTCGCATCGGAAAGAAGTTCACGAGCGGCGTCGGGCTTCGCCTCGACGCGTTCTGGAGCGGTGAGACTCCACCCCTGATCCAGATCGGCGACTTCGTCGAGATGAACGACTATGTGCATATCGCCTGCATCTCGCGAGTCACGATCGGCGACAACGTCCTGATCGCCAGCAAAGTCTTCATCACCGATCACAATCACGGGAACTACGGACCGGAAGCCGCTACCGCGTCCGACCCTCGAGTCCCCCCACGGAGCCGACGGCTGCAGTCGGCGCCCGTGACCATCGAAGAAAACGTATGGCTCGGCGAATACGTCACCATCCTCCCGGGAGTGACCATCGGCCGGGGCTCGGTCATCGGCAGCATGAGCGTGGTGACACGCGACATTCCGCCGTACACGATCGCCGTGGGAGCGCCGGCGCGGCCACAGAAGACCTACGACTTCACCTGCGGTGCCTGGCGATCGACGGGCGCCGCGGAAGCGACAGAATGAACACCGTCGTGGTTCGGCACCGAATCACTTTTCTCGTCGCCTGAGGACGACCATGTCCTGCAGGTAGTCAATGATGCCTTCGGCAAATCCGATCAGTTCGAATTGGTCGTTATTCCAGTGGCTACGAACATATTCTCGCGAAATGATTGTGGTTCCATAGGTGCCGGTGACTCCGACGCACGCACTGGCGGACTTGAGAGTCTCCTGCTTCGATACGCTCTCTTTCAGATCATCATCTTCGCGATAGACAATCCCTTCGCGGTCTAACACAGCGAACAACTCCTGTTCGCCGTATCCCATGTGTTTGGCGGCGGCGCGGCCGCCGACGCGACCCATGATCGTCGGTATGAAAAGCCCTCCGGGTCTGATGATGCGCGCCATTTCCGGCAGCCATCTGGATTCGTCTTCCTTCGAGAGGTGGGAGAGGATCGAGACCGAATAAATCATGTCGAAAAAGCCGCTTTCGTACTTCAACGGCGGGTCGAACGAGCTGACGTGAGCCTCCACCTGCGGAAACGCTTTACGCACGAAGGCGATGCTGCTGTCGTCGATGTCGCAGGCAAAATAGCTCGGGTCGGGAAAGCGCTTCGTGAAATGCACGAGCTGGCGTCCCCCGCCGCATCCGAAATCCAGGATCCGCACGTCCTTTCGTCGAAGATCGATTCCGTTCGAGAGCGCCGCCGTCATAATCGGCGAGCTGGTCGTCATTCCGCTTTCATAGAAGTTCCGAACCTTCGTAGCGGAAGTTTTCCTCATAATCGAATTCGGCGGCACCGGATAATCGATGACGCCGAATGTTCTACCAACAGCCACGTTCAGGGCCTGAACGCAGTTCAGGCCATATTTGACCAGTTTGATCAGGGTATTCGCCCTGTTCATGGGAACCCCTCCGTCAACGAGAACAACGACTGTGCTTTTCCGCAATGATACTGCACTTCTGACGATCGCCTTGGCGCGGCGCTCGACTGAGACGAGGAGTGACGAATCAGGCCCGAAGAGCTCGCGGCCCTGCGGTCATCCCGAGCGTGAGTCGAGGGGGC
>DASYGV010000192.1:0-15973 GCA_035999335.1 Thermoanaerobaculia bacterium | reverse complement strand
GTTCGTATGACCTCGAGCTCCTCCGAGGCGGAAAGGGCTGACGCTCCGCGTCCTTGTCGCCGTCCGGCGCTCGCCCACGCCGCCACGCGACTGTCAAATATGTCCCTGTACACGATTGTCAGGAATGTCTCCGGTCATACCGGGCCGGCACGGCCGGCAGCGCTTGTCGAAGCACGTGCGGTCACGAAGCGCACGAATCAGGCGACAGGCGCGCAATCAGGCTGGGCCAACCAGCGCTCCCTTTAGCCGCGCCGGCCCGCCGGAGGCCTCCCGGTCGATCTCCTTGCGTGGGCGAAGTGCGAGAGCTCTGCTCATCATCCTGCTGTGCGTGCTGCCGCTCCTGGCCGCGGACCCGCCCGGCCTGCTCGTCCGCTACAGCTTCGACGACGGCCTGACCGACACCGGCCCCGACACCTTCGCGGTCTTCCAGAACGCGAAAGGACACGTGCGGCTCTCGCCCGAGCTCCGATACAGCGGCTACCGCTCCATCGAGCTGCGCGACGTCGCCGGCGACGGCGACTTTCCCGAGCTGCAAGGCTACTTTCCGGAGCGGAAGGACGGCTCACTCTACTTCCACTTCGCCATGCTCGTGGCCAATCCCGACCAGCCGCTCAACGTCGCGCTCGCGGGCAGGAGCCACTTCAGCGTGACCGAGCACGGCATCGCGTTTTGGCTGAAGACGCGGGACTCGACGCTCTTCCACGTCTCGGACAGCATCCCCAAGAAGCTGTTCCGCGTCGAGGCGTTCACCTGGTACGTCGTCGACGCGCGTCTCGACATCACCCGCGGCACCTACGACCTCACCATCCGCAGCGAGGGCGCGGCCGAGCCGATCGTCGCGCTGAAAGACCAGCCGAATGCCGCGAACGCACCCGGCTCGTCTGTCGATAAATTTTCGTTCGTCGGGTCGGTCTTCGAGGACGACTCGAACGTCACGTTCTACGTCGACGACGTCGTCCTCGGCACGGACCGGCAGGTCATCCTCGGACCGTTCGTCGCGCCCGGCCGGCGGAAGCTCTTCATCGACCGCTGGCGCGAGACCCGGGCGCTGATGCTGAAGAACCCCGGCTGCCCGCCGGTGTTGTCGTTCCAGGACTTCGGTTTGACCGAGCCGCCGGCGGACGGCGAAGGCGCACCGGCGGCGTATCACGTCGCGTGCGCGGCGATGAAGAAAGACCCGGTGGCTGCTGCGAAGCAGTTCCGCGAGCTCGCGACGCAGAACCCCCAGGCGCCGATCTTCGCGATCGCCGAGCTCGCCGCGCTCGTGGAGTCCGAGGATGAAGCGGGGGCGCGCAGGCGCTGGCAGGAGCTCGAGCCGCTGCTCCAGCACGACGTCCGCTACGGCATGCTCGCCGCGATGATGGGTCTGGAGAGCGAGCAGCAGGACGACGAGACGCGCTACTTCGTCCTCCTCTGGAAGGGCGAGTTCGCGCGCGCGGCCTCGCTCGCCGAAAAGAACGAGTGGCCCGAGCGCGCCGCCGACGCGCTCTTCCTGTCCGGTTCGCACGTCGCCGCACGGAAGCTGTACGAGCAGGCGCTCCGTGACAAGCCGAACGCCTATTGGCCCACCGTCAAGCTCTCCGACGTCGCCCACGTCCTCGGCGACGCGCGGAACGAGAAGGTCTACCGCGAGCGGATGTACGGCGCGCTGCGGGAGTAATCGACGGGTTCGTGGTCGAATGAGTGTCCTCTGTCGGAGACATCGATCCCGTCCGGGAAGGCATTGATTGCAACGGCGGCGGAATCGATCGCAAGAACGACCGGATCGACTGCAAGAACGGCGAGATCGACTTCAAGAACGGCGGGATCGATTGCAAGAACGGCGAGGTCGACTTCAAGAACGTCGGGATCGACTGCAAGAACGGCGGGATCGACTGCAAGAACAGCGAGATCGACTGCAACGGCGACGGGATCGATCGCAAGAATCGCGGGATCGATCGCAAGAACGTCGGGATCGAAGGCAACGGCGATGGGATCGATCTCGCCGATCTCGAGTTCGATCTCGTCAGCCGTGCGATCGATCTCGCCGATCTCGCCAGCCGTGCGATCGATCTCGCCAGCCGTGCAATCGATCTCGCCAGCCGTGCGATCGATCCCGTCTGCCATGCGATCGATCCCGCCGCCGTTGCGATCGATCCCGCCGGCCGTGCGATCGATCCCGTCGGCCGTGCGATCGATCCCGCCGGCCGTTCGCTAAGACCCCAAACCCTTACCACGCCGCACGGCGTTGTAGACCTCGACATACAGCTCGGCCGAGTGCTTCCAGGAGAAGTCCTGGCGCATGCCGTTGAGCACGAGTTGCGTCCAGAGCGCGGGATCGTGATAGCAGCGCTGCGCCCACAACACGGTGTCGCGCAATGCCTGCGGGGTCGCTGCGTCGAACGCGAAGCCGGTCGCGCTCTCGCGATTCGTGCCGTCGTACGGAACGACGGTATCGGCGAGTCCGCCGACCCGCCGCACGATCGGCGGCGTTCCGTACGCGAGCGAATACAGCTGATTGAGGCCGCACGGCTCGAAACGCGACGGCATGAGGAACGCGTCCGCGCCGGCTTCGATGCGATGCGCGAGATCCTCCTGGAATCCGACGAAGCCCCAGAACCGCCCGCCGGAGATGTTCGAGTAGCGATGCATCTGCCGCTCGAGCTCACGCTCTCCCGAGCCGAGCATCACGAAGCGAATGCCTGCGCCGATGAGATCGCCGAGGACCGGGAAGAGGAGGTCGAAGCCCTTCTGGTGCGTGAGGCGGCCGATGACGCCGACGACCATCCCGCGCTCCTCGGGATTCATCCCGCACGATTCGAGCAGCGCGCGACGGTTCTCGAGCTTCTTTGCAACGGTCGACGCGTCGTAGTTCACGGCGATCTTCGGATCGACGGTGGGATTCCACACCAGTGGATCGATGCCGTTGACGATGCCGATCAAGTCGCCGCTCCGGCTACGCAGGATCGGATCGAGCCCGAATGCGCCGTCGCGCGTCATGATCTCGCGCGCGAAGGTCGGCGAGACGGCGGTGATCACGTCCGCGGCGACGATCCCGCCTTTCATCAGATTCACCGCGCCGTCCCAGTCGACTTGCGGCAGCGCGTCAAGCGGCAATCCGAGAACGGGAAACAGACGGCGCGGGTAGATGCCCTGATACGCGAGGTTGTGGATGGTCAGCACAGTCGCCGTGTTGTTGAAGATCCAGTCGCGCGCGGGATCCCAGGCGATGGCCATCGGTGCGAGCGCGGCGTGCCAGTCGTGCGCGTGGAGGACGTCGGGTGCGTTCCAGAGGCGATGCATCGCCGCCATTGCCGCGCGCACGAAGAGCGCGTAGCGCACAATGCCGTCGTCTTCGCCCGTCGCCGCCGTGCTGTAGATTTGCGGGCGGTTGAAGTACTCGTCCGCGCCGATGAGAAACAGCGGGACTTCGGAGTCGGGAAGCTTCGCGCGGAGGATGCCGACCTGCTGCGCGCCGACGTGAAACGGCTCGCACGCGACTTCCGGCTCGATGCCGCGCTTGCGCATCGCCTCCCCCACCTCGCGGTACAGCGGCATCCACACCGCGACGTCGTGCCCGAGCTCGGCCTGCGCCTTCGGCAGCGCACCAGCGACATCGCCGAGACCGCCGCTCTTCGCGAACGGTGTGACCTCGGCGGAGAGATGCGAGATGCGCATTGTCGCTACGTTGTCATGACGTACAGCCGATCCGCAAGCGTGTGATCGATGATCAACCGATTCGCGCAACGGGTGATACGATCCCTGCGAGGATCGTCCGAAATGAAACAGATTGCCGCGGCTCTATTCGTCATTCTCGCGCTCGTCGCCCCTGCCTACGCGACCGATTATCACGTCGACAGCATCGAGCTCATCGAAGCAGAAGGCGCGCTGGCGTGCCCGCCTCCTCCCGCCTTCGGCTGCATCCACTATCTCACCGTCGACCTGCCGTGGAAGTACAGTGCCGCAAACTCCGTGGCCACGCTGCAGGACACGAGCCTCGTGCTCTACGTGACCACCGAGGAGAGCAGCGATCCGGAACCGGAAGAGCCGTGGACGCTCGACATCGCGCTCGTGCCGCTCGGAGTAACGATCCCCAGCGGATACACGCAGCTCAACGTCGTCCAGCTCTGGACGGGCGAAGTGCGGGTGGCGTGCACCGGCGCGGTAACGGACCCGAACTGAGCGACGACTGCGACGATGACGAGAACACGCGCGCGCAGCATAGGAGCCTCCTTTGCCTCAGGCGGTTCAGCACCCAGCACTCAGCACCCAGCACTCAGCACTTCTACCGGCTATCATGGCATCGCGCGCCATGATTCACTTCTATCACGTCACCAAGCGCTTCGACCGCTACTCGACGGCGCTGCACGACATCACACTGCACATCGAGAAAGGTGAGTTCGCATTCCTCACCGGTCCGAGCGGCGCAGGCAAGTCGACGCTGCTCAAGCTCATCCTCCGGCAGATCGAGCCGAGCGAGGGACAGGTCGTCGTGAACGGGCGCAATCTCAACGCGATGAAGCGCTCGCAACTCCCCTACTTTCGCCGTGAGATCGGGATGGTCTTCCAGGACTTCAAGCTCATCGACCGGATGACCGTCTTCGAGAACCTCTCGTTCATCCTCACGGTACTGAACGTTCCACCGAAGGAGCACAAGCAGAGGACTTACCAGGCGCTGCGCAACGTCAACCTGCATCACAAACTGAACGCGTACCCGCCGCACCTTTCCGGCGGTGAGCAGCAGCGCGTGGCCATCGCCCGCGCGCTGATCAACGACCCGCTCGTGCTCGTCGCCGACGAGCCAACCGGCAACCTCGATCCCGAGCTCTCGCAGGAGGTCCTGCAGATCTTCGCCGAGGCCAACCTGCGCGGATCGACGGTGCTGCTTGCGACGCACGACCGCGAGCTCATTCGCGCCAGCGGCCGCCGCACCATCAGCCTCGAGCACGGCCGCGTCGTCGACGAGAAGGCGCGCACGTTGGAGCGGCCGGTCGTTCGCGAAGGTCTGTTCGGGATCGGTTCTTAAGTTTATCCCGCGCGCAGACGCGGGATCTCTCCGTGCATCCGCACGACTCGTCCCTTCGGCGCGGGTGACCCGATCGCACCGAAGATCCCGCGTCTACGCGCGGGATAAACTGGTGGGACATGCCGCGCGAATTCGTCTCTCTTCGCAAAGAGCCCGAGACTCCCTCCAACACCTTCTCCTACTTCTTCCGCGAGGCCGTGCGGCGGATCTGGGTCTCGAAGCGGAACTCGTTCGTGGCCATCGCCATGATCGCGATCTCGCTGCTGATCGTCGGTGCCTTCCTGCTCGTCGCCGAAAACCTCGGACGTGCGGCCGCGCGCTGGCAGGGGAAGTCGCGCATCGTCATCTATCTCGATCCCACCGCCACGCCCCAGCAGGTGCAGGCCGTGGACACCTTCCTCGCCGCGCGTCCCGAGCTCGCGCGCCGCCGCTTCGTCACGCGCGAGGAAGCCCTCGCGCGTTTCAAGAGCTACTTCGCGAACCTCAGCGAAGTCGTCGGACAGCTCGACGACAACCCGTTCCCGCCGTCGTACGAGGTCGAAGTCGACCCGCGGCTCGTGCAGTCGCGCGGTCTCGTGAACAACATCGGACTGCTGCGCGCGATGGCGGGTGTCGAACAGGTGCAATACGACTGGCAGTGGCTGACGCGCCTGCGCCGCCTGGTCAACATCATCAACATCATCGGTCTCGTCGCCGGCGGGATCCTCGGCATCGCGGCGTGCTTCACCATCGCCAACGTCATCCGCCTGACGATGGTGCTCTACCGCGAAGAGATCGAAATCATGCGGCTCGTCGGCGCGACCGAGCGCATCATCCGCGGCCCGTTCCTCATCGAGGGATTTCTGCAGGGAGCGATCGGCGGCGTTCTGTCAGTGGGGCTCTTGTTCGCGCTCTACGAAATCGCGCGGCGCTCGCTCGCACCGGGGAGCTCCATCCTCTGGAGCTTCCTCTTCCTCGGATTTCTCCCGTGGCAGAAGATCGCCGCGCTCATCGCCGGCGGCATGCTCGCGGGATGGCTCGGGAGCTGGCTCTCCGTGCGCGACACTTCGGATACCACGACGTAATCAGCTCAAGTCCTTGCACACTCGGACCGCGTCGCCGTCCTGCCGCCACACCGTGCCGCCATTGATGCGCCACGCGCCTCCGTTGTTGATGAAGACCGCAACGCCGGTGTACGTATCGCCCTTCAGAAGCAGCTCGGCCGCGATGCGGCCTTCGTACATCCAGCGGAAGTGCGCCTCGGCGTGATCGATCCCGCCGACCAGCGATGTGACCTCACGGACGCGGCGTTTTCCGAGCGGAATCTCGTACGCCTCGCCGCGATCCATCATGTTCAGGCCGCCCGATCCCGGGCCCGGCCAGAGTTTAGGGGCGTCGCCCACGCGCTCGACGACCCGTCTCTCCAGCGCCACTTCGAAGGAGGGATAGCTTTCCGCATACGAGCTCACGTAACCGGTGTAGCTTTTGGGCAACTTGATCGTCGCTTGTTCCTGAAAACCGAAACACTGCTCGATCAGCCGAGTCGCCGCCGTTTCGTCGAGGCCGACGGGACGCCGCGCGGGCTTCTGCGTCTCCGTCATCGCTCCGGCCATTTCCCGCGCGCTCTCGCGATCCTTTTCGAGCCTCTCGCGTTCGGCCATTCCCTCCTTGTTGATCTCATTGAGCTGCGCCATCCCCTCCTTGCGGAGGTCGCGGTTCGCGCGCGCATCGCGGCGCGACTTCGTCCACAACGCGCCGAACACCACCGCCAAAAGCAGGACCGCGAAGATGATCCAGCGCGACACGGCGATCCCTTCGGTGGGCGATGCCTGAAACGGGACGTCGCTTTGCGCAGCCCGCAGTTGCGCGCGTTCCTGGGCCTCACGGAACCGCGCGAATACGATCCCGCAGGAAACGCAGTCCTCTCGCCCGTCATCCTGCGCGATGCCGCATTTCGGACAGTCCACGTTGATTGCCTCCCGAGGTTTGGCTGAAGTCCGCGAATTATACTGACCGCATGTCCGCGAACCGCGCCGTCGTCCCGATTCTGCTCATCCTGACGCTCGCTTGCGGCGAAGAGGTCGTCGATCCGATGGATCGCGCCACGATCGAGCGCGACCTCGAAGAGCGCTCGGTCCGCGATCTGCTCGACGAGGCCGAACAACGTCCCTGGAGCATCCCGGACAACCATCGTCTGACCGAGGCGCACATCGCCGACTTCGTCAAAGTTGCGGCCCTCGCGGAGCGGATCATGGAGGTGACCGGATCGCGCTTCGAAGACCAGATGGAGCAGGCGACGCGCGCCGAGAACCGGTTCTCGCGAATGGGCAGCGCGTTCACCGCGATGGGCAACGCGAGACAGTACTCCACCGCACACGTGCGCGCCGCGCTCACCCTCGACGTCAACCCGCACCAGCAGCAGTGGGTGGTCGAGCAGGTCATCCACGCCGGCAGGATCGCCGTCCGCAAACGGCCCTACGACGAAGCGGTTGCACGCGCCCGCCGGGAGCACGACGAGGAAACCAATGCCTACCTGCGCATTCAGAAGGGCAGCGCTGTCAGGGAAGCGGAAGAACGTCTCAAAGACTTCGAGCAAACGCTGGGCGACACCGAACTGGCGAATGCGCGGCTCGTCGAAAAGAACGCCTCCGCGCTGTCCCGATTTTTCCCGTTCCTCAAACGCAAGTGACGCGCTGCGGTAGCATCGCCCCGCATGAAGATCGTCGAATGCGTTCCGAACATCTCCGAGGGGCGGCGCAAGGATGTGTATGACGCCGTGGCCGCGGCTGCGGCATCGGTCTCCGACGTCACGCTGCTGAACGTCGATCCCGGCGCGGACACGAACCGCACCGTCATCACCTTCGTCGGCGCGCCGGACGCCGTGCTCGAAGCAGCGTTCCGCCTCGTGAAAAAAGGCGTCGAGCTGATCGACATGACCACCCATCGCGGTGCGCACCCGCGCATCGGCGCGGTCGACGTCGTCCCGTTCATTCCCATAGCGAACGTGACCATGGACGAATGCGCGGAGCTCGCGCGCAAGCTCGGCGAGCGCGTGGGCCGCGAGCTGAGCGTGCCGGTGTACCTGTACGAATACGCGGCCAGCGTACCCGAGCGGCGCAACCTCGCCGACATCCGCGAGGGCGAATACGAGGGCTTCGCGAAGAAGGTCGCCGATCGGAAGTGGGCGCCGGACTTCGGTCCCGCGCAGTTCGTGCCGCGCTCCGGCGCGACGGTGATCGGCGCGCGCAAGTTTCTCGTCGCGTACAACGTCGACATCAACACGCTCGACAAGCGCCTCGCGAACCGAGTGGCCTTCGACGTGCGCGAACGCGGCCGGATGAAACGCGATGCGAACGATCAGCCGCTCCTCGACGCGAACGGCGAGCCAGTTTGGGAGCCGGGACTCCTCAAGTCGGTGAAAGCCGTCGGCTGGGTAATCCCCGAGTTCGGCTGCGCGCAGATCTCGATCAATCTCACGGACCTCGACACGACGCCGCTGCACGTCGCGTTCGACGCGTGCGAGGAGCGCGCGCGCGACCGCGGCCTGCGCGTCACCGGCTCGGAGATCGTCGGCCTCGTGCCCCGGCAGGTGTTGCTCGACGCCGGCCGCCACTACCTCGGCAGGATGGGTCGTCCGACCGGAGTCTCCGAAGCCGCGCTGATCCACGTCGCCATCCGCACCCTCGGCTTGAGCGAGGTGAAGCCGTTCGATCCGCGCGAGCGAGTGATCGAGTACCGCCTCGCCGCGCACAAGACGCCGCGTCTCGCCGCGATGTCCCTACGCGATTTCGTCGACGAGCTGTCGAGCGAATCGCCCGCGCCGGGCGGCGGTTCCGTGTCCGCGCTCGCGGCGTCGATGGCCGCGGGACTGGCGGCGATGGTGGCCGTGCTGTCGCACACGAAGAAAGGCCTCGAGGCGAAGCAGCCGGAATTCGATCGCATCGCCGTGCGCGGGCAGGAGCTGAAGGACAAGCTCCTCGCCGCCGTCGATGCGGACACCGACGCGTTCGACGCGCTGCTCGCCGCGATGCGCATGCCGAAAGGGACGCCCGATGAGGAAGCGACACGCAACGCCGCGCTCGCGGATGCGACGGTCGGCGCGGCGGAGGTGCCGCTCGGCGTGCTCGAGGCGTGTCCGGAACTGATCGAGCTCAATCGCGAGATCGCAAAGATCGGCCTGCAGGCGTCGCTTTCCGACGCCGGCGTCGGCGCGCAGATGGCGCGCGCGGCGGCGGCCGGCGCGTACCAGAACGTGTGCATCAACCTCGCGGGACTCGACGACGCGACGCGCAAGCACGCGCTCCTCGCTCGCGCCGACGCCGCGTGGGCGCGCACGCGCGAGCTGCATGAGGTCGCGGAAGAGGAGATCCTGGTGAAGTTGCGGAACTCATAACCCTGAGCGGAGCGAAGGGTCAACGGAGCCCTCTCGAAAACGGTCCATTCCTCGAGAGGGCTCCCTTGACCCTTCGCTCCACTCAGGGTGTTACTTCATGACACGACATCACCACCGCGACCCCAACGATCCGCGCGACCCGCGGGCCTCGACGCTGCTCGTCCCTTCAACCTCCTACGCCGCCGGCGATTTTGTGCTCCTCGGCCTGCCGTTCGACGCGTCCATTCCGACGCGCGGCGGCGCGAAGATGGGACCGCAGGCGTTCCGCGAGGCGCTGCCGTCGCTGACGACGTTCGGCAACGGCGTCGAGCTCTCGGGCCGCATCGTCCGCGACCTCGGCGATCTCGATCTGCCTCCGGAGTCGATCCGCGAAGCACACGACCGTGTGCAGTCCGCCGCGCGCGACATCTTCGCCGCCGGCGCGACACCGTTCTTCGTCGGAGGCGACAACGGCCTCACCGGCGCGCTCCTGCGCGGCCTCGCCGAGGCGCGCCCGAACCTCAAGCTCGGACTGGTGGTGATCGACTCGCACTACGACGTCCGCGAATACGACGACGAGGACTCGCTCTCGAGCGGCACACCCTATCGACGCGCGCTGGAGACCGGCATCTGCCACGGCTCGCGCACGTTCATCCTCGGCACCCGCGACTTCGCGAACTCCTCTCACTACGACCGCTGGGTGCGCGAGCAAGGGATCACGACGATCCCCGTGGACTGGTTCGATCTGACGCCCGCGCACGCGATCGCGAACGAGGTGCGTTCGAAGCTCGAGATGTCGAGCGATGCGATTTTTCTGTCGATCGATATCGATGCGGCGGAATTGCCCGGGTCATCTGCAGCAGCGCCGGGGACATTGTCTTCACGCGAGATGATCGCGATCGTGCGCGCGCTCGCAAGGTCTTCGAAGCTGATTGGATGTGACTTGTCCGAGCTTTCGCCACCGTGGGACGTTTCGGGGATGACCGCGAAGCTCGCCGCACGTTTGTTCCTCGAAGTGCTCGCGGACCGCTGGCGTCCCGCCGGCTGATGTGGCGGCGTCCCGCGCCGCCACCCCGGGCGGCGAGACGCCGCCCGATCAGCCGCCGAGACGGCGGCGGTCCGGGCCTACGTTCCGAACTCCCAGGCCACCTTTTTCATCACCCTATCCACTCTCTCCACCATTTGCTGGATGTCCTTCTTCGCGTGCGCGGCGGAAAAGAACGCAGACTCGAGCTGCGATGGCGGGAGGTAGACGCCTTCGGCGAGCATGAGGTGGAAGAAGCGCGCGAACTTTTCGCGATTGCTGCGATTCGCCGATTCGAAATCGGTGACCGGGCCTTCCGTGAAGAAGATCGTCCACATCGAGCCGACGCGGTTCAGCGTCACCGGCACGTTGTGCTTGTCCGCGGAGGCGCGGACGCCGCTCTCGAACTCCGCACTGCGCTCTTCGAGATCGTCGTAGATCGACGAGTTGCGCAGCACGCTGAGCGTGGCGCGGCCGGCGGCGACGGCCACGGGATTTCCTGACAGCGTTCCGGCCTGATACATCGGTCCGAGGGGGGAGACGAGCTCCATCAGCTTGCGCGGTGCGCCGTACGCGCCGATGGGCATGCCGCCGCCGATGATCTTGCCGAGCGTCGTGATGTCGGGACGGATGTCATACCGCGCCTGCGCGCCACCGTATGCGACGCGAAAGCCGGTCATCACTTCGTCGAGGATCAGCAGCGCGCCGTGCTGGTCGCAGATCTCGCGCAGCCCCTGCAGGAATCCCAGCTGCGGCGGAACGCAGCCCATGTTCCCCGCGACCGGCTCGACGATGAGCGCCGCAACTTCATCGCTCATCTTCGCGCGCACATCCGCGAGATCGTTGTAGCGCGCGATGAGCGTCAGGTCCGTCACCTCGGACGGTACGCCCGCGGAGTCCGGGACGTTGAACGTCGCACCGCCGGAGCCGGCTTTCACCAGCAGCGAGTCGACGTGGCCGTGATAGCCGCCGTCGAACTTGAGGACCTTCTTCCGCCCCGTCGCCGCACGCGCGAGCCGGAGCGCGCTCATCGTCGCCTCGGTGCCCGAGCTCACGAGCCGCACCATTTCCATCGACGGCACGGCCTGCACCATCATCTCCGCGAGCTCGATCTCGCCCGCGGTCGGCGCGCCGAACGAGAACCCGCGCGTGGCCGCCTTCTTCACGGCTTCGACTACGTAACGATGTCCGTGTCCGAGGATCATCGGCCCCCACGAGCCGACACAATCGATGTACTGAAGGTTGTCCGCGTCGAAGATCCGGCCGCCCTGGCCGACCTCCATGAAGAGCGGCGCGCCGCCCACGGCGCCGAACGCACGAACCGGCGAGTTCACGCCTCCGGGGATGACTTCCTGTGCACGTTGAAAGAGAGCTTCCGATTGCTTCGCCATAGTCGGCGCGGATTATACGAGGCGTCACTCGCGTGGCAGGACGATGTCATGCGAGCCCGTCCAGACGCCGTTGCTCTTCGCGAGTTTCACGACCGCGAAGCCTTTCTGGCCGCGAAACCGGTTCGTACGGGGATCGTCATCGAAGATCACCTCGTCCACGTAGAACTCCTTCTTCCCTTCGGGCTGCACGACGAGGTGGATGTGCGCGGGGGCTTCGCTGTCCGGATACCCGCCTGGGCGAATCGTCTCGATGCGATAGCGCCCTTTCTGATCGGTGCGCAGCTTCCCGCTGAGAGCGCCGTGCCCGAGGCTGGTGAGGCGCCGCGGATAGATCCCCTTCACATTCGTGTGATACGCGAGCAGGACCACGCCGGCCGCAGGTGTGCGTCCATCAGCGCGATACAACGTGCCCGTCAGCACGAGCCGCTCGCCCGGCTCCGTCGGCGGAGCGATGCGCACGGTGGAGGAGAGCGTGGACGCGAGAAAAAGCGTGATCAGGGTGAGCATGAGTTAGAGATGCGATCCACGCTCGAGCGTTAACAAACGATGAGCGATGAGCGATGAACGATGAACGATGAACTTGGAGGCGGGTTCATCGCTCATCGTTCATCGTTCATCGTTCGCCTCAATACGCGTTCTCGTGCTTCAGCCCGTGCACGACCGTCATCGCCAGGATCTTCAGATCCAGCAGCAGCGACCAATTCTCGATGTAGTACAGGTCGTGCTCGATGCGCATGCGCATCGACGTGTTGCCACGCCAGCCGTGCACCTGCGCCCATCCGGTCATCCCGGCGCGCACTTTGTGGCGGAGCATGTAGTGCGGGAACTCGGCGCGGAACTGCTCGACGAACTCCGGCCGCTCGGGACGCGGGCCGATCACGCTCATGTCGCCGACCAGCACGTTCCAGAGCTGCGGCAGCTCGTCGAGCGACCACGCGCGGATGAAGCGTCCCACGCGCGTGCGCCGCGGATCGTCCTTCGCCGCCCACACCGCGCCGGTCGCGATCTCCGCTCCGACGCGCATCGAGCGGAACTTCACCATCTCGAACGGCTTGCCATCCAGTCCCATGCGGACCTGCCGGTAGAAGATCGGCGCGCCGTCTTCGAGCCAGATCGCGATCGCCACGATCGCCATCACCGGCGAAAGCACGATCAGCGCGGCGATCGTGACGACGAGATCGAAGCCGCGCTTGACGAAGCGGCTCCAGCCCTCGAGCGGCGTCTCAGAGAGATTGATGGTCGGCAGTCCGTCGAGGTCCTCGACGCGTGAGCGCAGGACCATGAACTGCAACAGGTCGGGAACGACGTGAATCGCGACGAGGTTGCGCGTCAGTCGATCGAGCAGCGCCATCATCGCCTGCGTCGACGCGTGCGGCAGCGCGACGAACACGTGATCGATCGCGTGCGTCTTCACCACCTCTTCCGCCTCCGCGGTCGATCCGAGACACTCGAGGCCCGGGAGCTCTTCGTCCGTGCCGTTGCGGAGATAGCCGACGATGCGGAAACCGAGGCGCTCGCGGTGCGCTTTCATGCGTTCGAGCACCGCGCGCGCGAGCTCGCCGTTGCCGGCGATCAGCACGCGGTCGAGGTCCTTCCCGGCGCGATGCCGGCGCTCGACGAACAGCCGCACGGCGGTGCGTCCGATCATCACGAACGCCATCGCCAGCACCATGAACAGCGCCAGCGTCGCGCGCGAGTAGTGCAGGTCCGCGGAGCCGATGCGGACCCAGAGGAGCACGCCGGAGAGAATGATGGTAGCCACCACTGAGCCGACCGCCACGGAGAGCCACTCCTCCGCTTTGCTGCGTGTCGGACGGATGCGATAGAGCCCCTGCACCGCAAATGCGAGCGGGAACACCAGCGTCACGATCGGGAGGAGCTTCACGTAGGTCGACAGCTCCTGCGGGCCTTTGACGACAGGGATGACTTCGAAACGGAAGCGGAGCGCCCACGCACACAGCATCGCCAGGTTCGACGCCACCGCGTCATTGACGAGGTAGACCGACGACAGCGTTCTGTGTTTCGTTTCGATCATGCGCGGACTCGCTCGAGCGCCGAGGCGAGCTCGCGATCGAATCGTGCGCGAGAGAACGTCGCCGCGTGCGCGCGAATGGCGGCTCGGTCCCACTCGCGCCGCTCGACCGTGTCAAGAGCCTGGCGAAGCGACTCTACCTCCGGCGCGTCGAAGAAAATTCCTGTCGTTCCGTCCACCACAGAGTCCCGCACTCCCCCTTCGCCGAGGGCAACGACCGGCGTGCCGAGGGCCATCGCTTCGAGCGGCGTGATCCCGAAGTCCTCCACGCCGGGAAGGATCAGGCTTCGCGCGCGCGACAGCCGTTCGATGATTCTATCCCTCGATACGGAGCCCATCAGCACGACGTTGGGTCCGCTTCGTGCCTGAAGCCGCTCCAGCAGCGGTCCGCCGCCGATCACGACGAGCTTTCGCCCCTCCATCGCCTCGATCGCCAGCTCCACGCGTTTGTACGGCACGAGTGCGGAGACGACGATGTGATAGTCGTCGCGATCTTGCACGAGAGGCGCGTCGAGGAACGCGTCGTCGACGTACGGATGAATGACCTCCGCATCGCGACTGTAGTAGCGGCGAATGCGATCGCGCACGAAGGACGAGTTCGCGACGAACTGCGTCACCCCCGCCGAGGTCTTCACGTCCCACCGCCGCAGCCACGGCACAACCGAGATCGCGGCCGCGCGGCGCAGCGGTTTCGCGCGAGGGAAGTAGTCGTCGAAACGGTCCCAGATGTAACGCATCGGCGTGTGGCAGTAGCAGAGGTGCGGCTTGCCTTTCGCGTCGACGCCTTTCGCGACGCAGTGGCTCGACGAAACGATCAGGTCGTAGCCGCCGAGATCCCACTCGCGCACCGCGCGGGGGAAGAGAGCGAGGAGCTGGCGATAGTCGTTCACGCGCTGCGCGAATCGCTGCAGCGAAGAGGTGTAGATGTTGCGCGCCTCGATCTTTGGCGAGACCGAGCCGGGGAAATGGAAGAGCGTGAAGAGATCGGCGTCCGGCACCGCGTCGAGAATCGCCTCGAGCACCGCCTCGCCGCCGCGCATGCCCGTGAGCCAGTCGTGGATGACCGCGACACGCCCGAGCGATGAGTGATGAGCGATGAGCGATGAGCGGGCCTCGGATCTCAGTTCATCGCTCATCGTTCATCGTTCATCGCTCTTCTTGCGGGGTTCTGGTGTGGAAGCCAGCGGATATTCGTCCGACTGCGAGCACGCGTCGCAGATGTGATCGTTGCGGAGATACTCTTCCGCCGGAATCGGCGCCAGACACTTCACGCAGTAGTGCTTCCCCGTTCTTTCCGGGAGCTCGCGCGGGAGGGGATCGTCGTGCATTGCCGGGGCGAATGATAGGACGAATGGGACGGATAGGACCTATACGACCTATTCGTCTCATATGTCCTATTTCGGGAATGTGAGATTGTTACCGATGACATGATCACCATCCGCCGCGCCGAACAGCGCGGCCACGCCGACCACGGCTGGCTCGACACGTACCACACCTTCTCCTTCGCCGACTATCACGATCCCGAGCACATGGGCTTCCGCGCGTTGCGCGTGATCAATGAAGACCGCGTGCGCGGCGGACGCGGGTTCGGTACGCACGGGCATCGCGACATGGAGATCGTCTCGTACGTCCTCGAAGGCGCCCTCGGGCACCGCGACTCGATGGGCACGAACGGCGTCATCCGCCCCGGCGAAGTGCAGCGCATGAGCGCGGGCACGGGTGTGATGCACAGCGAGATGAACGCGTCCGAGGACGAGCTCGTGCACTTCCTGCAGATCTGGATCCTGCCCGAGCGCGGCGGCATCGCGCCGAGTTACGAGCAGAAGAAGTTCGAGGACGACGAGCGCCGCGGGACTCTGCGTCTCGTCGCATCGCCCGACGCGCGCGACGGCTCGGTCAAGATTCACCAGGACGTCGAGATCTACACGTCTCTCCTTGACGACGGCCAATCCGTCACGCACGAGTACAAACCGAATCGCTACGGATGGGTGCAGGTCGCGCGCGGCGAGGTCGAGCTCAATGGGCAGAAGTTGAAAGCCGGCGACGGCGCGGCGATCTCGGATGAACCGCGCGTGACCCTCACTGGGAAGGGCGCTGAAGTGTTGTTGTTCGATTTGAATTAGTCTAGGAGTGCGGTGGCGAGGGGGCTTGGGCGGCGGGAAGCCACCGC
>DASYGV010000181.1:0-7862 GCA_035999335.1 Thermoanaerobaculia bacterium | reverse complement strand
CGATAGATGATCGTGCCGAAGAGCACTGCGTTGGCATCGAGTGACTTGGCCTTCGGCATCACCGAAATGGTAACAGCCGAGGCAATCAATGGATCGGGTGGACGCGATTCGAAGTCGCGTACACCCGATCCTTGGATCGGGTGTACGCCATCCAAAGTCACGTGCACGAAGATCAAGGAGGACCTGGACGACGTCCGCGACGACGTGATCGGGGTTTATCAGTTGATGTGCAAGTGATCCTGTGCGGAGATGCGGAAGACTCGGCGACGCGCTCCATTTTTTCCGGTTGACGGTTCGTAATCCGCCGTGGTCTCCTGCCGCGTCCATTCGAGAGAGAAGAGAGAGAACCTATGCGCCTCATGAAAATCACGCAGGCGGCGGTGTGGAGTCTGTTCATCGTCGCAGTGCTCGCGAGCCACACCGCCCATGCGGCGGATCGCGTGCTCATGTATCGCCCGACGACCGGCGGCGATTGCAACTACGTCGAGAGCTGCCCGAGATGGGGGTCGACGTCGACGCCGCAAATGGTCACGTGCACCTTCGACGACCCCATCCCGGCGGAAGCGATCCTCAAGCAGGTCGTCGTGCACCGGAAACTGGCCGTGCAGGGTCCGCTGACGGGATATTCGAACGTCCTCATGCACCTCAACGGCAGCCTCCAGATCGGTGCGTATACAGTGACGAACGTCGGCGCCTGCAACTTCAACATGGTCGACTACCAGTTTTCGACCGATCACTCCCCGGCGGGTACTCCGATGGGATGGGTGCGCGGCGGCACGAATACCTTCACCACGACCTTCGTCTCGACCTGCTGTCCGAGGGTCGACGTCGACCTCCTTCACGACTCGACGCCTCCGACCTACGAATTCATCTACGCGCTCGATACCGACGTCGTGGCCGTGTCCGGGACGCCCCAGTCGGGTGTCATCAGCCATCCGGTCGAGAACCAGATCGTCGCGCGAACGGTCCGGCCCACGGGCGCTCCGTTGCCGAACCAGCAAGTGCTCTTCGAAATCGTGTCGCAGCCGCCCAATGCGACCGGGGCGGCCATCGGCGCCAACGAGAACGCGACCTCGACCACCTACACCGCCACGAGCGACGCGGCGGGTGAAGTGGCGGCGACGGTCATCCTCGGCAATAAGCCGGGCGACTACACGGTCCGGGCGAGCATTGCATCGAGTCCCGATTCCGCGAGCGCGACGTTCGTGCTGACGGCGAAGAAGCCGAATTCCATCGCCATCCTGAAGGACACGACGGACATCGCCGAGCGGGCCGACGCGTACGCGGTGTCTTCGTCGGCCGATACGACGTTCCACGCCGTTGGACTCGACGCAGCGGGACAACGCATCGGACCGATCAAGTGCAACTGGTCCGTCGCCGCGTCCGGACCGGCGGCCACGCGCGGCGGCGGCACGTTCGCGCCGACGACCGAAACGGCATCGAGCCTCTTCCACCCCACCCAGGTCGGGAAGGTGAAGGTCTCCGCGAATCCGCTCCTCTCCGGAGTGGGCACGGCCGGCGCCGACCTCTTCATCACGAAGCTATACGTGAGTATCGACGAGTTCGACCCGGCCAATCCGGTCGACCATTCGAACAAGCTCATCCCGGGGATGTTCGTCGACGGATCGAACGTCTCATTCGACGTCATGGGCACCACCGGGCAGTTCATCTCGCTGCACGTCCTCACCGGTGGAGCGAAGGGCAAGGCCACGTTCACGGTCGACTCCACGAACTACCCGGGCATCGCGAACAACTGGCCGCTCAACGGCGACACGTCCGAAGACATGACGTTCACGAACGGCCAGCAGAGCCTCGTGGTCGACTTCGATCCGAGCGCCGGCGACACGCGGACGACGCTTCTGATCCGCGACTTCGGCGCGTCCGGCACGATCAAGGTCTCGATCCAGTCGGGAAAGAAGACGTACGAGCTGCCGCCGCTCAAGCTGCCGGTCGACGCGAACGGCGACGGCATGACGGAAGCGAAGTGGCACGTTGGTTCGAATGTCATCGACCCCGCCGGATTGCTGCCGTCGACCGACACGGATAACGACAACGGTACGGCGCAGAATCCGGGTGACGGCTTGTCCGCCTGGGAGGAGATGCGCGGCATCGTCATCGGCCAGCACCTGATCGGGCAGAGCGGCGGCGGGGCGACCTACACGCGTCTCAATCCGCGCCAGCGCGATCTCTTCATCGTCGCGGATCCGGAGATCCTCGCGGCCGGTGTGACGCCGCTTTCGTTTCTCGCGCAGTTGCCGATGCGCGTCCACTACCTGTTCCCGGGCGACGTCGCCGGCATCGCGCACAACAATCGCCTGCTGACGGCGATCCACCCGGTCGTGAATCCGAACCGCAACGGAATTCCGGGGGCGCGGCCACAGGGCCAGCGCGCGATCCGCGTGATCAATCAGGTGCAGTACCCGCCGACGGTGATCAGGACGGAGCAGGTCCCGGGCGGAGCGCCGATCGCGCACACCATCCCGGCCTGGCAGGGGGGCATCTTCGGCGCGACGATCCTGGACAACATCGATCCGGACATGATCGACCACGACCGGAACGGCAATGCTCTGACGCAGTTCCTGGCGGAAACGCCCAACACCACGTCGTTCGTCGAGGTCTATGCGAAGACGTTCGAGAACTCGGGGATTCACACGTCGTTCGCGGAAGGGCTCCTCTTCGGCTTCTATGACGAGTTCAATAACCCCGTGCCGCAATGCCAATCGACGTTGCAGGCGGGCTGCGACATCTGGGAACAGGCCTCTCAATTGATCCTGCCGCAGCGATTGTGGGGTGGGATCGCCGTGGACGAGCTCCGCACCGTGCCGAGGTACCAGGGCGAGCACTACTCGTCACCGTACGCGTTTTGCAGCCCGCCCAACGTCATGCAGCCCAATGGCTTCTCGCAGCCGGAAATGAACCTGCTTCGCGCGGCCGTTGCCGCCCACGAGATCGGCCACGGGATGCACATGGACCACTCGATCGCCTGCCGCGAGCTGATGTTCGGCGCGATGTGGTTCGGCGCCGAGCGGGGGATGTCGGACATTCACCCGCTGCCGACGACCTACAGTCCGTCCGAGCGCAGCCAGATCCGGCTGCGCCAATAGCGAGGAAGGAAAGAATCCCCATGCGAAATCACATCCGTACCTTGCTGGCCGTCCTCGTCGTCGCCTGTGCGGCCTCGGCGACGGCTTCGTCGCTGACGCTCGTCGCGCGGCACGAGGTCCTCGTGACCGACGACGCGCAGAAGAAACTCGTCCGGGCCGTCTTCGCCGACGAGCCGCTGGTCGCCGATCTGCAGTTGAATGTCTTCACCGTCGAACAGCTTCCCGAGCCGCGCGCGCTCACGGACGGATTGCGCGCTCTGAACGACGAGTCGTGGCTCGGGGAAGTGCAGTGGTCCCTGGTCTCGAAAGGCGGCCGGCCGGTTGCGCTCGCGGCTCCGGTCGTGCGCGGCAGGGCCGCGCGCGAGCGCGGTCCCGACGCCGAGCGCATCGCGGATCGCGATACGTCCGTTCCGATGACGACGTACGACGCGAGGATCGAATTCGGCGCGCTGCCGGCCGGTGAGTACGCGCTCACCGCGGAGATCCGCGGGCTGCGCTCCGATTTCCACTTCACCGTGGCAACGGGCGAGGAGCCCGGCTTGCGCGATCACTACCTGCGTCTGAAGGCGCGAAAGATCGGCGACTTCGCCGAGTTCCGCAGCCTGCAGGCGGAGCGCCTCCAGGCGAATCCCGATCGCCTCGATGTCCTCTACGCGATCATCGACCGATCGCTCCTCCAGGCACCTCTCGAGGAGACGCAGTCGTGGTTCCAGCGCGTTCTTGCAGTGGCCGAGAAGAACCGCAACACGACCTCCGATCAGGCGCTGGCGACGAAAATCGAAAACGACCTCCAGCGGCTGCGGCAGACGGTTGCCGCGCTGCCGCAGTACTACGCGCGCCGCGGCGAATGGTCGATGACGCGCGACGCCGAGACTGGTCACTACGGGATCCGCGACCGACGAAACGGCACGCTCATCCGCGATTTCTCGCGCGAGCGCTGACGAAGGGGAAGACGACGAAGAGCGCCTCCGGCGGGCCGGAGGCGCTCCCGGTCGTCCCCCGCGCTAACACTCTCGCCAGGTCCGGAGCGATGTCCGGTTCAGCGATTCATTGACGACCAGCCGCAGCCCTGGAAACCGTACCAACACCGCCTTCAGCGACTGATTCTCACCGGCGTCAGTAGAAACACGCACAACATAATCCCACTCGGTGCAGAAGTAGGCATCCAGGTTTCAGTGTGGAAACCCGCAGCCATAAAGCCTTCGGCAAGCACTGCGACTTCCTGTCCGAACGGCTGAACCGTCATAACGGGAAGCCATTGCAACCAGGAACATCTGGTTGATATCCCATGAAGTGAGGATCGAATAGGTATATTTGTAAGTGAATACATCACCCGCCATCGGGCTCTTGCTGATGATGCCTGCAGTGCCCATGCGCCGCCGAGAAGGGCCGTGAGGGATCACGACCCTTCATCGTTACGGCTTCATGGGTAGGGCACATCACTCAGCGTCGGCGTGCTGCCGGGGTTGCGCTTGTACTCGATCTTCCTCTTCAGCGTGCCTGCGGCGTCGAAGACCAGCAGGATGGTCGACTGATTCGCGATCGTGCCGGTGGACTGCGCCGCGAGGCCCACCGGGATGTTGACTTTCAGCGACGCCGAAACCGGGTCGGTATTGAGCCGGACGATGTAATCGAAGCTCGCCGACGCGTCCTGGTTGAGAACGATTACGGCGATCTGATCGCTGTCTTTCGCAGCGAACGATTTGACGTTCTGCTCGTCGTCGAACGAGATGCCGTCGGCGGGCAGGAGGGCGTTGCCGCGGAAGTGCGTTGCCATCATCTGGAAGTGATAGTAGGAGGGATGGAAGGCGCCATGGGTGCATTGCTGCCGGCAGAGGTAGCCCTTGTCGTTCGAGACGTTGTTTCCCTCGATTACGCTCCAGAAGTTGAGGAAATCGACGCCGTGCTGCATGGCGATGCCCATCACCTCCGCCCAGAACTGCCCGCCCAGGAAACTCTTCGCGCCGACGCCGTCGATGCTGTCGTTGTTCGGGTTCTCCCAGTTGATGTTCGCTTCTGTCACGGCGATCTTAAGCGCGTTGTCTCCCGTGCGGCCGAGCTGGGCATTGCGCTGCGCGACCCGGTCCTTCAGCTGAATCAGGTCCTCATGAAACGAATCGTTGGCCATCAGGTAGCTGATGACCTGACCGCGGTCCGGCCAGATCAGCGTCCCATCGTCGTGGTCCGGCCAGCCGTACATGTGGAACGAGATCACATCGAGGATGCCGAGGATGTCGTCGGGGCCGCCGTTGGTGAGGCGGTCGAGGACGTTCCAATTGAACCAGGCCGTTTCGGGACCGACGATCTTGATCGTGGGGTCGACCTGCTTCATCGCCGACGCGAACGACCGCATGTACGCGGCGATATTCCAAGCCTCGCCTGAGGTGTCCCAGCCGTAGGCGAGGTCGGGCTCGTTGCCGATCGACCAGTATTTGACGCCCTTCTGCAGGGTGATGTTGATGCACCGGACGATGTCCGCCGCCTCCTGCGCCGTGCGCGGCACTTCCGCTTGGGCCAGCACCGGGACCTGGAGGATCGGTTCGGCGCCGATCGCGCGTATGGCGTCGACCATGTCGGCGTACTGTTTCATCGTGCTCGGCTTCGATGGGTCGGGCGGGCAGAGGATCTCCGGCGGCGTCGGATCGTTTTCGACCCACGCCGGATCGGCTTCATCGACGGCGATGCCGCCGTAACGGACGCTGCGCGCGCGGCTGTTCTGCACGTCCGGCCACTTGTTGTCGAGCTGTCCGTTCTTCACCACGGACCCGACGCGGTAAGGCATCCAGGCATTGACGCCGAAAAGGCGCGGCGAGATCGGAACGCCTTCCGTGGGCGGCGGATTGCCGGGCGTCGTGACGCTGGCCGTATTCGAGTACGTGGATTTGCCGGCCGTCCCTTCCGCGCGCACTTTGTAGTAGTACGTCGTCGACGCATTGAGGCCGACGTTGCCGTAGGTCGTCCCCTGGATGTTGCCGATCCAGACGACGTTCTGAGTGAATCCGCTGTCGGTGGCCCGTTTGAGCTCGAACCCCGTTTCATTGTTCGAGTTGTCGGTCCAGCTCAGGTTCACCTGGGTGTTCGATACGGCGGCCGCGGTCAATCCGCTCGGCGGCGTGGGAACACCGTCGGGGGATGTGGTTGCGCTGACCGCCGATGAGTACGCGGAATTCTGCGCCGTCCCCTGCGCGCGCACTTTGTAGTAGTAGGTGGTGGATGCGGTCAGGCCGGTATTCGAGTAGCTCGTTCCCGCGATTCCGCCGATCCAGACGACGTTCTGGGTGAATGCACTGTCAGCGGCGCGTTTGAGCTCGAACCCGGTCTCGTTGGTCGAGTTGTCGGTCCAGCTGAGATCGATGCGCGAGCTGGAGATCACACTGGCCGCGAGGTTGCTCGGCGGATTCGGCGCGGCGTTCGAGGTCGCCGCCGAGATCGCGCCTGTGAACGGCGAGTCGTACACGTCGCTCGTCCCCTCGGCTTTGACTTTGTAGTAGTACGTCGTGCCCGCCAGCAGACCGGTGCTGCTGAACGAGGTCGCGCCGGCGCCGTTCACATAGTGGTACGTCGCGCCGGCGAACGAGCTCGTCGTCGCCTTGGCCACCGTGTAGCCGACAATGCTGGAGTTGCCTGCGTTGCCGCTCCACGACAGATTGATCTGGCTGTTCGAAATGACGCTTGCCGACAGACTCGCCGGCATGGTGGTAGCCGTGACGACGCTGCCGTACGGCGAGTCGAGACCGTCGCTCGTCCCCTCCGCTTTGATCTTCAGCCAGTACGTCGTCGCGGTCGCCAATCCGCTTCGCGTCGCACTGGTCGCGCCGTTGCCGGCGACCCATACATAGATGGCGCCGGTGAAGGAGCTGTTCGTGGCATAAGCGTACGTGTAACCGTGGATGTCGACATTGTTCGTGTTTCCGGTCCACGACAGGCTGAGCGCGCTGTTCGACGTTGGCGTCACCGACAGATTCGACGGCGCCGTCGTCGCGCTGTCCGGACCGGTCCAGGAGGAGTCCGGATTCCCCTCCGCTTTGATCTTGTAATAGTAGGTCGTGGCCGGATTGCGGCCACTGTGGGTGTAGCTGGTCGTGTTGGCGCCTCCCGCCCAGACATAGGTCGGGTTGGTGAACGCCGCGCTCGTGTCGAACATGAACGTGAAGCCGATCTCGTTGCTGGAGTTGTCGGTCCAGGTCAGGGACACTGTGCTGCTAGATGTGCCGGTCGCCGCCAGGTTGCTCGGAGCATTCGTTGCGAACGCTGCGGAAGCGACGAAGCAGAGGTAGAGGGAAAAGAGCGTGAACCACCACCGCGAACTGCTTTCCATGGAATCTCCTTGCAGATGGTCTAAACGTCGTTTGAGTGCGCTCGCGAAATCTCCTTATTGGGTACTGACGGACGCGCGGAGAACGTTTCCGCGACCCGAACCGTAGATTCTCGTCGCGCGTTCGCACCAGCTCGAAGATGTACATGTGCCGGAGGTGCCGCGGGATGAGCCGGAGCCGTGGACGTCTCACGTCCCGCGCAGCGAAGTTTTGCCGCGGTCGGCGTGGAGGGCGGCTTGATTGTTCTAGTCGTCTACAAAGCCGCGCCGAACGGCCGCGCGGGGCGTGAACCTGGGCCGCTGCGGCACCTGGTGGCCTCGCTGCTGTCTCCTCGCGCCACCCTCGGCGAACTGCGCGCCGTACTCAACACGGCTCGGCGGGATTCGGCTCTTCCTCGGCCGACGCGTTTTTCCAAGTTCGCAGCAGTTCGACGTCGCGCACG